>JAFURN010000132.1 GCA_017480865.1 Ruminococcus sp. | reverse complement strand
TCAAATCAAAAGAGGAACGTACCATCTACAAAAACGCAGATTTACAGGAAAAAACAGTAGGCGATAAACTTTGTCTGGTGCGTAATAACAACGATATTGACTGGAAACAGAAGGATCCCTTTGGGCGTACAAATTATGAACGAACCATACAGGGACTTTCTCCGTTCAATAAGGACAATAAAGTCATTGAACTGCATCATATTGGGCAAAGTCCGAATAGCCCGCTGGCAGAGTTGACACCAGAAGAACATCGCGGGAGAGGAACGGATTCTATCCTGCATGATAAAACCTGTGTGTCGACAATTGACAGAGAGCAGTTTGCCAAGGAACGCGCAGAGCATTGGAAAACAAGAGCAGCAGAAAGTGAAGGGATATAATTATGCCGGATATTGTGAGCAAAATGGAAGCAATCAAAAATCTGTATCACCTGACGGGATGTACAGATCAGGAAATTGAGAAAGCACAGCAGGCACTGGGGCTTAGATTTTCAGATGAATATGTAAAATATGTCAAGGCCTATGGTGCAGTAAGCTTTTATGCTACAGAATGGACGGGTTTGAATGTGGAAGGTTACCTTAATGTAGTCGAAGCGACAATGCAGGAACGCAATTTGAATCCTGATTTTCCTGATGATTGCTATGTGATTGAGAATCAGGACCTTAACGGCTCAGTGATCGTATCCGATTCTTCTGGTTCTGTTTCTGTCATTCAGGAGGGACAGCGCAGTGAAATCTGTAGATCACTCCTTGAATATCTTGAAATCTGTTTGCGTCGTATGACATAAATCCAGAAGCATCTCTCAAATATGCATGATAATTCCGATAAGGCAAATTCATTCCGGCCTTATCGGAATTTTGTATTTTAAGGACTTGGATGCGGAGCTAAAAAGATTGGTTTTCTGTTAATTGTTGGGGAACGAAGCTGAAAAGGTATCAAATGTTAATCATATCGATATTTTGCATAAAAATGGGATGCAATATTTGTTTGATTTTGCTCTTGCGAAAGCAAAGAAAACATGGCACAATTAAGGAAACTGAAATCTCAAAATTAGTTTCCTGAAACAATGGGAGTTGGAATGGCGATTTTTGGATATGGAACGTTGTGTCTGCTGATGTTTGTAAGTCTCCCCAGCGTCTATCTGCTTTTTGTTCCGGCATTCTTTGTATTTATGGCATTTGGGATTCTGACCGTACTGACAACAGTTTTCCTTGCAAATACAGTCGATTACGGCGAACTGAAGAATGGCAGAAGAGATGAAAGTGTTATTTTCTCCATGCAGACTTTTGTAGTAAAACTGGCGTAAGGTGTAGCCGCACTGATCGCTTCCGTTTGTCTGAGTATATGCAATCTCAGCGATGATACCAGCAGCGCAGTGGATGCCGCAGCAGAATCTGGTTCTTCTGTAGTCGGACTGCGTGTAACGATGACCGTTTTCCCGATTCTGGGACTGATCGCAGCCCTTGTTCTGTTCAGAAGGAAATTTATCCTTACTGAAGAGAAAATGACAGAAATTACAGTCGAACTCAAAACAAAGAAATAAATCATTAAATATATTTTACAGGAGGAACCGCAGATGATCAGACAAATCGGACAGAATTTCATTCTGGATACACAGCATACAACCTACTGTTTCCGTGTGACAGAAACGGGGCATCTGGAACACCTGCATTATGGCAGGAAGATACTCATACGGGAAGAAGCTGATGCTGAGGCTTTATACGAAAAGCACGCATTTGCACCTGGTAACCTGAATGTTTACAGCCAGGAAAGCGGACCTCTGTCTTTGGAGGATATCCGGCTGGAAATGTCATCCTACGGAAAAGGCGATGTACGCGAGCCGCTGATTGAAGTAATTCACACAGATGGAAGTTATACATCGGATTTCCTTTTTGAAAAAGCTGAAATTCGTCAGGGCAAACATGAACTGAGAGAACTGCCCGCCTCCTATGATGAAAGCGGATAGGTTCAGGAATTGGTAGTGACGCTCCGGGATAAGCAGTACGATCTGGTGCTTGAACTGTATTATGCCGTATTTGAAGATTGCGATGTCATAACCAGAAGTACACGATTCATCAATGAAAGCAAGAATGCAATCAGACTCATGCGGCTGATGAGTATGCAGCTTGACTTTGACACGCCAGATTTTACAATGACAACCTTTAATGGTTCCTGGACAAGAGAGATGAAACGGAATGATATAAAAATTCGTGCCGGAAAGCATGTGAATGCTTCCTATACGGGCACGTCCTCCAATCGAGCAAATCCTTTTGTTATGCTGAGCCGTGAGGATACCACAGAGGACGCGGGGGATAGCTTCGGATTCAACCTGATATACAGCGGTAATCACTATGAGGCTGCGGAAGTCAGCGGCTTCGGAAAAACAAGACTTGTATCCGGTATCAATCCCCAGTCCTTCTGCTTCGTGATCGGAACGGGTGAGGATTTTGAAAGTCCAGAGGCTGTCATGACCTATTCTGCACAGGGGCTGAACGGTATGAGCGGACAGATGCATCAATTTGTCCGGGAGCATATTGTAAGAGGTGAATGGAAGAAAAAAGAACGTCCGGTTCTGCGGAAACCCGATATCGTTTTTATAATAAAAAGGCGAGATATAACATCAAAGCCTTCGGTGATCTGGTGAATACAGTGGCACCAATTCATATTAAACAGGATTCTCTGACGCATAACCTCATTGCACGTTTTGTAAAAATGGACGGCGAAACAGAGGACTATCATGTATATGGAGACACGCTGATGCATGCAGGTGTAAAACTGAAGCAGGCATTCAGCGGAACAGGCTATAATGATCAGGTACGATATTTTCAGGATTTTGGCTCAAGAATCTACTTTATGGAAGCAGAAATTTAATTATAAATGCAGCCTGATATTTTAGCGAAAAAAAAGGCGTGATTGCCTGAAGTAATACAAAGATCCGCAGCAGGAAGTTCTTCGGCTGCGGATCTTTGTGTTATAAACTGCTTCTTTCATATTCGAGTCAAGGTGTAATTGCCGCTTTTATCACATTATCTTGTTTTTCCTCAAATAGAGCATAAGCATCCTCGATTTTTGAAAGGGGATAGGTATGAGTAATCAGGGGAGTGGTATCAATTCTGCCTTCTGCGATCAATCTGAGAATATCATCGCAATCACAGCCATCCACACCGCCTGTTTTGAAAATCAGATTCTTTCCGTACATCTCTGGCAACGGAAGAAGCTGAGGTTTGTCATACAGTGCAACCACCGTAACAATTGCATTCGGTCTTGCGCATTCCCATGCCATGCGGAAGGTATCCTCCGTACCGGCAACTTCCAGAACCACATCGGCACCGCCATGGTCGCTATGTGAGCGAACAAATTCCTGCACGTTTTCCGGAGATGTCACAAGTACATCAGGATAGTGCTTCCGTACGAACTTTCTGCGGTAAGCATCAGATTCGCATACGATGATATTCTTGGGATTTTGAAGTATCACACACAGCAGCGCGCAGATTCCTGTAGGACCTGCACCGATGATGAGGACGGTATCTTCAGGTGTTATTTCAGAAATTTTTGCTGCCCAGTAGCCTGTTGCGAGAATATCACCTACAAACAAAGCCTGCTCATCAGAAACAGTATCAGGAATTTTATTCAGACCTTGATCTGCATAAGGCACACGGACATATTCTGCTTGTCCGCCGTCAATACGGCAACCGAGTGCCCAGCCGCCATTTTTGTCAGTGCAATTGTTGACAAAGCCCTTTTTGCAGAAGAAACATTTGCCGCAGAAGGTTTCTACATTCACAGTCACTCTGTCCCCGGCGTTTAGGGATTTTACTGCTGAACCAACGGATTCTACAATGCCGACCATTTCATGCCCTACAGTGATCCCCGGCACTGCACGAGGAACCGAGCCGTGTTTGATGTGCAGGTCGCTGGTGCAAATGCTGGCAAGGGTGACTTTTACGATTGCATCCGTCTCGCTTTGAATCGTGGGTTTTGGCTTTTCCGTAAGAGCAAATTTTCCCTTTTCGATGTATGTGTAGCTGCGCATATTATGCCTTCTTTCCATTTCTTGTCATTCATTCGCATTCGGTTTGGTTTTTAGTCATGTCTCTGAGCACTGTTACTGAACATCTCACAGAATCGTCCGGCAAATGCCGGCGGTTCATTCTGCACATACAAATGTGAAATATCCCCGAACGCACTGATACGAAAGCTTGCAATCCCTTTACGACGCTCCTCCGTGCAGATCGTTGTCACAGAAGTAGGGGCTGCCATAAATCCATGCCACAGCACCATGGGAGAAATGCCAAGCAGGTATCCGAGCATCACACACTCTACACCGAAGTGACAGAATAAGACAATTATATCCTCATTCGGACAGACGGCGCGGTAAAAATTCCCCTCGCGTACATAACCATGTTTTTCAAGCAGCGCATCCAGTCCCCTCTGCACCTCTTCAAGACCATGTTTCATATTCGCTTCTGCCATGACTGGGACATCATACCATTTGTCCTTATCATAGTATTCAGAGACATTTGTCCAGTTTCCAGGTAACATATCCCACGGAATGCGGCGTTCTCCTGTTTCTTCATCCAGAATGTTGCAGTCGAATTCCCGCATCCAAGGATGTACCTCGGCAGTGCGCCCGCATTTCTTCAGAGTATATTCTGCCGTATCCCTTGCACGTCCGAGAGGTGAAACGTAGTAAGCAGCAATGTTCATAGGAGCAATGCGTTCTGCAAGCATGGCAGCTTCTCTGTGTCCTTTTTCTGTCAGGGAGTCAATGGAATAATCGGGGTCACCGTGCCGGATAATCAGTAGTTTCATAAGTTAGTCCTTTCTTTTGAGATTTCAGGAAATTCATTCTGTTTCTTCTCTTCTGTATATGATTATACCACAGATACCAGTAGAATTCAATCCTGGCATAATGATCTTATCAGATTCATCGTTATCTCATATTGAAAAAATGACGAGATAGTGAGGGGATGCGTTGATTCATTGTATTGGTACGATCGAAAAAATGTATGTTTATCTTGTAATATTTATCAAAGCATGTTATAATATAAGGGAGTTTATGTAATCTATCATTTCAGCTGGATGAGATGATGATGGGTAAACCATAAAAAACGAAGGAGTTCCCAATGATACTATTAACAGCACGAAACATATCCAAAACATACATGCAGCGAAAGGTTCTGGACAATGTGTCATTCTTTCTGAATGAAGGCGATAAGGTCGGAATCATCGGCATAAATGGCACTGGCAAGTCCACACTCCTGAGAATTCTTGCGGGAGCGGAAGAGGCTGACAACGGCGAGATCATCCGCACAAGCGGCGTGAGAATATCCTATCTGCCGCAGATACCGGAATTTGAGGCGTGCGGAAGTGTGCTGGAGCAGGTGATGTCACATCTTCCTGCTGATCTGAAAGAAGCTAAAGAATTTGAAGCAAAGTCTATTCTTGGAAAATTTGGCATTAACGATTACACAAGGGATATCAGTATGCTGTCAGGCGGCGAAAGACGACGTGCAGGCATAGCAGCGGCACTGATACAGCCAAGCGACGTCCTTCTGCTGGATGAGCCCACAAACCACATCGACAACGAAACCGTACAGCTGTTAGAAGAACAGCTGAAAAAATATCGCGGTGCAATTGTTATGGTGACTCATGACAGATATTTTCTTAACAGTATTACCCGTAAAATTGTTGAGGTGGATCATGGCCATATTTTCGAATATGATGGTAACTACAGCATCTACCTTGAGCAAAGGGCACAGCGTGAAGCGGATGCAGAAGCAAGAGAACGTAAGAACCGTACACTCTATCGTCAGGAACTTGAATGGATCAGACGAGGCGTTCGTGCAAGAGGTACGAAATCCAAAGACAGAATCGAAAGATTCCATGAACTCGAAAATCGTGAAAGGCCCGTGGAAGCTGATAATCTGCAATTGCAGTCTGTTTCGTCAAGACTCGGCAAGAAAACCATAGAATTTGAAAATATTGCAAAGTCAATCGACGGAAAGGAACTGATTCATGATTTCTCCTGCATATTGCCGAGAGATGCAAGAATCGGGATTGTGGGACATAATGGTGCAGGTAAGTCAACACTGATCAAGATGGCGGTGGGAGAAATTCAGCCGGACAGCGGCGTGATCACGATTGGCGATACGGTCAAAATAGGCTATTTTTCGCAGGAATGTGAAAGTATGGATCCTTCTCAGAGAGTGATCGAATATATCAGAGAAACTGCGGACCGTATACAGACGCCGGAAGGAACTGTGACGGCGTCACAAATGCTGGAAAGATTTCTCTTCACCCCGGAACTGCAATGGAATCGAATCGAAAAGCTTTCGGGCGGCGAAAGAAAAAGGCTTTATCTTTTAAAGGTTCTGATGACAGCACCGAACATTCTCATTCTGGACGAACCTACAAACGACCTTGATATAGCAACACTGACAATTCTGGAGGACTATCTCAGCAATTTCAGCGGTGCGGTTATTGCGATATCTCATGACAGATATTTCTTGGATAAAATGGCAACCGAAATCTGGGAACTGAAGGGTGATGGAATTGTAAACAGATACAATGGCAATTACAGTGATTACGCAAAAAGTGTTTTGCAAAATGATGACGCATCCGAAAAGCCGAAAAAGCAGACTGAAAAGAAAGAACGTATTTTTGTTGGCAGGAAAAAGCTGAAATTCACATTCAAAGAACAGCGGGAATTTGAAACAATTGATGATGATATTGCTGATCTTGAACAGCAGATTGCGGATACTGAAAAGGAGATCGAAAAATGTTCTTCTGATTATCTGAGGCTTCAGGAATTGTCTGATCAGAAAGAATCTCTTGAAACTCAGCTCGCTGAAAAGATGGACAGATGGGTGTATCTGAGCGACCTTGCAGAAAGAATTGCAAATGGGGAGATGGTGTGATACGGGGGTGAGAAGCAGAACATTGCAGTTGTGACTCACAAGATCTGCAGAACAAATCATTCACGAAAAGGGGCTGTTGCATATTTTTGCAGCAGCCCCCTGACTTGTTATGAATTGATTTAACGTATATCTGCAATACACCGGAGCAGATAAGCTGCGTCAAAAACATTCACCGATCGATCCTGGTTTGTATCTGCCAGAAGAAGCGGACACGCATCCGTACCGACTGCACCAACCAGATATTTCCGCAGGACAATGACATCCAGCAAACTGAGAACACCGTCCTCGTTCACATCGCCGTAAAGCGGCACTGGAACATCAGCAGTCACGGTTGTAGTAACTGTCGTTTCTGTTGCTGGTGTTGTCTCAGATGCAGATGCTGTGGTCATTTCCGTTGTGGATCCCACAGTTGTAGTTTCGGTATTGGTTGCAGTTGATGTAGTTGTTGTCTCCATCGTTGTAGTAGTGCTTGTAGTTTCCGTTGTTGTAGTAGTAGTTTCGGTTGTTGTGGTTGTAGTTTCTGTACCGCTGGCAGGAGAATAGTCCTCCTCGGACAATTCCGGGAAGTACATCTCCATGATGGAATAAGGACTTTCCGGCGTGTGATTCTGATTGAATACCGCAGAACCGCGCATAAAATAGTCCGTACCGCTCAGAGCATCGTCCCATGTAGGATCGCATGCATACCATGCGTTGTCCAGATACACGTAATTCCACATATGTGCTGTCATATTTTCCGAATCAAAGTTACCCAGAACTGCCAGACAGGGGATATCTTCCCGATCACACAAAAGCTTGAAGGTTTTTGCATAGCCCTCGCAAACAGCATTTGTATCATAAAGCACACCAGCAACGGAATGCGCATAAGGTGCTGTCGTGTCGTAGGTAATAATATCACAGATGCTTTTGTAAATACTCTGGCATTTTTCGTAGTCCGTATCACCCTCAATAATGAAATTCTGCGCTGCCTGATCGATCTGGTCACGAATTTCCAGAATCTCATCAAAGTCTGTATAGCTTGTATCGTAATTCGGTGTAACAGAAAGTTTGCTGATGGTTATGGTGTACTTATAGGACGAGCCGAAATTTCCCTTAATCTCCGGCTGACCGCTGGGGAGATTGCAGGCGATTTCTGTGAAATTCAGCCAGAAGAGCTCCGGATAGTCAAGTGTACATGCAATCGCACCAGGCATAACAGCACTCATAACTGCACTGGCGTATTCTGTGTACTCATCCTCTGACCAGTTTGCCATGTTGCTGGAAGAACGCTGTAATACAATCGGATCCGTCAGTTCAATGGTCATTGTATCATCAGAGGGATTTGCCAGATAATCCTCAAATGCTTCATAGGATGTACGATTGTTGGCATCCAGCTGATCTCCGAACAGGAAACCAGAATCTGCATTGGACAGCACAGCTGCCGGTGTAAAGTCAATGTCTGAGAGCATAACGGTTGTATTTCCCAGCAGTACCTCTGTCCGTGTTGTCTGCTCTGCGGCAGAAACAGGAATATGAAGCAGCATCACTGCGCCGGTCAGAACCGCCATTGCTGATAGTAATCGTTTTCTTGTACGCATAAGCGCACCTCCTTGGTGTATATGTCAATAAAAGCGAGTCTTTATACTATTATTTTATCATATTTATATAGAATTGTAAAGGGAAGATACAAGAAAATTTCAGTATTTTACTTGTTTTTTACAATTCAAAGGGAGTTGACAATGATTTACCAAGGTGCTATACTATAACGGATAAGAAAAAGTGGGAGGCACTTTACTATGGAGGTATTGACGCAAAATCTTGCGTTCAGTCTGAATGCAACGATTCCTGTATTTCTGATGATGCTGTTCGGGGGATGGATCCGGAAAGTAAATCTGCTGGACGATCATTCCATCGGAAAGATCAACCAATTTGTTTTCAAGGCACTTCTTCCGGCACTTTTGTTCAAGGACCTGTCCGCAGCAGATTTTCGAGTCGTATGGGATACCCGGTTTGTTCTGTTCTGTTTTTTTGCAACTGCAGCCAGTATCGGAATCGCATTTCTGTTTTCTCTTCTGAGAAAGAACCGCACAGAACGAGGCGAAATTATTCAGGCATCTTACCGCAGCAGTGCCGCCATACTGGGAATCGCATTTATCAATAACATCTATGGCGAGGCAACCATGGCTGCATTGATGATCGTAGGAACAGTGCCCTTATATAATATCATCGCTGTAACTGTACTCTCCCTGACCGGACCACAGGATGCACAGAAGAAAGGCGGCAGACAGCTGCTTTACCGGACGGTCAAGGACGTGATCACAAATCCCATTATCCTGGGCATTGCCGCAGGACTGCTCTGGTCGGTGCTGGAAATTCCTCAGCCGGTGATTCTGAGTAAATCTGTATCCTATCTGGCAGGAATGGCAACGCCGCTTTCTCTGATTGCGCTGGGTGCATCTTTTCGCTTCCAGGACGCAAAAGGCAACATCAGACTGGCCTTCGGTATTGCAGGAATCAAACTGGTGCTGTTCTGCCTGCTGTTCCTTCCGGTTGCAATATGGCTCGGCTTCCGTTCGGAGAAACTTATTGCCATTCTGATCATGCTGGGCAGCGCAACGACAAGCAGCTGCTTTGTCATGGCAAAAAATCTCGGACACAAGGGTATCATCACTGCAGTCAGTGTTATGCTCACAACCTTGCTCAGTGCCTTTACGTTGACAGCCTGGCTGTTCATTCTGCGCACACTGGACTATATCTGATAAGGAAAGGAATACGCTATGAAAGCGATAATGATAATGGAAAGCATCATGCAGACATACCGGAAGTCCATATGGAACCGTTTCACAAAGGCTGTCCGTGAATTCCGGCTGATAGAGCCAGGGGATCATATCGCTGTCTGTATTTCCGGTGGAAAGGACTCCATGCTGTTGGCAAAATGTATGGAAAAATACCAGAAAATCGGGGAGATCCCTTTTTCCCTGACTTTTCTCTGTATGGATCCGGGATACAAGGAGGAAAATCGTAGGCAGATTCTGGACAACGCAGAACTGCTGGGGATTCACCTTGATATATTCGATACAAAAATTTTCTCATCCATAGAACGTGTCGGAAATAACCCTTGTTTTCTCTGCGCACGGCTTCGCAGGGGGGCCCTCTATCAGGCCGCAAAAGACCGGGGCTGCAATAAGATTGCCCTCGGACATCACTTTGATGATGTGATTGAAACCATTCTCATGGGGATGCTTTACGGCGGACAGGTGCAGACTATGATGCCCAGACTCCGCAGCGAAAATTATGAAAATATGCAGGTTATCCGTCCGCTTTATTATGTACGGGAGGCAGACATTATCCGCTGGGCACAGGAGCACTGCCTGCATTTCCTGCGCTGTGCATGCAGTATGACCGCAGCGCAGGAAAAAGAACAGCAATCTGCCTCCAAGCGGCAGGAAATCAAGGAACTGATTCAAACTCTGAAAAAGGTCAATCCAGACGTTGAACATCATATTTTCCGGAGCGTTTGGAATGTAGATCTCCGCCGCCTGATTTCCTACCATCTGGGAGATACCTGTCATCACTTTATGGATGATTTCAGTTCCGGAGACTGAACCTGCATGTGTCGGGCAAACGCTTCTATATAGGTGATGTCTGCTTCATCCAGAACACCGTCATGGTTGGCATCACAGACAGACAGATCCTCTATGCCAAATCCGCACATCAGACCAAGAAAAAAGGAGTCTGTCCATGTGATCTGGAAGTCTCCATCCACATCGCCGGGCATAGCGAGCAGTTCTATGGTGTAAATGGATTCTACATGATAACCACGGGATTCTGATACGCTGTCTCCCAGATATTCAGAAAACCGGTCACCGGAATCATAGAGATACAGCCGCTTTTCCGTTTCATTTACAGTATCTACAGAAACAAAGTGACTGCTGCCCGATGATGTGGAAAGCTCCAGTACAAAGGCTGCCTGTATATCCTGCTGCATCTGACGGCAGTATGCATAGGCCTCCTGCCAGCTTTCTCCAGCGGAATCTGCTGTTATGGGGATGTGTTCTATAAAACGAACATAGGGTGCAAAATACTCAGAAAAGTAGATTGCCTTTGTATAAGCAGGATGTACGGCATTTTCTACAAATTCTGTATAATAGTCATAGGAGGAATCGAAAACATCTGCATCTTCAAGGGGAAGATTGTAGCGTACAGCAATTTTCGCAAGAGAGTAATCCAGGCAGCCGGTTTCATCAATAGCAGGCGTCTGGGTGTCCGGAGATGAGAACTGCGTCCATGTGGAAAAGGCATCGATGGCAGGAACCAGAGCGGCGCCGCCCTGTTCAAATGCAGCAGAAGCAGAAAAAGGACTTATACATACATAAACTGCCGCAGTCAGAATTATCGCTAAAAACTTCATGAGCAACCTCCTTTTTTCCATAAATGATAGGCTATCCTTATCATACCGTATTTATGCCGGTACTGCAATGACAAAAATATGGTAAAAATTCAAGAGAGGACTTTTCAACGGAAGTAAAATGTGCTATAATGATAGAAACAGAATCTATTGAAGAAGAAAAGAGGTAAACGCAGATGGCAGAAAATCATGTAACCGATTTAAAGCGGCAGGCGCTCATGCGCTATTTTCAGAAACTGAATCCTCCTCAGCAGGAAACGGTATTCTGTGTAAACGGACCTGTTCTTGTTCTTGCGGGGGCAGGAAGCGGTAAAACAACCGCCATCATGAACCGCATTGCAGGTATGATTTACTTCGGGGATGCCTGGGAGCAGGCAAATGACAGCATTTTCCCGGATGACCAGGAATATCTGGAGGCTTACGTACAGGGCACCGCCGAAGAGGATACGGAACGTCTGCGTGAGATATTGGCGGTAAATCCCATTCGTCCATGGAATATTCTTGCCATTACATTTACCAACAAGGCAGCAGGCGAGATGAAGGTTCGTCTGGCTGATATGCTGGGAGAAGCCGAAGCTGCTGAGGTGCATGCATCCACCTTCCACTCGGCATGCGTGCGGATTCTGCGCAGAAGCATTCCCTATCTGGGCTATAATAAGGACTTTACCATTTATGATTCTGATGACAGCAAGCGTCTGATGAAAAATTGCCTGACAGACCTGGATGTTTCTGATAAGATGTTTCCGCCGAAAACGGTACTGAATGAAATCAGTATGGCAAAGGACAGTATGATTTCTCCGGAGGAAATGCGTGCAGAGGCAGGCGGTGATTACCGGAAAACTGTCATTGCCAAGCTGTATGCAGAATATCAGAATCGTATGCATGCATCCAATGCTATGGATTTCGATGATCTGATCTATCTGACAGTACGGCTTTTTGAGCAGTATCCTGAGGAACTTGCATACTATCAGAATCGCTTCCGCTATATTCTGGTGGATGAGTATCAGGACACAAACCATGCCCAGTTTCGTCTGATTCAGCTTCTTGCCGGAAAGTATCAGAATCTCTGTGTAGTAGGCGATGATGACCAGAGCATCTATCGGTTTCGCGGTGCGACCATTGAGAATATTCTTAGCTTTGAGCATACCTTTCCGGGCAGCCGTGTCATTCGCCTGGAACAGAATTATCGCTCTACCCAGAACATCCTCCATGCAGCAAATGACGTGATTGCGAATAACGAAGGACGCAAAGAAAAACGCCTCTGGACAGAGGCAGGGAAGGGCGAGCGGATCACCTGGTATAAAGCATCGGATGAAGCGGATGAAGCTGCTTTTGTCACGAAAACCATAATGAAGCAGGTAAGTGAAGGCGCATCCTATCGGGAGTTTGCCATTCTTTACCGCATGAATGCTCAGTCCAATGCGCTGGAACGCATGTTTATCCGCAATAATATTCCTTATCGTATTTATGGCGGTCTGCGCTTTTACGACCGCAAAGAAGTCAAGGACATCATGGCATATCTCAGCGTGATCAACAATGAATTTGATGCTCTGCGATTCCACAGGATCGTCAACGAGCCCAAGCGCGGCATTGGCGATGCAACCATTGCACTGGTAGACGATATTGCCCGGGATCTGCACCTTTCCCATATGGAGGTTATGCGCCAGGCTGACAGCTATCCGGTTCTTGCCAGAAAAGCTGCCGGACTGAAGAAATTTGCTGCTATGATGGATTTTCTTTCGGGAAAGGTAGAGGAGCTTCCGTTTGACCAGTTCCTTGACCTGCTCATGGATAAGACCGGCTATGCGGAGATGCTCCGTGCGCAGGGAGAGGAGGGGGAGACACGCCTTGAGAACATCGAGGAATTAAAATCCTCTATGATTTCTTATTGTGAGGAAAACGAAACCCCCACTTTAGGCGGCTTCTTAGAGGAGATATCCCTGTTTACAGATGTAGATAAATACGAGCCGGAGCAGGATGTGGTTCTTATGATGACCATGCATGCCTCCAAGGGCCTGGAATTTGACCACGTATTCCTTGTTGGATTTGAGGAAGGCGTATTCCCTGGAACGCGCTCCATGCATTCTCTGGACCCTGCTGATATGGAGGAGGAACGCAGACTGGCATATGTGGCAATCACACGTGCGAAAAAGCAGCTTTTTTTCAGCAGCGCATCCCGAAGAATGCTCTTCGGTTCTACTATGTGTAATGGTCCATCCCGATTTCTCTGTGAGATTGACAAATCTCTGATTGAGAAAAAAGGCGGGAGCAGAACCAGTGAACAGAGTTCACATAAGGTGGAAGCACTGCGTTCCACCTCTCTTCAGGAGCAGCTTGCAAAAAAGAAAAAGGTTGTACGTCCATCAGCAGGCAGTGTACAGACATACGCTCCCGGCGAACGTATTCGTCATAATATTTTTGGTGAAGGAACGATTCTTACGGTTACCAAAATGGCGAACGATTCTATGATAGAGGTTGCTTTTGATAAGGTGGGCACTAAAAAACTCTTAACGAATTTTGCAGGCGCAAAAATTCAGAAAATCTAAAATAAGGGAAGCGAATTAATACAATGTATCATGGTTACACAGTTGTTGATGCACATGCACACATCTTTCCGGATAAGATTGCAGAGCGCGCAACAGACAGCATTTCACAGTTTTATGATCTGCCTATGAGTCATCAGGGCAGTATGGGAGAACTTTTAGAAAGCGGAGATCGTGCCGGCATTGACGGCTACCTGGTGTGTTCTACAGCCACCCATCCGGAGCAGGCTGCTGCAATCAACAGCTATATCTGTACCGTCTGCACAGAGCATCCTCAATGTATCGGCTTTGCGGCGCTTCATCCTCGTTCAGAAAATCTGGAATCGGAATTTGCTGAAATCCTGAAGCAACCCTTCAAAGGCATCAAGCTGCACCCGGATTTCCAGACATTCAACATGGATGATCCCGCAGTTTATCCCATGTATGATATGATTCAGAGTGCCGGTCTGCCCATTCTCATGCACATGGGCGATCCGCATCGCACCTATTCTACGCCGGAGCGTATGGCAAAGGTTCTCCGTGACTTCCCTCGTCTGCGTGTGATCGCAGCCCATCTGGGCGGATATCGCCGCTGGGAAGAAGCAGCGGAAATGCTGGAGCCGTCAGATCGTCTGATGCTGGATACCAGCAGCTGTCTTGGCTTTATGGAGCCTTCTGACGCTGTGCGTTTCATCCGGAAGCATGGTGCAGAAAATTGCATCTTCGGCGTGGATTTTCCCATGTGGGACCATACAGAGGAATTGAAGCGCTTTTTTAGCCTGAAGCTGACAGATTCGGAGAATAAGGGCATTCTCGCAGATAACTTTATTCAGTGGATTCGCAGCACGTAACTCTACACGAATATTTTACATAAATTTATCTTCCATTTTCCTGAGGAATATGGTATAATAAAGAGGAATTGTAAAATTCTGTCGCAATTTCAACGCAATAATGAAACAAAGGAGCAATAGCTATGAGAAAAACCAAAATTGTATGTACGATTGGACCGGCAACCGATGACGATCAGGTGATGCGTGATGTAATGCACGCCGGAATGAACGTCGCACGTTTCAATTTTTCTCACGGAAATTATGAAATGCACAAGCAGCGCTTCAATCAGATTGTACGTCTGCGTGAGGAACTGGGACTTCCCATTGCAACTTTGATGGATACAAAAGGTCCGGAGATTCGTCTGGGAAAATTTGTAGATGACAAACCGGTTACCATTCACGCTGGCAATACCTATACACTGACTACACGGGATGTACTCTGTACCGATGAAGTGGGAAGCATTTCCTTCAAGAATCTTTCTCACGATGTAAAGCCTGGCACACACATTCTCATCAATGATGGTGTTATTGAAATGGTGGTAGAGCGTGTTTCCCGTACGGATATCGTATGTCGCATTATTCATGGCGGCGTGTTGTCCAATAACAAGGGTATCAATGTACCGGGCGTTAAGCTTTCTATGCCGTATCTGAGCGAAACCGATATGAATGACCTGGAATTTGGTGCAAAGCTGGGCTTTGACTTTATTGCTGCAAGCTTTGTCAGCACAGCTGCGGATATTGACTATCTGCGTAAGTACACCCATAGTCTCGGTTGGTTCAATGTTCGTATCATCGCAAAGATTGAAAACCTGGAGGGTGTCCGCAACATTGATGAGATTCTCCAGTCCGCAGACGGTATCATGGTAGCGCGTGGTGACCTGGGTGTAGAAATCCCCTTCGAGCAGATTCCGGCGGTACAGAAGGAACTCATCCGCAAGGGATATCAGGCAGGCAAGCAGGTTATCACCGCAACACAGATGCTGGAATCTATGATTTCCAATCCCCGTCCTACACGTGCAGAAATCACAGACGTAGCGAATGCGATCTATGACGGCACAAGTGCTATCATGCTGTCCGGTGAGACTGCTGCTGGTTCCTACCCGGCAGAGGTAGTCCGTACGATGGACAGAATCGCAAAGACCACTGAGGATAACATTGACTACAAACAGCTGCATGCAACCTGTAAGCAGCAGGGTCAGGACATCGCAAATGCCATTGCTCATGCGACTGTTACAACAGCACACGACCTGGACGCAAAGGCAATTCTGACAGTTACTATGAGTGGTGTAACAGCGCGCGAGATTTCCAAGTATCGTCCCAGCTGCCCCATTCTCAGCTGTACTGTAAGTGATGTGGTATGGCGTCAGACCAATCTGAGTTGGGGTGTAAAGCCGTTGATTATCGGTGAAAAGACCAATACGGATGATTTGTTCTCCGCAGCGGTAGAGGCTGCTCTGGAATGCGGCATGGTAGAAAAGGATGATATCGTTGTTATCACTGCAGGCGTTCCGGTAGGATGTGCGCATACCACAAACCTGATGAAGGTAGAAAGAGTAGATCATACCTTGCAGAAGTAATTCTATAAGATAAAATAGTGAAATGAAGGGCTGTTGCAAATTCGAATGCAACAGCCCCAAATTATTTATAGTTTTTTATACAATTCTTCCCGCATATCCCGCAAGGCAGGAAAGCTTTCTCTTGCGGTCAGAACGGCATCTCTTGAAATATCCGTAAAAAATAACCCTTCATCATTTTTGCAATCGCACAGAATCGTACCATCCGGCGCTATGACCATACTGCCACCGGAATAAAGGATTCCATCCTGATCACCCACGCAATTGATTCCGATGAGATACATCTGATTCTCAATGGCACGTGCCTGAAGGAGTGTCTTCCAATGAGAGAAACGTTTTGCAGGCCAGTTTGCAGGCACAAATGCCGCATATACCTCCTTTGCAAGTATACGAAACAGTTCCGGAAAACGTAAATCGTAACAAATCGCATTCATAAAAGGAATCTCACATAAATCTGCTGTGGGCAGGGAAGTGCCGCCTTGATAAAAGCAGTTCTCTTTTGCATAGGAAAAAGGATGGATCTTGACATAGTCCAGTATCATTTTCCCTGTTCTGTCAATGAAAGAATAGTGATTCTCAGCTAACCTGTTTTCTGCTGAACAGACCCACCCAAATCCGATGGCAATCTGTGCTTTGACGGCAATTTCCTGCATAGCAATGCATGCATCTTTTCCCCAGCGGGATATTATTGCAGTATCCATAGAATACCCAGTAAAACTCATTTCAGGAAAAACGATACAATCCGCATGATTCCGGGCTGCTTCACAAATAAAATGCTCCGCACGGATTATATTTTTCTCATATCGGAGATACTCTATGTTCAGCTGGCAAAGTGCAATTCTCATAGGCTTACAGTTCATTGATCTGTTTGAACATATCCTGCATCTTTCCATCGATCTCGGCGATCGAGTCTGCACACTGCTTCAGTTCATCCGTGAGTGTGGAGGATACGTCCTTGTTTCCGATGGATTTGTAGTGAAGCTGATGCTCCAGGCTTGCCCAGAAGTCCATGGCAATGGTACGGATCTGAATTTCAACGGGTGCCATCTGCATGCCTGTTGACATATGCACCGGCACGTTCACGATCATATGGAAGCTGCGGTAGCCGTTTCCCTTGGGATTTTTAATGTAATCCTTTGTTTTCAGCAATTTGAAGCCGCTGCGTGTGGTGAGCAATTCCGCCAACGCATAGATATCATCAATATAACAACAGATAACACGGACACCTGCAATATCCATCAGGCGATTCCGGGCGGATTCAGGAGATACGGGATAACCCTTTCGCTGCAATTTCCCCACAATACTCTGCGGTGATTTGATCCGGCTTTCTACATTGTGAATGGGATTGCGCTGAAACCGCATGCTGAATTCATTGTCGAAGATATTCAGCTGTGCTTTTACCAATTCAATCGCAGAATCATAAAGATGCTCCAGTTCCAGAAAGGAGTAAAAAATAGTTTGCAGCTGGTTTTCTTTCTGTTCCGGAACCATGTCACGGATTGCATCCAAATAGAATTCCTTGTCGTCCATAAAGTATCACCTCGAAATTTGTAAGATGTACAGCATTAAACATACTGTACAGGATGTTTCTGCGAATGCAGACAGTATTTTTGTCTGCCTGAAATTCATTCTATTATACCATAGATTCCCGTTCATTGCAAGTTATTTCTCATGATTCTCACCAAAATTCCATATGAGAGAAAATTTTTACGAATATGTCTTGATTTCTGAGCAGGGATTCTGTATAATAGTATAGTGATGTTTTATGTCCCCATGGGGACGGAACATATGCACAGCAGTTCTGCCGGAATGGCTCTGCTGAATGATGATTTTAAGGAGGCACCCTCATGAGAGCGGTAATTACAGTAATTGGACATGATAACGTTGGCATTCTGCACAAGGTAAGCGGCGTGTGCGCAAAGTACCAGGCAAATGTGCTGGAGGTAACACAGAGCGTACTTCAGGAGATGTTTGCAATGATTATGATGGTTGACATTTCCGGCATGAATGCAGATTTTGCAAATCTGAATGACGAACTGACTGCACTGGGTACAGAACTGGGACTGTCCATTCATACTATGCACGAAGATATCTTCAATGCGATGCACCGCATCTAAGATTTTACATACAGGAGTAAGTACCAATGAATAATTCTATGTTTAATGCAACGGACATTCTGGAAACCATCCGTATGATTCAGGATGAGTGCCTGGATATCCGTACCACAACTATGGGTATATCCCTGCTGGATTGTATCGATCCGAACATTGATAAGGCGTGCGATAAGGTTTACGACAAGATTACACGCAAGGCAGAAAAGCTGGTAGAAACCGGCGAAAAGATTGAAAAGGAATACGGTATTCCGATCATCAACAAGAGAATTTCTGTAACTCCCATTGCCATGCTGGCAGCAGCATGCCCAAATGAGAATCCTGTTAAGTTTGCAAAGGCGCTCCAGAGAGCAGCAGAGACCTGCGGCGTCAATTTCGTAGGCGGCTATTCTGCACTGGTACATAAGGGCTTCAGTGCAGGCGATATTGCACTGATCCGTTCCATTCCAGAGGCTCTGGATATTACAACAAGACTGTGTTCTTCTGTAAATGTCGGTTCTACCAGAAGCGGCATCAACATGGATGCGGTCAAAATGATGGGTGAAGTAATTCTGGAATCTGCACATCTGACAGCAGACAGACAGTGTGTAGGCCCCTCTAAGCTGGTTGTATTCTGCAACGCTCCTGAGGATAATCCCTTTATGGCAGGTGCATTTCATGGCGTGGGTGAGTCTGACTGTGTCATCAATGTAGGCGTATCAGGTCCGGGCGTAGTGCGTTCTACCATTTCCAAGTATCCTGATCTGACCATTGATCAGCTTGCAGATATCATCAAAAAGACTGCATTCAAGATTACCAGAATGGGTCAGCTGGTTGGTGCAAAGGCTTCCCAGATGCTGGGTGTCGAGTTCGGTATTGTTGACCTGTCTCTGGCTCCTACACCGGCAGTTGGTGATAGCGTTGCGCATATTCTGGAAGCAATGGGTCTGGAAACCTGCGGTACACACGGCACAACAGCAGCTCTGGCAATGCTTAACGATGCAGTAAAGAAGGGCGGCGTTATGGCGTCCTCCAACGTAGGCGGTCTGTCTGGTGCCTTCATTCCGGTGTCTGAAGATGCCGGTATGATCGATGCAGCAGTTGACGGTACGCTGACTCTGAGCAAGCTGGAAGCTATGACAGCAGTATGCTCTGTAGGTCTTGATATGATCGCAATTCCCGGTGATGTAGAGGCAACTACCATCTCTGCGATTATTGCGGATGAAATGGCGATCGGTATGGTGAACAATAAGACCACTGCAGTACGTGTGATTCCTGCGGTTGGTATGAAGGAAGGCGACATGTTGGAATTCGGCGGACTGTTCGGCAGCGCACCGATTATGCCCGTATGCCGTAAGTCTTCTGCACGCTTCATCGAGCGCGGCGGACGTATTCCGGCTCCCATGCACAGCATTAAGAATTAATAAGAGGTGACATTTTATGCAGCAGTATTATGCCGACATTGCTATAATCGGCGGAGGTGCTTCGGGTCTTGCTGCTGCAATTGAAGCGAAACAATGCGGCGGTTCAGACTGCCGTATTGTTGTTCTGGAAAAAAATGCCCGACTGGGAAAAAAGATTCTCGCAACCGGAAATGGACGCTGTAACCTTGGCAACATCGAGGAAAAACAGATCTCCCATTACACTGGCTCCTGTACAGTGCTTGCGGAAGCACTGTTTCAGGAATACCAGGGTTCAGAAGCTTTTTTTCGATCATTGGGCGTCATATGTAAAGCAGACAGCGGCAGATTGTATCCATACAGTAATCATGCCGCTTCTGTTTTAGATGCCCTTCGTCTTCAATTGCAGGACCTTGCTGTAGATGTGCGGACAGACTGCGCTATAACAGCTTTGAAGCGCAGTGTGGAGAATATGTGGGTAATCAGAACCGCTGAGAAGCACAGTATCTATGCAAAATATGTCATTGCAGCATGCGGTGGATATGCTGCGCCGGCTATGGGTACAGATGGAGGCTTTTTCGAAATTCTGCGCAGCCTGGGACATACAATAACCTCTGTTTCACCTGCACTATGCCCTATTAGAACAATGCCATCATTGCTCAGTGGGCTGAAGGGGATTCGTGTTCTTGCAAAAGCAAGCCTTCTGGATGCGAAGGGGACTCTCATCTGCTCTGATTCTGGTGAGGTTCAGTTAACAGAACAGGCTCTGTCTGGTATTTGTATTTTTAATCTTGCGGCATTTGTGCGTGAGGAGGGTATGCAGATTCAGCTGGATTTACTGGAGCATCTTACGGAGTACGAAGTCATGGAACTTTTGTGGAATCTCTATGCTCAGCGTTCTCAGTGGAACATCGAAGATATGCTGTCTGGTATTTTTCAGAAAAAAATGTGTCCGGCGCTGTTTCGTGCAAGCGGAATTAGGGCATCGATGAGTGATCCTGTTTACACGCTGTCGCCCTATGAGATTGAAAATCTTTCCCATACCATCAAGGCATGGAATTTTCCAGTAAAACCGCCGCATACATGGAGCACGGCCCAGGTAACGGCAGGCGGAATACCTGCCCATGAGATCAGTGAAACGCTGGAATCTCTCTGCTGGCCCAATCTATTCCTGGCAGGGGAGATGCTGGATCTGGCAGGGGCGTGCGGCGGTTATAATCTGGCGTGGGCATGGTGCAGCGGTATCTGCGCTGCCCGAAGTGCCGTCAAAAAATGGAAGGAGGATAAAGGCTGTGATCAAGCTTTCCAATCTGTCGGTTCCTCTTCGTGATGCAGAAAAGTCTTTGAAGGAGATTTCTGCAAAAAAACTCCGGATAAAGCCTGGAGATATCACAGAGGTTCGCATCCTCAGAAAATCAATTGATGCACGTAAAAAGCAGGACATCCGTTTGGTAATGACGCTTGCTGTCTCAGTGAAAAATGAAACGGCAGTTCTGAAAAAGTGTGCGAAACAACTGAATATCTCTGTCTATGAGCCGTATTGTTATACGATTCCTACGGTAACTTCCGGAAGAGAGCGTCCTGTGGTAGTTGGATTCGGACCTGCTGGAATGTTTGCTGGTTTTCTCCTTGCAAAGGCTGGTCTTCGCCCTGTTATCCTGGAGCGCGGCGCATGTGTCACTGACCGTCAGAAGGCAGTGGAATCGTTTCGTTCCACAGGAAAACTTGACACAGAAAGCAATGTTCAGTTTGGAGAAGGCGGTGCAGGCACCTTCTCTGACGGCAAGCTGACAACTGGTATCAGTGATCCGCGGATTCAATATGTGCTGGAAACCTTTGTTGAACATGGCGCCCCGGAAGATATCCTCTATGCGGCAAAGCCGCACATCGGTACGGATTGTTTGGTGAATGTGGTGCAGAATATCCGCCGCAGCATACAGGATATGGGCGGAGAAGTACGCTTCCATGCAAAATTCTGCGGTTATGAGACAGATACAGAAGGCAAGCTTGCAAATGTTTCCTATCAGCAGAATGGTGTAATGCACACAATTTCTACCCGCAACTGCATCCTTGCAACAGGGCACAGTGCGAGAGATGTTTTTCGTATGCTGCAGAAGGAAAATGTAACGCTGACAAGGAAAAACTTCGCTATGGGTGTCCGGATTGAACATTTGCAGGCTGACCTTAATCGCTGTATGTATGGCGAATACGCAGGTCATCCTGCATTAGGCGCAGCCGATTATAAAATGGCAGTGCACCTTCCAAATGGTCATAGTATGTACACATTTTGCATGTGTCCCGGGGGAGAGGTGATTGCCTCCTCGTCGGAAGCGGAGCGTCTGGTTGTAAATGGTATGAGTTACCGATCACGTAATGGTGCAAATGCAAATAGTGCAATTCTGGTTGGAGTTTCACCGGAAATGCTGGATGGAACCGACCCTCTGGCGGGTATGCTTTTACAGGAAGAACTGGAACATAAGGCGTTTCTGGCTGGCGGCAGAAACTATACAGCACCGGTGTGTCTTGTAGGCGATTTTCTGGAAAAACGAGCATCTGCAGCATTTGGCAAGATAAAACCCACATATCGTCCAGGGACAAAATTTGTTCTGCCTGATACGTATTTACCTGCGTTTATGACAGAAACCCTGCGGCTTGGAATTCCGGCTATGGGACGAAAGCTTTCCTTATTTCATGACCCGGAAGCAATTCTGACTGGTGTTGAGAGCCGTAGTTCTTCACCAGTACGAATTGTCAGAAATGAACAATATCAGTCGGTTAGCGTGGCTGGACTGTATCCCTGTGGTGAAGGTGCAGGCTATGCCGGTGGAATCACATCTGCGGCTGTAGATGGTTTAAGATGCGCAGAGGCACTAATTGCAACCCTTTCCTGATTGGGGAGGGCAGTGTCCAATTGCACCAAATACAAATTTGGTGCAATTGGAAGCGGTTTATTCAAGGGGAGGTGTGTATCATGCAAATAAATCGAACGGAATGCCCGGATTTTTTTCTGGACTACATTCTGCATATTACTGTGACAAAAGGCTTGTCAAAACGGACCGTACAGGAATATTACCTGGATGTTCGAATGTTCCTGCGGTATCTGCGTATGATGAAAGATGAAAAATATATAGATGCAAATGATTTGCAGGATATTTCCATTAAGGATATGCCTGTGTCCATGCTGAATCAAGTGCAGCTTCAGACAATTTATGAATTTCTCTATTATATAAAGGATGAACGGGAGAACCAGGATCGTGCCAGAGGCAGAAAAACCTCAGCCCTTAAAAGCTTTTTTGGGTTTATGTACTACAATCAGGGGTATATCGATCACGACCCCACTGAACGGTTGGAGCTGCCATCTCCGAAAAAGAGTCTGCCCCGGTTTCTCACCCTGGATCAGAGCCGCAGACTTTTGGAATCGATTGATACAGCGTATTTTGAGCGTGATTACTGCATCATAACGCTGTTTCTCAACTGCGGTATCCGTCTCAGTGAACTTGTTGGACTGAATACCACCGATTTATTTCTGGATGAATGCAAAATGCGAGTGCTTGGAAAAGGCAGCAAAGAACGAATCGTCTATCTGAACGATGCCTGTATGCGTGCTGTTTATTCATACCTGGCAGTGCGTGTTCAGATGGCAAGTGAACAGACAGATCATGCAATGTTTCTCAGTAAGCGGCATACACGTATCAGTAAGCGCCGGGTACAGCAGATCGTGGAAAATGCGCTGTCAGCTGCCGGACTCAGTGGTCTTGGATACTCCACTCACAAACTGCGTCATACAGCTGCAACACTTATGTATCAGTATGGTAACGTGGACGCCCTGACCTTAAAAGAGGTTCTTGGACATGCCAGTACTTCTACAACGGAGATTTATACACATCTGTCTGATGAGATCGTACGCAATGCAGCTGAAAGTTCCCCCCTTGCGGATTTTACTGTAAAAAAAGGAAAGATCAAGAAAACAAAGGAGCAGGAAGAGTGATGGCACTCCCCTGCTCCTTTTTGATCGTTTAAATATGAATAAATAATAAATTAGTCAGCATTCTCTGTTGTAGTTGTTTCTTCAATCTCCACAGCAATGATGCCCATAGCACATTTTTTCAGAAGAATTTTGCGTACGCTCTCATTGATACGTTCCTCTGTAATATCGCCTGCTTCAATGGCATTACGCACACTTGTAACCGCATTGGATAAATCGTAGGGCATCAGGATGATGTCTACACCTGCCTGAATCGACAAAATTGCAGCTTCTCCTGGGGTATAATTCTCTGTGATAGCACCCATGGAGTGAGAATCTGTAACAACAAGACCTGAAAAGCCAAGTTCGCTTTTCAGCCAGTCTGTAACAACTGTTCTGGACAGATCACCTGGGAGATTATCCAGAGACGCCGTTGTAATCTGATGACCCACCATAACAAAATCTGCACCAGCCTGAATTCCACCCTGGAACGCAGTGAACTCTGTATCATACAACTGTGCATGGGTGCGGTCGATTACAACGCTGCTGTTGTGCGTATTTCCGCTTCCAGCACCCAGACCTGGAAAATGCTTCAGTGTTGCAGATACGCCTGTCCCCTCCAGACCATATACAAACTGTGCTGTCATATCCGATACAACCTGTGGATCGCTGGAGAAAATACGACTGCCCAGTTCATTAGTCGGACTGATGTTGACATCTGCGACTGGAGCAAAGTTAAGGTTGAAGCCAAGTTCACGTAAGCTGCTTCCAATGGTGCTGCCAAGATTGTAAGCACTGTTATAATCCAGATTTGCACCATAATATTCCATATCATAGCTGCTGTAGGTTCCCAGCTTCTGAGAAACACGTGCGACCGAGCCGCCTTCCTCATCAACTGCCAGGAACAAACCAATGCCGTTATGTGCGTCCTGTGTATACTGCTGAGAAAGAGACAGCATCTCATAAGTCTGCTGCCAGTTCTCCAGATTCTGGTCGAAATAAATCAGACCGCCCACCGGAATCGCCTCCAGTGAGGATTTTGTAAGAGAACCCGCTTCTGTAACGCTTCCGCTGAATCCAGTGAGTGCCTCCGGAGTAACAATAAACATCTGATAAATTTTCTCATTCAGAGTCATGCTGCTCATCAATTCATCAACTACAGCATATGCATCATAGTCGAGTTCTTCCGCCGTATATGTTGTTCCGCTTGTAACAACCAGTTCTGAGGTTTCAGCCGGAGCAGTCGTTGCGGATATTGTAAATGCAGTCTGCTCCGCAGGAACTGTTGCTTCTATTTCTGCTGTACCGCCCTGGGATGGCGTAACAATCTCAGCACTGCATCCAGATGCAAGCATTGCAAATGCAGCAGATACTGCAAGCAGTGACAAACAAAATCGATTCTTCATAAAGCTACCTCGCATACCGAAATCATACAATTATTATAACAGAATCGACTTTCTTTGTCAACCCGTCTTACTTAACTGCACTTCTCTGCTTCATTCTCTCCTTCTCCAGCTGTTCGGCACGAAGGAGAGCGGTATCAATATGATTACAGAAGTTTTCTTTTCCGATTCGTGTAATAAAACCTGCTTTTTCCATAAGTGCCATGGGCTGCTCATTTACATGAGAGAATACAACAGAAATATTATGCTTTTCACACTGATCTACGATCTTACCCAGCGTATCTACACCTGTCGCATCCATTGCCGGCACATTTCTCATGCGGATACAGAGGACATCGATATTTGTATCGGACAATACATACATAAACTTGTCCGAGGCTGCAAAGAACATCGGTCCATTGATTTCGTAAACCTTGGTATTCTGCGGTACCTTTTTCAGTTCGATGTGATCCGGGTCATCGTCTTCTTCATCCACATAAACCCAGCCCTGCACACCGGATACATCCGCCATCTGCTTCATGAACAGTAGTGCGGCAAGTACGAGACCAACACCGATTGCTACTACAAGGTCAAATACAACTGTCAGAATAAGTGTTACAAAGAGAATCAGGACGTCACTCTTGGGAGCGGTCTTGACTGTAGCAGCAATGGTACGCCATCCGCTCATGTTGTACGCTACCTGAAACAGAATTGCTGCAATTGCAGGCATGGGTATCAGCGATGCGTAAGGCATCAGCAGAATGAGAATCAGCAGCACCACAATGGCATGAACCATACCAGCAATGGGGGTTCTGCCACCGTTCTT
>JAFURN010000131.1 GCA_017480865.1 Ruminococcus sp. | reverse complement strand
TGTGGGAGCGTTATAATACTTCAGGACGCTGACTCTCTTATTCCCTTCTACCACATAGTATTTGTTCATATATTCATATGCTTTGATCGGATTGTGGATCCCCTCTTCCACCTGGGCATCTGCCAGATGAGACCATTTGTTGGAGAATTCGGTTCCTTCCTTCAAAAGCGGCATGAAATTGTCTGCAAATGCCCTGGTTCTACCCAGAGTACTGGTTCCTACGACCTGCTCCAGCGGTATGTCACAGATACCCAGAGGGATCTCATAATCAATGTCTGCCAGTGAGAGAATTTCATCCAGTACCGGGAGGTAAGGAGACTTGCCCTGTGCGAGGGCAGCTGTATATGCGTTCATACCCATTTTCTGGGCTTTGTTATAATCTTCGTTTGCCATAAATATCCATTCTGAACATAGTTCTGATTCTATTATAGTGAATGTGAGGGCGTGTTGCAAGTACTTTTACGTCGGTCACGCTGATATTTTGTAGGTGTCACTCCGAGTCGTTTGACAAAATTCCGGTAAAAAACAGAATAATCCATATAACCGACAGACTCTGCTGCTTCTGCAGCGCAAGCACCGGCATTCAACAGTGATTGTGCCAGAACGATACGTCGTTCATTGATATAGTCACTCAGCGTGAAACCCGTTTCGCGCTTGAAAAATTTGTAAAGATTTTTATCTGTCATAGAGAAATGCTCGGCCAGTGAGGTATAATTCAACTCTTCTGTCAGATGTTGGTCAATATATTGCAGCAGGGCCAGTGCTTTTTCGTTATGAATGGGGTCTGCATTGCCGGCCGGCTCACGGCTGTGTGCTTTGGCTTTGATCAGCAGAGAGAACAGACTGATCATAGCACAAAAGCTGTCTTCTGCCGTTTTACTTTCAGCATAACGTACGATATCTTCAAAGAGTTGATCCAGGCCGCAGCTGACGACGCTGGCATTCGGCAGGAAGAGTATCTTGCGTTTCAGAAGGTCATGGTAAAATTCCATATCGGCCGTTTGTAGCCTGCGAAACAGTTCCTGACGAAACAAAAGACGTTTGCGGCAGTAGCGGCAGGAATGTCGTATGATCGGTCGATGCAGGCAGCCGGCTGCAATAATGATCATATCGCCGTTTTGTACGGGGAGCCGTTGTCCTTCAAAAGCGAAGGAAAGATCGCCTTCCAAAAAATAGTATATCTCAAATTCATGGTAATGAGCGTGTACCTCATAATCGCTGTTGGGCACAGCATGATCTGTCACAGTTGAAATGCAATGGAGCAGATCAGTATGGAAATCATAGGATTCCATTGAAACGGTATGATTTGCTGTCAGTCCGACATCGTCAGGCATTTTGCATGCTCCTCTCATTTCTTCCTTTTTGCTGTCCCTTTTGTTGCCCCTTGTTATTTTTCTCAGTATGGGTAGAAAAATGCAATATAATAGGAGTTTCTTGCAATTCAAAATGCAAAAAAGCTATATTATAATAGTAGCGATATTTGTGAAGGTTGTCAATAAGAAATCAGTATTCATAACGGAAGGAGTAGAGGAGGATATTATGTTTAAAACAGAAACTCATCTGCATGTGTCGGAGATCAGCAGATGTGCAAAGCTAAGTGCGGAGCAGATGATGCAGCATTATGCCGATGCCGGTTATCATACCGTTTTTGTGTCAGATCATTACTACGCAAAATTTTTTGAGGAATCAGAGGCAAAGGACTGGGCGGATAAGGTGCATGATTTTTTCCGGGGCTATCGGAACGCAGCTCAGGCAGGCAAGGCACTGGGTATTACGGTATTGCCGTCCGTAGAACTGTGCTTTCAGGGTGCACCGAACCATTATCTGGTGTACGGCGATATTGAGGACTTCCTGGTGAAGTATCCCCGCTTGTGGGAGGTCACTATTGAGGAATTTGCGCCGATGGCTAGGCAGGAAGGAATGATGGTCATTCAGGCTCATCCGCACCGTGACGGGCATTGTTATCCTACACCGGAGTACGTGGATGGATTTGAGACCTATAACAGTAACCCAAGACATGAGGATTACAGCGAGCGGTCAGAACATGTGCGACAGGAATGCGAAGCTTCAGGAGCTGTTTGCTATGGAATTGGCGGATCGGATGCCCATCGGCCGGAGGATGTGGGAGGCAGCGGTATCCTGTCAGCAGTGCCGGTGGAGATAGTGGAGGATTTCCTGCGGCTGATTAAAGACGGTG
>JAFURN010000130.1 GCA_017480865.1 Ruminococcus sp. | reverse complement strand
TTTATTTCAGGTTCAGGGTTGCAAGCAGCTCTGCGGTGCTCGACCGGAGGGATTATGATAAAAAGAGAAAGGCTGCGTAGGATTTTCCTACGCAACCTTTTGAAAGTCAGTTGAAACTTCTTTGTGGGTGGTCGCTTTCGGCGGAGGCTTTTTTGTATCATCGATCGCAAATGAAAGGGTTCGTTTGAATTGTTGCGGGAATTGTAGCTTATCGTACGAACTGCCTTCGGCAGTTTCCCCAACACTTCAGACAGAACCGCATTTACACAAAAAGGGAGACTGAACCCCAGTCTCCCTTTTATCTTTTATTCACCCTGCGGCTTTTCTTCCTCCGCAGGAGCAGTTTCCTCCTGCTTCGGTTCTGCCTTCTTCGGTGCAGGCTTCGCCTTTTCCGCAGTCCTCTGCGCTGCCTTGATCTCGCTCTCCAGCGGAATCAGAACAACAGGACCGCCCCATGCAGCAGCAGCTTCATGTCTCGCCTTGATCTGTGCGATCAGAACCTGGTTTCTGCGTCTGTCCTGACGGTGGAAGATCACCAGCAGCACGATCGCAATAAACATCAGAATCAGACCGGTATACCAGCCCGGTGATACATACTTGAACTCAACCGTATGCGTACCCGGTTCCAGTTCTACGCCGACAAATGCCTTGATGACCTCAACAGGGTCTACGCTCTTGCCGTCTACCTTGACTCTCCATGTGCCTTCCCACGGAAGCTTGAAGAAACTCTGCTCCAGAGAAGCACCTGTTTCCTCCCACGGAATAGAGGTCATGAGAATCTGACCCTCAGCCGCAGTTACAGTACCCTTGATATAGTTTTCGTCATACTCTTCAATGGTCATCTGATTTGCCTTCAGCTTGTCAATATCCTGCTGGAACAGATCCTCATTGAAGGAGTAGAAGAAGAAGTCACGAACGATGGTGTATTCGTTTGCAACGGTTACACGCAGGCTGATCTTCTGACCCGGCTCAAATCTTCCCAGACGCATCATGGTGTAGTTGTCACCTTCAAAGTATGCGCTGAAGAAGCCCCAGCGGTCATGCTGGGAGTAGTCGTAATCCTGAAGCTCATCGCTCCACTCACCCAGCCACAGGTTGACAGACTTCTGGTTCTCGGTCTTGAAGTAGATATAGATCGGCTTGTCGTCCGGAACCGTGAAGTTGAAGTTGATGGTCGGGTCACCTTCGCCTGCTGTATACAGCTTCAGGCGGTTCTCTACATTGTAGTCAGAAACGGTGATATTGTTGATAACCGGCTCGCCTACGTCAATGGGCGTGTAATACTCAGCATTGCCTGTAATGACGCCGGTGGTCGGATCAAAGGTCGTCATGCCTGCCAGTGTACTCATAAATACGTTCTGGCTGTTGAAGGGGTTATCATTGCCCAGATGGTCAATCTTTGTGATAGCTTCATCTGCCATATAACCGATGGACAGGGCATTGGGGTTTTCGTAGATCTTAACGGTCTGGTTGGAGCCGTTATGATTTACATAGGTGTAGCCGTCATTGATCGGCACATAATCCTCGTTGAGATAGTGGTTTTCTGTTGCATCCTGACCCTTTGCAGCCTCCTGGTTGAGGACATACTTGATGCCCAGCAGGGAGTCTGCTACTTCGGAGTTACCATTGTAGCGTGTATAGTAGCTGTGTGTACAGTAACCCATCGTCTCAATGAAGTTGATGATCTTTGTGTTCATAACAGAACTGGAGTGAGAGATACCGCGCAGACCCAGAGCATCGTTATCATTTACGCATCTCCAATAGGTCTTTTCTGCACGGTACAGACCGTCATCATGCTCTTCCAGAGACTTGACAATGGCACGTCCGTTCTGAACGAAGTTGTTGTAATAGTCGCCGCCGGAATAGGATACTTCCTTATGGATCTTGTTCATGGAGTCCACAGCATTATAGGTTGCTTCACCGCCTACGAACAGCAGCATAGAAACAATAAGCGCACTGTTCATCATACGGGTTCTGCCTGCCTTGCCATTATTCAGAATGTAAAGCAGTACCAGATATACCAGCATAAAGATAATCGCTACCCACATGCTCTTCTTCAGGTCGATATGCTCATAGTTGATCTTCACCATGAACAGCATACCAATAAGGATCACCACAAACTGTGCAGCCAGCTTATTGATCGGAACGCCCTTCAGATTCTTGAAGGCAACTGCTGCCATATTCAGCAGTACGAAGGATACCAGGAAGGAGTAACGGTAAGGGAGCCAGTTCGGCACCTGACCGCCGTGCCACATCATATCGATGGGCTTGATATACATACTCAGCACCATGCAGAGCAGCATAAAGGTATAACCCAGCTTCTTCTTTGAAGAAATATTCTTGTTGATATAGAACAGAGGCAGCAGGAACAGGGTCAGTGTACCGCAGTAAATTTCAGGGCTGCCCTGTACATTTACAGAGTCATACTGTGCCGGCAGAAGCTGTGCGAACAGGTCTACCAGGTCAAATTGCAGCTGGAAGCTGTAATCCGGCTCTGTAAAGTCAAACTTACCTTGCTGGAGCGCGAAGTATACGGGCAGGATCATACCGGCTGCCAGCATACCGCCGATCGCAGAGGAATAGATAAAACGAATTGTGGACTGGAATCTTCCATAACCCTCCAGTGTCTTGGAATCAGAACCGAAGAAGTTGTAGAAAATAAAGTAGATCACGCAGAAGAATGCGATCATATAGCCGATGTAGAAGTTCGCAACGAACATCATACCCAGGGGAATGATGTAGTTGAGTCTTCTGCCGTCATCGATCAGGTACTCCATACCTGCCATGATCAGCGGCAGGAACACCAGACCATCGATCCACATGGGGTCGATCAGCTGGATCACAGCATATGCCATCATTGCGTACATGGTAGAGAACAGCAGAGACGGCAGTTCCTCCATGCCGCGGCGCTTGCGCAGGAAATAGCCGAAGGTCACAGCTGCTGTACCCAGCTTTGCAAGCTGCATGATCAGCAGGCTTGTCAGCATCCAGCTTTGCGGCAGCAGAATGATGATCAGCGTAAAGGGACTGGCAAGATAGTAGCCGATGATACCCATAAAGTTACCCGACAGGTTTCTCGACCAGTCGTAGAAGAGACTTCCGTCTCCCCAGAATGCGTCACGGATTGCTTCAAAGTAATAAACGTACTGTCCGTTCAGGTCAAGACACAGAACAGACTGCTCACCAAACGGGGCGATCCCGAAAATCGCATAGGCAATATAGGTCAGTACAACCGGGATGAAAAACGCAATCAGATAAAAGCGTTTGGAATATACCCAGTTTTTCAGACCGCCTGCGACGCCGGCTGTATTGAGCTGTACCTTTGGCATTGCCAGAGATGCGCCGGCTCTTGTTGTTGATGTTGCTTTGGCCATTGTTACCTCCTGAATTTCTGATTTCCGCCGCATACACATGCGCACAGAAACAATACTTATGCTTATTATAGCACAATCCTCAGACAGTTGCAAGCATTTTACCGGAAAAAATGAAATTTTTCCGAACGCATTGACAGCAGCCTTCGGGATGTACTATACTTATAGAAGAAAACTGCAACCGGAAAGAGGGATATGTATGCACCTGCTTCTGACAGAGGCAAAGCCGGGCTGGACCATACCGGATGACCCGGGCTTCAGAACGGCATTTCTGATCACCACAATTCTATATATTCTTGCAATGATCGTACTGCTGGTTCTGTTTCAGCGTGCCATGAAAAAGGTTCCCCGCTCTCCGAAAAAGGAGCGCCGGAAAAAGCGCACCGCCGGGGATGGGTTTACGAACAGACCGCATACTCCCCGTCCACCTGAATCAGAAACAGATTCTGATCGGTAAGCGTTTTGGTTTCCCCGTCTGACTCTGTGATGATATCATAGGTCACAAACTTTCCGCTGCCGATTCTGTTCCGGTAATTCGCCTCACCGCTCAGTTCGCCGAGCATATTATAGAGGTTTTCCAGGTCCGTATTGGCATCGTCCTCCACCGTAGAGTAGGCAGTGATCTCCACATCCACAATGGTGTACGGAACATCCTCCTCCACAGCAAAGACGCCGCTCATCTGCGTCAGGAGGCCGTCCATTCCTGCCATGCCCTGATACAGGGCATCCACTACAAAGTCTGTATACAGGTCCAGGGTCGTTTCCTCCAGAAGCGTCTCATCCATGGATTCCAGCGCATAGAAGTAGGAGGAAAGCGTCCTGATCTCCTCCGCCTCAAAGAATCGCCGGTCGTAGGTGATCTGTACTTCGCCGTTGTCATTGTCGCTAATCATGGTTGCACCATAGGGGAGATCTTCCTCTGCTACCGATTCGGCATCCTCACCGCAGCCTGTCAGCATACAGGAAAGCATCACACCTGTGAGCAGCACACACCAGGTTTTCATCATAAAACTTCCTTTCCTAAAAAACTTTCCCTTTTAGGGTATCACATTTTCGCATAAATGTCAATATTTTTGCAGAGACTGCACAGGATTTTCCTGTAAATATCACAATAAATGTGCGTGAAGGAGGTGCCGTTGACAAAATCCGCTGTTCTCTGTATAATGAGTGAGAACGAATGCTGCGCAAAACACCAGGTAAAGGAGTCTTATTATGCCCCGATTTTTCTTAGAACATATAAATCCCGAAAACATCCGTATCACCGGAGAGGATGCCCATCACATCGGACGTTCCCTGCGCATGCGTACCGGTGAAGAACTGACCGTCTGCGCAAACGGCACCGATTACCACTGCCGTATCACTGCCATCACTCCGGACGAGGTTTTGCTTACCGCCCTGTCCTCGGAACTCTGCGCAGCAGAGCCTACGGTGCATGTCACCCTTTATCAGGCAGTCCCCAAATCAGACAAGCTGTCTCAGATCATCCAGAAATCCGTAGAACTGGGCGCAGTGCGTATCGTACCGGTCCTGACCAGACGCTGCGTGGCACGTCCTGACAAGAAGGATTTTGACAAAAAACTCTCCCGGCTGCAAAAGATCGCAGAATCTGCCGCCAAGCAGTCCGGACGCGGTATCATCCCGGAGGTTGCGCCCCTTTACACATGGCAGGAGGCTCTGAATGAAATGACCCGGGCAGACCGTGCGCTGCTTTTCTACGAAGAAGGCGGCATGCGTTTTTCGGAGGTTCCTCTGGAAGGCTGCAAGGAAATTGCGATCTTCATCGGCAGCGAGGGCGGACTGGATCCTGAGGAGGCAGAGGCTGCAAAGGCTGCCGGTATTCTCCCTGTATGGCTGGGCAGCCGGATCCTCCGGTGCGAAACTGCACCTCTGACGGCAATTTCCGTACTGATGTATCTGACCGGCAACCTGTAAGAGCGTCTTTCCGGGCGTCCGGCGAAGCGCGGGAATGCTGTGCGGTTTTCATCAAAAAAACACTTGTATTTTCAAAAATAGTGTGGTATAATATAAATAACAGAAGATTTCAGGCACTGCGGAGCCGTGCTGTCTAAAAAGATTCCGCAGAGAAAGAGGTTTTACTATGAAGGCAAGTACAATTGTAGCAATTATTCTGGCAACCGGCGCTGTTGTTCTGGCAACACTGGTATTGCTGTCCAAGCTGAAGAAGAAGTCTGCACTGAGCGAATGCGGCTGCGAACTGGATCATACTGACGCTTGCTGCTGCACAGATACAGACTGCTGCGACGATCTGGACGAGTGCGTTTGCGACGATCTCTGCAACTGCGTAGAAGAAACTGTTGACGATGTAAAGGATGCTATTGAAGATGTTATTGACGACGTAAAGGACGCTGTTGACGCTGAATAATCTTTACAAAATGCTTTGGGCTGTCATTTCTGACAGCCCTTTTTGTTGGTTCTGTTAAAAGCCGGGGATATAAATTGTAGTTTATCGCACGAATTTCCTTCGGCGGTTCGCCCGATGGAACCCAAAAAGATACTGGTCATGTGCGGAAGATGTCCGCAGATGAAAAAATCTCAAAAAAAGCCTTGACAAGCAAAATAAAATGTGCTATAATAACAGAGTTGCAGCGGACAAATGCTGGTTTCGTGCGAGACGTAACTCAGCTTGGTAGAGTGCTTGCTTTGGGAGCAAGACGCCGCAGGTTCGAATCCTGTCGTCTCGACCATACGTTCTGCCGGATGCCGGCAAACGGCGTCCGTGCATGAATATCGTCCGTTTCTTGTCATCTCTTTTCTGCGTATTTCCCGCTTCGGAAATGCCAAAAAATTTTTTTGAGAAAATTGAAAAAAGTACTTGACAAACGAAAAAATCTGTGATATAATAAATATCGTTGTGAAACGCTGGTGTAGCTCAGTTGGTAGAGCAGCTGATTTGTAATCAGCAGGTCGGGGGTTCGAGTCCGTCCACCAGCTCCATTTTATTTTATTTCACAAACAATATTCAAACGGGGGAGTTCCCGAGTGGCCAAAGGGGGCAGACTGTAAATCTGTTGCTTCTAGCTTCGATGGTTCGAATCCGTCCTCCCCCACCAATCAGAAACAGGTAAGACCGTTTGGTTTTACCTGTTTTTTGCATATT
>JAFURN010000013.1 GCA_017480865.1 Ruminococcus sp. | reverse complement strand
TTCAGGACAATACCCGCGCCATTTATATTGAGACGCTGGGCAATCCCAACAGCGATATTCCCGATATCGATGCTCTGGCCGAGCTTGCACATAAGCACGGCTTGCCGCTGGTAGTCGATAACACCTTCGGCACTCCTTATCTTATCCGTCCTATCGAACACGGTGCAGATATCGTGGTGCATTCCGCAACAAAATTCATCGGCGGCCATGGCACATCACTCGGCGGCATCATCGTAGATTCCGGAAGGTTTGATTGGGCAGTATCCGGAAATTACCCCGCAATCGCTGCACCAAACCCCAGCTATCATGGTGTTTCCTTCACACAGGCGGCAGGTGCAGCAGCATTTGTGACCTATATCCGTGCAATTCTCCTGCGGGATACAGGTGCAGCGATTTCTCCGTTTAACGCATTTCTGCTTTTGCAGGGCGTGGAAACGCTTTCTCTGCGCCTGGACAGACATGCAGAAAATACAAAGAAGGTTGTGGAATTCCTCTCCAATCACCCGCAGGTGGAAACGGTCAATCACCCCTCTCTTCCGGAGCATCCTGATCATGCACTGTATGAGAAATACTTCCCGAATGGCGGCGGTTCGATCTTCACCTTTGAAATCAAGGGCGGCATTGCAGAGGCACACAAGTTTATTGACAGTCTGAACATTTTCTCATTACTGGCGAATGTAGCAGATTCCAAGAGTCTTGTGATCCATCCTGCTACCACCACACACAGTCAGCTCACAGAAGAAGAACTTGCCGAGCAGGACATTAAACCCAACACCATTCGTCTTTCCATCGGTACGGAACACATCGATGATATCATCAATGATCTGCAGCACGGATTTGATGCTGTAAAATAAAGGAGGCATTTTGATCATGTCAAATTTCTACACATCCGCAGACCAGCTTATCGGAAGAACACCTTTGCTTGAACTGACAAATCTGGAACACATATTCGAATTGAAAGCAAAGGTTCTTGCCAAACTCGAATATTTCAATCCTGCCGGTTCCGTCAAGGACAGAATTGCAAAGGCAATGATCGATGATGCAGAAGCAACGGGAAAGTTAAAGCCTGACTCTGTTATCATTGAGCCTACCTCCGGAAATACAGGAATCGGTCTTGCAGCAGTTGCTGCAGCAAGAGGCTATCGTATTATCATCGTAATGCCTGAAACGATGTCCGTTGAACGCAGACAACTCATGAAGGCATATGGTGCAGAACTGGTGCTGACAGACGGCAGCAAAGGCATGAAGGGTGCAATCGAAAAAGCAAAGGCACTCAGCGAAGAAATCTCCAACAGTTTTATTCCCTCTCAGTTTTCAAATCCTGCAAATCCGAAAGCGCACATGGAAACCACAGGTCCTGAAATCTGGGACGATACAGACGGAACCGTGGACATTTTCGTAGCAGGTGTCGGTACAGGCGGTACAATCACAGGTGTCGGCGAATACCTCAAATCCAGAAATTCCGCTGTAAAAATTGTGGCGGTCGAGCCTGCATCCTCCGCAGTTCTTTCAACCGGTGCGGCAGGTCCGCATAAAATTCAGGGAATTGGTGCCGGATTTGTTCCTGATGTGCTGAATACCGGGATTTATGATGAGATCATTGCTGTTTCCAATGAGGATGCATTTGAAACAGGAAAGCTGATTGGCAGAAGCGAAGGCGTACTTGTGGGTATTTCCTCCGGTGCAGCAGTATGGGCGGCACTGGAACTTGCTAAACGTCCTGAAAATGCAGGAAAGAATATTGTTGTCCTGCTTCCTGATACAGGTGACAGATATTTGTCCACTCCACTTTTTGCAGACTAATACGTAAAACACCGCCGTCTGACAGACAGCGGTGTTTTTCTGACTTATGCGCACTAAGCAAACAGCGACTTTTTCATCAGACTGAGGTCAAAGATATTGATGACTCCATCCTTGCAGAGGTCACCGTTCTCCAGGCTGTTCAGGCTGCCTTTTCCGGTCAGATGCTTCTGCATCATAACAGCATCCGCAATGCTGAATACACCGTCAAGGTTCACATCGCCCTGCACAAAAGCGGGAGAATCTGCGCAGTATACATTTTCATACATTGTTTCCGCCCAGATGCGCCGCATTTCTGCATAACCGTCACCGCTTGGATGCACACCATCACCGCTGAGCATATCCGGATGTTCACGGAAATATGCATCAAAATCCGGTCCTTTGATGATCTTGGGATACTCCTCATAAATGCGGTCGATCATTGCATTATAATCATCCAGGTAGTCTCCTACGCCGGGTTCTGTTGCATAAGGTATTTTCGGAAGCACAGGAATCTTTCCGGCAGCAAGTACTGCCTCGATCATATAAACCGTATTCTCATAATACTTCTGGGCACCCGACTGATTCCCCCATGCATCATTGGTGCCGTATGCAATACTTACATAGGTTCCCGGATAGGTGGAAAGCCATCGGTCAATGTTGTTTCTGCCGTCTGTACTGGTAATACCGCCAATACCGCCGTTTTCCTGAACCGGAAAATAACGTTCATCCAGCTGGTTGATATGCGTGGCAAAACCTGTACCATAGCAGTTGTTCATACCGCCTGCTGTAATGGAATCCCCGAAGAAAATCCAGCTGTCTGTCACACCTTCTGACACATCATGAATGTCAAAATTGATACTGGCATTTCCGCTATCCTTGCCGTCTACACCGGTAATATTTATACGGATCCAGTTGTAGCCTTCCATATCCACAATATGCTGACGGGAACTGAGCGTATTATCTGCTACCGTCAGCACAGTTTCCCATCCGTCCTCCGGGTAGTCGCCGCCGGGTGCTGCATTGATTTCAATGGTATAATCCGATGGCTCCATGTTCCGGGAAACATACAGTCCAATGGAATCATAGGTGCTGGTGTTGTACCATACAGCGTTGACTGTCTTACGATTTTCCTCCGGCACATCGGAAAGATCATACGCAAGGTAATCTGGTGCAGTTCCGTTCCAGAATGAAAAGTAATGTTCATCATTTGCAGCAGTTGCCTGACCGGAACCAGAATAGACCGGGCAATTCCGGCTGATGACAGGATTGGAAATAACCTCTGCACCTGCGGTAAGCGTACCGCTTCCGATACACGGCAAAGCAGCCGCCAGTGCTGCAAGCATTGCTGCTGTTCCTTTGAAATATGTATTCATTGTTCATCCGTCCTTTCATATGGCAGTGTCTTCTGAGAGGCTTCTTTTTCCCTCAGCATTTCCCGGACCTCCTCCGGCGTACAGCGATAATCCCCCTCCCCGTCCCTGCGATAGGATCCGCTCATCGGGTTATCTCCGATATAAACCGGTTTATCCTTGGAATGTGCCTGTGGTACACGAATTACAATAATACGCTTTCCATGAATGGTATGTACGGTTATATCAGATTCTGTCAGAATATTCACGCTGACTTTTCCAGGATTCCGGATGATATCCCAGAAATCCCGGATCAGCCACTCCGGATCCGGAAGATCGACCGGATGCAGGGTTTTGTCTTTATGCTCTGCAACGCCCAGAAGTATCACTCCGCCAAGTGTATTTGCGAAAGCAGAATAGGTCTCCCACACGCTCTCCGGCAGACCACCGATCGCCTTTTTGGCTTCAATCTGATTGTTTTCCTTGTAAGTCTCCAATTGAGATAAATCAAGCATAAACCGACCTCCATTCCTGCATGCTGCGATTGATACATGACACACATTGTTTTCCATAAGTATATTATACATTACTAATTCATTTTTGTCAATGTTGCTCATGCAAATTACGCACTGACTCCTGTATGCGTGTATACAGACAGGGCAACAGCATTTACTTTTTTCGTTGAAAACGTTCCACTGGAACGTTTTCAAGAGATACTTATTTCATAATTGTAACAAGGGGGAAGCGGTCTTGTACGCCGCCCACGGCGCCGTCCCCTTTGTCAGCTTCGCTGACATTTCCCCGCACTGCGGGGAATCACCCTCGAAAAAGCTGTCGCTTTTTCTCACCCCATTCTCCGCGCGCCAGAAGAATGGCGTTTATGCCCCTTGTGGGTACAGGGAATTTCGCCGTCAGCCCGAACGCCAGCGGCAATGCGTTCGGCAGGCTCGCCCAAGGATGGCGAGCCTGCGGACGGCGACCAGGACTCTGTCCTGGACCTGCCAGCATTTTTTTGCAAAAAACGCGCCCGAAGGAAGTACCCTTGGGGTACTGGACCGAAAAAAATTCTTACCTATGAAATGTAAATGCTGTCGCCGTGTGTATACAGAGGTGTTCCATTGACTTTCCGGAGATCAAATGGTATAATAATATGCAGAAGAAAAGCAGGAAACGAGGTGTTTGATCATAAATATCAGTAAAAATATCCAACACATTATAGAAATTCCGGAAAAATGGGAACTATTTACAAACAAGTCCTATACAGCACAGATTCAGCTTGCAGACAGCAGCAGAATATACAATGCCCCCGGGATGCCCGGCGTTGTATACAACATTCTGGAGGATGCCTATGAAAAAGTACACGAAAGCGGCTACATTGTAACGGGTGCTGCAGGCGAAATGTGGCCCATCGGTGAAAAATCCCTGGGTAAGTACAACATCCGTCCTGAGGAGATTACATATACGCCCCAGCCCGTCTCCACTCTGGAAACAGACACAGTTTACGCCGGAATCCGAATTCCTGAAGATGTGGAGTTCACCCTTGAAACAGACTATGGGGAAAAAGCACTTCTGAGAGGCAATCGTCCCGAAATCCCCCATGCGGGTGGAGATTACGTGCTGGTTTTTGCAAAAAAACAAAACGGGATCTATTCGCCCGACTTTACAGACAGCGGCAGAATTGTAAATGGTACCATTTTCAAGGTGCTGTACAAGCCTCTGTCAGAGATTGCCTGAAACATTGGAAGAGGCACAGGCTTTTGTGACTGAAAAAGTATCGGTTTGGCTCCATATAATGCGAAAGCCGCAGACGTGTATCGATCGGATACCGCTGCGGCTTTTCTTATATGAGTGACTTTTTGTATTTACACCTCAAAATCCGGCTTGAACATCGGCATCATCTGCAGCTTGAACAGATTCTTTCTATGCAGATCGTCAATCCGCGCCTTCTTTGCAGCATCCTCAATCTCTCCGGTACGAATATAGCGATCCAGTTCCGCATAGGTGAAGCCCAGATTCTCTTCATCGGTTTTTCCGCAAAGACCGTCAATCGGAACCTTCTCTACCAATTCCTCAGGAAGGCCCAGAACTCTGCCGATCTCCTTGACCTCATGCACAGTCAGATGACACATGGGCGAAAAATCTCCCGCTGCATCGCCGTAACGGGTCGAGTAACCAACCCAGTCCTCGGAGAGATTGCAGGTATTCACTACTCTGCCGTTGCAGCTCTGAGACACCATATACAGTGTGGACATACGAATTCTTGGCGGAAGATTGGTCAGGCTCTGGGCACTCAGTTCCAGATCCTCCGGCATACTCTTTTTCAATCCTTCCACGGCATCCTTGATGTTAACAACATAATGACGGATTCCCAGGTGATTTACCAGCAGATATGCCATATCGATATCATGCTGTCCGCCGCAGGGCATCAGTACGCCGATCACACGTTCCTTTCCCAGTGCCTCCACGCACAATGCTGCTGCAACCGAACTGTCCTTTCCGCCGGAAATGCCCACAACAGCATTGCAGCCCGGTCCATTCTCTTCGAAAAACTGACGAATCCACGCCACGCATGCATTCTTTACCTTTTCTGCACAAAATTTCATGTTATATCTTCCTTTCTATCTTTTAAAACTTACCCTTATGAAGAACACTCCGGATTTCAGAAAGGCTCTGTTCCCGGAGCATACTGCCATCCTTAAATACTGTCACAAGCTGATTATCTGCACATCCGGAAGCCTCTGCCCAGGTATATCCATCCCGGAAAATATATTCACCGGTCAAATCCTGTTTTACAATGCAGCAGCCTTTCTGGGACTTTTTGAAACCGCCATCCTTGGGATTCTTAAAAATCGGATACGGCTTTCCGGCGATCTCGCAATAGGTTGCCTTGATGCAGGAACTGAACGTATCACGGGTAAAGGGCTTCAGAATACCATCCTCTTCCACGCACTGCATGGAAAAGGAACCAACGCCCAATGCTACATTAGAACACGCAAAACCATTTTCCGTAAGAATACGATAAATTTCCTCGCAGCGTTGAATGGTGATAGAATCTCCGTAAATCGCCTTTACATGAGGATCAAGCACTTTATAGCCCTTACTGTTCACAGTACCTCCGAAAATATCCCAGAGCCGGAATACAGTTCGGGTAACCACATCTACACAGTCACCGGAATCGCCGCGCATAAGCATACAACCGTTATGTGCCAGAATCTCCGGCTTCAGCTGAGGCAGAACATTTTCAATGATATTCCAGTAATCGTAGGAATCCAGTACTGCCGAGAAGGAGGTATTCGGATAAATCTCCGTCAGCAGACGGCGCAGCAGGGTGATTTCATCCCCGTCCACTGCAAAATTGGAACACATGACAGAATGTTCTGTACTGGGACTTCCAAATGCCACCGGTTCCTTGGTACAGTCACAGAGATAATTCTGTTCCAGATAGGGGATGGTCGGAACGGTCGCAGTATTCAGGAAAGACAGACACCAGCCGGCACCCGCCTTGATTGCAGATTCGGTGCATTCCTCACCGCGGAAATCGAAGGCACCCAGTGCCTTTGCTCTCGGCAGATCATCCTCACAGGTCAGGTCATAATATTTGTTGACGATATCCCGGTAGGTTGCTCCCACCGTTGCTGCCAGCATAGGGTGCCAGCTTTCCGCAGAAATCAGGCTCTCCAGCGCCTGCGGCAGCCATGCAAAATCCGGATGGGTATTGGTAATACCGAACATGGGAACATGCATGGGAATTCTTGCTCCCTCAGGCAGAGAGAAAATCTCAACCGGCAGATAACCCAGGTTATGCAGCGCCTTGATCTTGCCGATTTTATAGGCATCTGCCCCGAGAGCAGCATCCATGATCCGGCGATACTCCCCGATCACAGTATCCAAAGGACGTCGGAAGAAATATTCACCGAAATAATCGATCAGATAGGTTTTGATAAAGCCCTGCAAGCCAAACATGACCACGTGGTCCCACATCTTCACACGGCTCATGCGCGGCGTAAAATAGGACACGGACTTTGTCATATCCTTCGGCAGCATTTCAGCATGCACTGCCTTATAAAAGTCAATCAGCAGCATCGGATTGATCGCATTCATCATCAAGCACCTCCACCATTGTATGTTCCTTCGTAAACAAGCTGTTTGTTGTGTAAACCCGCTCAATCAGTCCGCAAGTCAGCAGTTCTCCCTCCAGAATGGTATTCTCACAATGAGTCACATACAGATATATTTCCGCTGCGCCCAGTGTCTTCAGCTGCTTTGCGCTATGATAAAACGTACCGCCCCGGCTGCAGATATCATCCACAATGAGTACCCGGCTTCCCGGAATCCGCTCCGTCTCTCCCTCTGCCTTCAGGCTCTTGATCTTTCCGGTCGTCCAGTCACGGTTCTTGATACCAAAGGCATAAGGCAAAAACGCACATTCTCCGGCGTAGCGTTTCATAGCACCCTCATCCGGAAAGAACAGCAGCAGATTCTCTGTTCCGATCCGGTTGAGGACTTTCTGAATATACGGCTTAGGAGAACGTACATCCAGGCGGTCGATCAGTGCGCAGCTGACATACGAATGAGGATCCAGCACCGTCACTGTATAAAATCCAAGGCTGTTGATAAATTCCGCAAAATATTTGAGCGTAAAGACATCTGCATTTGTCTTCACACGATCCTGTCGTGCATTTGGAATATAGGGCATTTCCAGCGCAATGCGTTCCGCTCCGTGTTCTCTCAGATGCCGTACCAGAAACATCAGAGCAGCCAATTCCTCGTTATTCTCAAATTTCCACAGAATCTGCTGTACATGTGCGGCAGTACTCCGTGGTTCCTGTTTTATGAGCAGCGTTCCATCAGGAAAATGACCAAGAGAAACCATTTTACCATTCAGCTTCAGCATGTTTTCTCCTCCTCGTACACATCGATCTGACACATTCTCATGGTAGTCAGAGCTGCCTGATGGCTTTCTGCTGTAACGCCTGCGCAGCAATCTGCGTCTACAGCAATTTCCGCCCCAGGAAAGCTTGCCTTCAGCAGCAAAGCATTGGATACAACACAGATATCTGTGCAAAGACCCATCAGTGTTACAGAAAACGCTTCGCCGGCAGCAGCGGCCTTCACCAGTTCCGGCAGTTCAACCGAACCAAAGGTGATCTTCTCCACCGCTGTATACTTCTTTCCGCTGAGCGCTTCTGCAATCTTGTCGTCCAGTTCCCAGCCATCAGTTCCCTTGATACAGTGCGGCACCGGCAGCTTTTTGCCCTCAGCTGTTTCCATGTAGTCTTCAAAGTGTGTGTCGAAGGTAACAAAAATATCCCCATCAAAACCACGGATCTTCTCTGCTGCACCAGGTACGATTGCAGCTGCCTCCGCTGTACCCAATGCACCGCTTATAAAATCCTTCTGCATATCCACAACAACTAAAATCTTCTTCATAATAGTCTCCTTTCACGTATCACTTACGGCGGAACAGTTTCGCCGGACGATGACCTGCACCTTTTGTGTATTCATCCGTTTCCGTCACATATCCTGCAATCTTCCGTCGGAAATTCGCCGGAAGAACAGAGATATTCATAATCGTTTCCTGAACCTTCTGCAACTCCGTCAATGTAAACCGCTCCGGCAGAAAATCAAAAATCAGTTCAAAATCCTTTGCATTCTGCCGGAGCAGTGCCAATGCGGCTGCAATCATTTTTGCATGATCAAAAGCCAGTCCCCCGCTTTCCAGAATCTCATACTCGGTTCTTCCGAACCGGCTGTGCTTTTTTCTGAGAACTGCCTCAATTGTTATATCCGTCTCCTTCAGCGTCAGAATACTGCGTTCAACCCCCTCTTCAAACTGCACCTTGAACCATCGGGCATCCGCAGCATCATCGCCGCCTGCCGCCTGAACATTTTCCTCACCGATAATCGAAAGAAATGCATTGGAAATGATTCTGCCTCTGGGATCACGGTCCGGTTCACTGAACACACCCACACTCATCAAAGCGGAAGGGGTAACGTTTGTTTCCGTTGTGATTTCACGGTAGGCGCATGCTTCAATCGTTTCATCCGCCCGCATAAATCCGCCCGGCAGCGCCCATGCCCCCTGAAAAGGATGCTCACCACGCTGAATCAACAGCAGAGAAAGATGATTCTCCGGCTCATGACGATAGCTGTTCTCTTCCTCTGAACGAATGGTGAACAGTGCGATATCTGCGGCAACAGATGGTCTGTCATAATCCTCCAACCGGTATTCCGACAGAAAGGTTTCTTCACTGGATGCCATTGGTCCTTACCTCCGTTTCTGTTATTTACAATATGATTATATCATAATGATAATAACTTGTCAAGTACTTTTTCCAATTTTTATCTCGAAAATAAAAAATGCCTGCTGAGAAAAATCCAGCAGGCATTTGCAATCGATATTTATTCTCTTCCCTTTAATGCTTCTACCATATCGATCGTCTTATTCTTTCTTGCAACCATCCAGCCAACAACGAGAGATACACCAAACGTCAGCAGAATGCTTACAGAATAGGTCAGTACACCAATTGTCAGACTTAATTCATACTCACTTACAAGAGAGGTGATCAACACATAAAGTACAGCAACGCCTCCGGGCAGACCGATCAGTACACCAATCACCGTCAGCCAGATATTCTGGCTGATGAGAAGTCTGCCGATATGCTTATCACGGAAACCCAGTACCTTCAGAGTAGCAAGTTCTCTATGCCGTTCCACATAACTCATAATGCCCAGATTGTACAGCACCACTGTACCCAGGATAATGGCTCCCACAACAAAAATCATTACCATCAGATCCATCAGTTCCATAAAGCTGTCATAAGTCTCCATGATCATATCCTTATCCTGTTTGCCGGCAATAATGGAAGAATTCTCAATATCCTCAGAAGATTCGTCTGTGTAAATCGCACTGATGTGATAGGGGATCTCCATGGATTCTGCATAAGCATCTGTCATGACAATACATTCTGTCATCAGTGAGCGCAGGTAGCCTGCGACCTTAACACGATAGGTTTCTTCACTGCCATAGGGAGAAAATTCAATCGTATCCCCGATTTCTGCCGTATCTGCCAGACGCAGGCAAAGATACACACCGTCATCACCAAGTTCCATGAGATTATTTTCCGCATCTACAAACCGGATCCATTCATTATCTGCATGATAAATCTCAAGAGTAATCGTCTCACCTTCATAACTGATGCCTGTACTTGCCTGCCAGTCACCGCTGACATCCTCCGCAAGTGCCTCAATTTCTGCATGATCTGCCGATTCAGACAGCGTGATTTTAGTGGTATAGTTACTCACTTCCTCATCCAGTACGGTCATAAACCCAGCCATTGTATCCTTCATGCCAAGTCCGCCGACAAGAAGCAGCATACAGCCAAACACACCGATCAGTGTCATCGCAGAACGTGATTTGTGACGAAGAATGTCACGGATGTTCCATTTTGTACCGAAGGACAGCCGTTCCCAGAAGAAAAGCTTCTCTATAACACTCTTCTTCATTGCTTTAGGGGTATAGGGTCTGAGTGCATCCGCAGCAGTTCCCTTCAGCATTTTCTTTACAGAAAAACTGCTGATCAGTGTCAGAAATACAAGGATCGCTATGAGAATCGGAATGCAGAAAGCAGGCATTATGAGTTTCCACTCGGGTATGTCAATATAGGTACTCATCATTCCCGCAGGGCTGACAATCAGGGAGGCAATTCCATATCCCAATCCAATACCAAGTGCAGTTCCAAGCAGCCCGATCACCAGACCGTAGGCAGTATAGTGCCGCAGAATCCGGCTGTCACGGAAGCCCAGTGCTTTCAATGTGCCGATCTGCACCTTCTCATTGGCAGCAATGCGATGCATTGTAGTCATCATCGTCAGCACTCCGATCGCAAGAAACAGTACAGGCAAAATAGAACCCATGGTCTTGCCCTCCTGCGCTTCACTCTGAGCACCTGCATATGCAATATGCTCATCCTTGGAGGTCACAAGAATCGTACGTCCCAGTGCACTCTTTACCGTTTCTTCCAGTTCTGCCTTCTCCATGTCAGAGATTATATTCACCTGCGGGTAAAAAACCATGCCAAGGGCTTCTTCCAGCTTTTCCGGTGAAATATAGGCAAATCCGAATTTCTCATAATCCGGCATAAGCTGATTTTCATCTGCAACACAAATCATGTTCTCGCTGCTTTTTACAAGGCCGAGCACTTCACTGCTGATATCCACACCCATATAACTCAGTTCCAGTGTATCTCCGACAGCAATATCATTTTCCGCTGCAAACCGGTCGGATAGCCAGATACCGTCGGCACCTTCATCATATTCGGATCCCTCCATGATCAGCATAGTGGAAACTGTGTAATTTTCGGAAACATTCAGAGATACAGACTTTTTGGTATCTTTCCATTCGGCATTGACAGCCAGATATCTTGTGGCTGCCTCCACGCCATCAATCTCCTGTATTTTCTCAATATCTTCTTCGGAAAAACCTGTTTCCTCATACAAACGGAAATCTGCATAATCAGTTTCCTCGAAAAATGCAGTCGTATCAGCTTCAATACTTTTCCATTCAATATTGAATCCAAGGAATACGCCTACGCCAATGGCGATCATAAGGATCATGGAGAGAAATTGCGACTTGTATCTCCATGCAGTACGAAATAATTTTCTGATCAGCATACTTACCACTCCACTTCATCTACGCTCATAGGCGCACTCTGCTCTTCGCAGGACTTGATCTTACCATTCTTTACACGAATCACTACATCTGCTATTTTTGCAATGCTCTGATTATGCGTTACAATGACAATCGTCTTGCCGTAATTTTTCGCCATGGAGAGAAGCAGCTTCAGTACCAGTACACCTGTTTCTGAATCAAGCGCACCCGTAGGCTCATCGCAAAGCAGAATCCTGGGATTCTTCGCAAGCGCACGAGCAATGGAAATACGCTGCTGCTCACCGCCCGACAATTCTGAGGGGAAATTGTGCAGATGGTCAGAAAGTCCTACTTCCGCAATCATCTGCTTCGCATCCAGAGCATCCGGAGATATTTCCTTTACCAGTGCCACATTTTCATATACAGTCAGTGTCGGAATGAGATTGTAAAACTGGAATACAAATCCTACAGTAGATGCACGGTAATCCGCAAGTTCATTGTTGCTGAGTGTGGAAATATCCTTTCCGTTCACCTTGATCGTACCGCTTGTAGGGCTGTCAAGGCCTCCCAGCATATTGAGCAGCGTACTCTTACCTGCACCGCTGGGACCCAGAATCACAACAAACTTCCCCTCATCCAATGTAAAGCTTGCTCCATCCAGTGCTTTCAGCACATGATCACCGCTTGTATACACACGAGTGACATCCTTGAATTCTACGATTGCCATAATATAATCCTCCCTGTTTAAGTTAGTTTTTACTAACTGATTGCCATAATGATTCGGCAATCGCTGAAATTGCATATTGCCGATTTCTATGATTAATCCTCATCGTCCGGAACAAGTGCCATTTTCACAAATCCATGCACAAAAAAATCCATAATCCTGCGCATCTGACGCAGCGCACATGCTTCATCCGGTTCATGCGTCAGAAGATGAATAAACGCATCAATATGCATGTGTGTCAGCCAGTGGGTCATATACTGGTTGACCTTCATCCCCTCCTGTATACTTGCCATATTCTCTGCCATGGCAAGATAAGTACGCTCTGTCATATCTACGATCCTGTCCACACAATCCTCATACCGAGTCCCCTGCGCCTTGGTCAGAATCAGCAGAAATGCATCATAATTGCTGTACAGATGATGCACGAGCATAGATGTAAAGGCATCGTGGTCGCCATCCTTATGCTCATATTCCCGAAGCATCTTCGGACCGGAATCTTCTTCAAAATGCATCTGCATATACTCCAGAAGTTTCTGTAAAGGCGTTTCGACAATCGCACCGAACAGCGCCTCTTTATCCTTGAAAAAGAAATACAAGGCACCGGTCGTCACGCCTGCATCCGCACAGATTTTTCGCAGAGATGCTTTCATATATCCCTTTTCCAGAAACTCCTTTTTAGCACTTTCAATCAGACGTTCTCTTGTTTCACCATCTGTTCCCACGCTCTCACCTCTTTGCATAACAATGTTACGTAACACTGTTATTCTACCATGTAAGAAATAATTTGTCAAGAGGATTCCAGGAATTTTTTTCAAATTGGCAATTTATGCAGAAAAATAATATGGTAAACCGATTTTTTATTACTTCTGTACGTTCGCGTTACTTTTGCATATCAACAGACTACTCTGCCGCTTTGGTGAAGTTTATCAATTGTTTTCAGAATAGTGTTGATTATTTTGCGCAATGTGCGTTACGCTGAAAATAAAGATATTCAACGAATGGAGGTATGTTTATGAAATTCACACTGAAAAAAGCAGCTTCTCTGATAACGTGCGCTGCAATGACTGCAACGCTGATTCAGGGTATCCCAGCATCGACTCTGCATGCAGATGCCGCTGACTACAGTTGGAGCAGCATCCTGAAGTATGAGGATGACTGGTTCGGGACCTCTGAAGGCACAGAACTTGCGGACACCATTCTCCAGTACCAGCTGGATGACGGCGGCTGGAGAAAAGCGATGGATAATGTGGACGCTTCGGGTTTCCTGGGCAAAATCCACCATCGACAACGATACTACCACTTCTCAGATCCGAGTACTTGCAAAGGTTTACAGCCACACAGGAACTGAAAAGTACAAGGCTGGATGTCTGGATGGTATCGATCTGCTTCTCCACGGGCAGTATGACAACGGCGGCTGGCCGCAGATCTTTGATGATGCAGGCACCTATCATGCGCACATCACCTACAACGACAATGCCATGATCCATGTTGTGGAGCTGCTCACTGAAGTACGTGACAAAAGCGGTGATTTCACATTCGTCAGCGACAGCTATTCCGCTGCTGCGGATACCGCAGTAGACAAGGGTGTGCAATGCATCCTGGATACGCAGATCGAAATCGACGGCAAGCTTACTGCGTGGTGTCAGCAGCATGATGAAAACACGCTGGAGCCCATCACAGGCAGAGCCTATGAACCAGCATCTATTTCAAGTTCAGAGAGCACCAACATTGTCAACTACTTAAAATCCATTGAAAATCCCAGCGGTGCGATCCTGCGCAGCATCAATGCAGCAGTCAGCTGGATGGATGAGGCGAAGATCACAGGCTATAAGCTTGTAGATGTAACACTTGATGGTGGTACTACAGACAGACAGCTCGTGGCTGATGAAACAGCAGACCCGCTGTGGGCAAGATTCTACAGTCTGGATAACATAACACAGCCGATCTTCTCTGATCGTCAGAGTAACATCTACACAGACTGGAACTACATTACACAGGACAGCAGAACCGGCTATGCGTGGTATGGCACATGGCCAAGAAAGCTGATCAAGGCAGGTCCCGTTTACAAAACATTGAGCAGCACCTATATTCAGGATATGAGCATTCTGGATGTGGATTACTGCGATAGTTGGTCGATTGATGCAGATATTCAGGTTGGTGACCTGGTTTTTGGTGACTGTGAAGTCGTTTACGCATCAATTCCGGATGAACTGATCGGTGCTGAATACATTCGTACTGCATGTGATTCCAAATTCACATCAGGAAGTCTCGCCTCCTTCACCGCATCAAGATATATTGATCTGTATGTTGCAATGGATGCACGTGTAAATCCCCTTCCCGAATGGCTGGCTGACTGGACAGATACTGGTCTGACCGCTGTCAATGACAAAAACGTGACATTCAATATCTATACGAAGGCATTTTCCGCAGGTGAGACTGTAACACTCGGTGAGAACGGTCAGTCCGGCGGATGCGTCGGATACACTACTGTATTTGTAAAGGAACAGGAGAATCCACCGGAAATCACAACAACACTGCCCGAAACAGTACTTCCGGTTCTCAATGGTACAAATATCAAGGAACTGAATATTCTGGATGCGGATTATAGCAGCGGCTGGTCCATTTCTGACACCATTCAGATCGGTGATGCTGTTTTCTGCGACCGTGATGTAGTTTATGCAAGTCTTCCCGATGAACTGGTTGGCGCAGAATACATCCGTACTGCATGCGATTCCAAGAATGCGGAAAGCGTACTCGCCTTCTTCACTGCCGGCACTGATGTCGATGTTTCCATTGCGATTGATTCTCGTGTAAACCCGATTGCCGATTGGCTCAGTGACTGGACAGCTACCGGTCTGACAGCAGCAAATGATAAGGGGGTGACCTTTGATATTTACAAAAAGGCATTCTCTGAAGGCGAAACTGTAATGCTTGGCTCAAACGGTCAGTCCAGCGGATGTGTAAGCTATACTGTATTCGTATCCAAGCAGGCTGCTTCCGAAACTACGACTGAAGCAACAACAACGACTACAACCACCACACCCAAGCCTACAACTACTACAACTACCACCACAACAACAACTACTACCACCACCACACCCAAGCCTACAACTACTACAACTACCACCACAACAACAACTACTACCACCACCACAACAACTACTACTACGACCACAACAACCACTACGACAGCAACTACAACAGCAACTACAACAGCTGCTGAAGTATGCATTGAAAATCTGACGGTCAAGGATACTGCCTATGGCAGCAAATGGTCCTATGATGCAGATATCCAGATCGGAGAAGCACTCTATGGCGACCGTGA
>JAFURN010000129.1 GCA_017480865.1 Ruminococcus sp. | reverse complement strand
GTCCAGATCTACCAGTCCCGGAACGCCTCGGCTGTTGGAGTTACCGAAGGGATAGTTCATCTCCGCTACATAAGCTGCGGGATTATTCGCATCCCGATTGAAGCCAAACAGGTCCTTCAGGTACTGCCGGTTATAAGGAATCACATAGGCTGCACCATAAACCGGGGCATTGCTTTTCCAGTTATCCGCCTTGATCTGCTCGCCTGCCGAATTGGTCAGCGTATAGAATTTCAGCGGATCCGTATAAGTACCTGTCAGCAAGGCATCCACATCTGTCTGTGAATAGAGCGCCTGACCCTTTCTGTCCTCAGTGAAGTAACGGTTGTTACCTGTAAACCAACTGTTGGAACCAAAATAGAGCGGCGTTACTGCTGATGCCATTTCACCCTTGAGTGCAACCAGTTCTTCGAAATAATCACTGATCGCGCTGTTCCAGAGCATACCCTGATAAGAGTAGGAGATTCGGTTGGTACCTTCTGAGAAAGAGCCGTTTGTATTTTTGCTCGTTCCATCATAGTAGGTATTGCCTTCGCTGAAGTTGAAGTACTCACGGATATGTGAAAAACCATCCACATTGAAGCTGGAACCATTCACGCTGTCCACGTAAATAATGGCATCCGTATAGCCCATGGGATGCATAACATCCTGAACAGAAAGTTCTGCCCACTCGCCTGCCTTTACCTCAGCGGTTGCCAGTGTAACCGTGTACACCTCATTACCAGAAGCATCCCGATATGCGATCTTCATTTCAATGGTATCATCTGCATCCGGGCTGACATTTGCGATAAACTTGTAAATTTCCTTTGTAGAATATGTACTGCCGCTGTAGGTATGTACATTCGGGTCAATGTGATACTGGAATGCGGAGGCACTGTCTATATAATAAGCATAGTCCTCGCCGCCTGCCGCTCCGCTCTTCAGGATAATCGGCTCCGAAGCAACCCGGAACGGAATATCATTTTCAACAACTGTGTCCGTTTCATCCTCGCCGTCTGTGTCTGTGTTGATTTCTGTCAGAACAAAGTCATCCACATAGAAATATACTCTTCCGCCGTCAGCACCGCCAATATACAATTTAACATTGCTGCATCCATCAGGAATCGCAAAAATCGGAGTGGTAAATTCTGACCATGTTCCTGCTGTAACATTCACTGCACCCAGCAAATCCGTACTCACTGTTGCACCTGCGGAATCTGTATATTCAAGACGAACGTAGAGTATTGTATTCTCTCTTGCATTCAGCCATGCATTCACCAAATACAAATTGGAAGAAGAAACAGAATTGGTTAAATCAATTCCTGTTCTGTCACCCGATCTTGTTCTGTAAACATATAGAGAACTTCCGCCGGTACTCGTGTGATTCTCATCAGTCGTCAGACCTACGCCACCAGTACTGTTATTGGCTAAACCAGCAAAGAATCCATGCTGATCATTGTCAAAGGTAGTCTTCAACTTCTCCGAACGAGTAACCTTTATCTTTCCGTCCTCATCCTCTTCGCTGAATGCAAAGCTGTTTGCCAGCAGCGTTGCGTCCTTTGCATCCGCATCTGTATGACCGTAAGTCATTATATGCTCTTCCAGCGGATTGCCTGCCAGTTCCCAGTCAGAATAGTAGTCGTAAAATTCTGCCTTGGCATGGTAAACCTTGGTCGCACGCTGCAAGCCGTTTACACCGTCTCCATTGATATCATAGGAGCCCTCGTAGGTTACATTTCCTGTAGTCGTCGTAACAGAACCATCGTCATTCACTGTCTGGACAATACCGCTCTGGCTGTTGTCGCCCAATGTATTGATCGCATTTACATCGCCGAACTCGCCTTCCATCTCATATATTGCATTGGCGAAGGTTCTGTTTACTGCGGTATCCGGCTGGATCAGTACCGTACTTGATCCGGAGCCTTCCGGCTTCGCTGTAATGACTTCACCTGTACCATGATTCAGCTTTTCGCCGTGTGCATAGATAAACTGTTCCGGCTTTTTTAATTCAGAGGCAGTTCCGGAAGAGATATCCACCGTATTCGCCTCACCGCTGTATCTGTACTGCATCAGCTGAGGCGGAGCATAATAGCAGTTATTGACTACGTTTTCAATCTTGTACGTATCAGAAATCCACTGGAAGTTCTGGTAATCATAACCCCATTCTCTGGACGCTGAATTGACTCGATAGTTCGTTACCGTATCATAAACCGTGCCGCTTGCCTTCGCCTTGAACTGGATCATTTCACCTACGCTGACAGGTTCACTTGTAACATAAACATTGTCCGGATTTACATTGGTAAGATCGGGAATTCTGGGATCATCAGGGTCTGCTGCAATTACATCACTCAACAGGGCCATATCGCCGCCTCTGCCAGTGTATCCTTCTTCGTTATGAATTGCATATTCTATTTTGACATTGTATTTTGACAAGCCATTGTCAAAATACATATACGTTGCTTCCGTTCCTCCTGCATTCTCAGCAAGTGCCGGCAGCAGACAATAATAAAGCGATGTCAGACCAACAACAAAAGCAAGACCGAACGCTGTACTTTTCAGAATACGCTGTGATCGCTGCTTTCCAGCCAACTCCGTTTGTTTTTGCAGAATGTCGGGCACTTTCCTGTTGTCCTTCCGCATGGCATCCACCTCCTTCTTCTCATCATGCTTATATTCCACGGAACCGGTCAATGGGCCATGCACGCAGCAGTGCCTTTCCGATAATTCGCTCCGGCGTTACCATACCCACCGATTCCGATCGGCTGTCCATTGATGTTGTACGCTGGTCACCCAGTACAAAATACGAATTCTCCGGTACCTCGATCGGGAATTCAATATCACACGGCTCCAGAGAAAGAACCGATGCGTAGGATTCCTTCTGCTCCTCACCGTTGATGCTCACAACTCCGGATGCATCAATATCAACCATATCACCCGGCATTCCTACCACACGCTTCAGCAGCACTCTGTCATTCTGGTAAAATGCAATGATATCGCCTCGTTCAATTCCACTCTGTGTATTCAGGCATAGGATAATGTCATCATTTTTCAGCAAGGGCTGCATGCTGCTTCCAACAACACGAAGCACCGGAAACCACAGATTTGTGAGAATGATGATCATTGCCGCCGCCAGAACCGACAGAACCGCTATGAACCGGATACCATTATTTCGTGATTTCTTTTCCTTCAGACGTGTCAGTTCGCCTTCAATTTCAGCTACCGACGGTCTCTGTTCCTGTCTGTATTTCCTCAACGTTCTCTGCTTCCTCCAAGTCCGGTCTGACAGATCTCAGATACAAATCCGCTGCCTTCTGGGCTGCTTCAAATATACCGGAAAGCTGCAATGACGCTTCCGCAATCGAACCGGCATTTTCTATCTTCAGCCGCTGGATATCATTTTCTTTTTGCAGCCTTTCATTTTCTGTGCGCAGTGTTTCAATTTCCTTCTCCTGCTCCAGAAGCAGTTCCAGAAGTTCGATCTTTCGCATCCTTCTTAGCTTGCGGTTCATGAATTCACCTCTGTTGCATTTGTTTCAAACCATACGCTTTTTTTCATTATAGCACACATCAAGCTGCACTTCATTAACATTTTGTAAAGTTCGGTTCAAGTGCACAAAAAAATAAAAAAAATAAGCAGAACAAGAGGCATTATTTCTGAATCATTTTCAGCATGTACCATTATAACACACACAGCCTCGCATTACAATTGCATATTCCGCTTTTCTTGTTGCAAAATAGATCAATTTTATTATCTGTATCGCAACAATTTATACGCAGTCCTTACAAGGCTCTATGATATATTTATGCAGTAGCCAGCGTATTCTTGACAAACCGGTTTTCTTTATTTATATTGTAGTTTATCGCACGAACCGCCTTTCTGCCTTCGGCAGTTAGCATGATAAACTACAATTTCTCGCAACAATCCGAATGGAACCAATAAACAATAAAAAAAGTCATGATACAGCAAACGCTGAATCATGACTTTTAATGGGGTGGGAGATGGGATTCGAACCCACGATCTTCGGGACCACAATCCGACGCTTTAACCAACTAAGCTACACCCACCATATATGCGTCCCGAAGGACGTTTTGTAAAAATTGGCGCGCCTTACTGGATTC
>JAFURN010000128.1 GCA_017480865.1 Ruminococcus sp. | reverse complement strand
CCTCTTTTGCTGCGTTTCAAATTCCGCATATGATCTTTCTTCATACTGTAACAAGATATCCTGGATGTGCTTGCTTGTAATTGTACCTCTTTTACGATGCGGAATTTGGTTTGCTCATTTGATCCCGAAGCACGTAATTGAAAAGCCAGGTGTTTCGCCGCCTGCGGGCGGCGACCAGCTTACGCAGCTGGACCGCGCAAGCTGGCGCCAGCTTGACCGCCTTTCTGCCTTCGGCAGTTCGCTCGATAAACTACAATTTACCCCATATTTTCAAACAGAATCTTTTTTTAAAAAAGGGATGCTGCAAGTCCGATCTGCAGCATCCCCCTTATTGATTTCCGATTTAGTCCAGCTTCTTTACCCAGCCGAAGGTATCTTCGATCTTACCCCACTGGATGCCAGTGAGCGTATCGTAGATCTTCTGGGAGATCGGACCGATCTCGTTGTGATTGATCTCCATTACCTTGTCGCCCCACTTGAGATGACCAACCGGGGAAATAACAGCAGCAGTACCTGTGCCGAATACTTCCTCCAGCTTGCCTGCATCATAAGCATCTGCAATTTCCTGGATGGAAATACGGCGCTCGGACACCTTCATGCCCCAGCTTCTGCACAGATCAAGTGTGGATTTTCTGGTAATACCACCCAGAATAGAGCCAACCTCCAGCGTAGGCGTTACTACCTCGCCGTCAATTACGAAGAAGATATTCATTGCGCCGACTTCCTCGATGTACTTCTGCTCTACGCCGTCCAGCCACAGAACCTGAGAATAGTTCAGCTTATGTGCATCATCCTGGCTGTGCAGGGAAGCAGCGTAGTTGCCGCCTGTTTTCGCAAAGCCCATACCGCCTCTTACGGCACGAACGTACTTATCCTCTACATAGATGCTGACCGGATTCAGTCCCGATGCATAATATGCACCTGACGGGCTGAGAACGATCATGAACAGGTACTGATCGCCCGGACGAACGCCCAGGAACGGGTCAACTGCAACGATGAAGGGGCGGATGTACAGGGATGTTCCATCCAGATGGGGAACCCAGTCCTTTTCCACTTCCAGCAGTTCTGTCAGACACTGCATAGCAAGGTCAACCGGCAGCTCCGGAATGACCAGACGCTCGTTGGAAAGGTTCAGTCTCTTGAAGTTTTCTTCCGGGCGGAACAGCTGAATTTTGTCATCAGCAGTGCGGTACGCCTTCATGCCCTCGAATACGGTCTGACCGTAGTGCAGGCACATTGCAGCGGGGCTGATGGAAATATTTCCGTAGGGAACGATTTCCGGGTCATGCCAGCCCTTGCCCGTATCATACGGCATAATCAGCATATGGTCGGTGAAAACGTGACCGAAGCCCAGCTTGCTTTCGTCAGCCGGCTTTGCCTTGGGAGCCGTTGTCAATGTCTTTTTGATTTCCATTTCTATGACACCTCTTGTTAAGCATATTTGTCAGATGCGCTGCATCTGATATCTACCCTTTATTATACCACATTCTTTCTCAAATGGGAAGACCCTTTGCGAAAAAAGAGTAAAATTGACAAGCGTCCGGTATAGAAAAAAGGTTCTATTCTGAATCTTGGGGTAATTCGTATTGCTCGCCCGCCACATATAAATTACACTTTCCCCCAACCAATCGGAACAGAACCAGAAAAAGCTGAGAGGCTGTTACATTGCAACAGCCTCTTTTTGTGTATTCGGTTACTGAGAAGAACTCTCCTTGCGAAGTTTTCCTTCCTTAAAGACATCAAATACCGTTTCGTATACAATTTTTGTTGTACGCCCCGGTCGGATCTCGATCTCGCCGGTCGCGCGCATGCAGTGCATGCCCAGATAGGGTGTGTATGCCGTTACCGTATAGATCCCGGCAGGAAGCTCCATGGACAGCCTGCTCGATCCGAAGGGAACCGGCTTCTTCTCACCGTTGATGCGCAGGACCCAGCTGTCAATGAGAAATTGTCCGAAAAAACGTTTTCCGGATGCAATCAGTCTGCCATTCTCAGAGGTGCGTTTCATCTGTATCTTCGGCTGTGCCTGCGTCTGTGTGTTCCGCCGTTCCTGTGCCGGAATGGGCGGTATCTTCACTTCTTCCCGGGATACCGGAGTGCCCGGATGGGATGGCTCTGTCATAAGCCGCCTCCTTTGCTCTGGATGATTTCGTTACGGCTGAACCGGCAGCTTTTCTACAAAGCTGACTACATACTTCAGCAGTGCAGTCAGGTCATCGCTGTTGATGGTATCATCCTCGCAGCAGTCTGCATTTGCTGTCTGCTGTGCGTTCAGCTCTACCTTTCCGGCAATCGACTTGTTGAGAATGATGATGTCAACAACTGTGATCCTGCCGTCCAGGTTCAGATCACCATAGAATGCATCCGGATCATCATTGCCTGTCGTTGTCTTTGCAGTCGTTGTGGACTTTGCAGTAGTAGTCGTTTCTGCTGCGGTGGTTGTCTTTGCAGTCGTTGTGGACTTTGCAGTAGTAGTCGTTTCTGCTGCGGTGGTTGTCTTTGCAGCAGTAGTGGTCTTTTCAGTGGTAGTTGTTTCTGCTGCGGTAGTTGTCTTTGCAGTAGTTGTGGTCTTTTCAGTGGTAGTTGTTTCTGCTGCGGTAGTCGTCTTTGCAGCAGTAGTGGTCTTTTCGGCGGTCGTTGTCTTTTCTGTAGTAGTTGCCGCAGTTGTGGTCGTTGTTTCAGCAGCAGTGGTTGTGGTGGTTGTGGTAGCTGCAGTTGTAGTAACCGGCTTGGGGTCTGCATTTTCATCCAGAGCCATGTAAACGATACCGCAGCCTACGGTGGACATATAAACCGTACCGAAGGTGTTCATATCGCCGACCAGGAAGTTGCCGTTGCCGGTGCCGCCGTAGGTATGCTCAAGGTTGATCGCAACCCAGGACTGACCGCTGTCTGTGGAACGATAAACGCCCTGCTGGTCATCAGCCTCGGGTCTGCCCCACATGTAGAGAGTATTAGCGCCGCCCTCCTTTTCCGGTGCGCCGTAGCCCATGGTCTTTGCATAGTTTACGCTGTCAAGCTTTGTAACGGTCTTGCCGTAGTCTGTAACATGATATGCGCCATACCAGCCTGCTGCAATTACAAATTCACCCTCACCAAGGTATGCAATTCTTGCCGCACTGTCGCACTCATCGTACTGACAGATCGTATGAGTCTGGCTGAAGGTTGCGCCGTAGTCGTCGCTGACCATCAGGATATAGCGTGCATCGTCGATCGTAGCGGAGGGCTTGCTGTAGAAGTAATACTGATTATAATAGTAGCCGTATGCATAGACATACTGCGGATTTTCAGGGTCAACACACATCATGATATCGCTGCTCATCTGCTCAGAGAAGGAAGCCTCCTTCCAGGTTGCGCCGAAGTCATCTGTATAGGAGATCTTGCCGTTGTCGCTGAGGAGGATTCTGTAGCTGCCGTCCTCCAGTTGGTTGATGGCAGCCTTTGCACCGGACAGCGGAACATTCGGAAGCTCTGTCCATGTCGTACCGCCGTCTGTTGTATAGAAGCCCTTTGCAAAGGATTCTGCAAGTCTTACCATAACGTCAGGATCTGACGGACAATATGCAACACCTGCTGTAGAAGCAGTGGAATCTGTAAGGGTATTCATGCTCGGCATGTGCTGTACAGATTCTGTCAGGCTTGTGTGGATGAAGCCGTCGTAGTCACCGATTACAGAAACAGGATTTCCGCCGGGGATACTTACCATATCCAGAGCAACGACTTCTTCAATGCCGTCAGCGTCGAAATATATCTGAGGAATATCAGCCCATACATCGTCGCATGCAAATACGCCGTTACCGGAGGTGATCATGATACGGCTGGGATCTCTCGGATCAATTACGATAGCGCCGCACCAGTGGATAGCCTTGTCACGGATCCACGGTCTGCCGCCGTCCTGAAGATATTCACCAAGAAGCGGACCTCCCCAGCTTTCAGTATTGCCGGGTGTGAATTCACGCCATGTTGCGCCGCCGTCTGTGGACTTGAAGAAACGGTCGCCCCATGCGATTGCGTCTCTCTCCCACGCATCCTCAGACCAGCTCTGGGAATACCACTGAGCACATGTAGTAGCAACCAGCTTGTTTGCGTCGTTCGGATCGCTGAATACGCTGCCGTAGCCTGCAGAAACCACATTGCCGCTTACATCTGTAGGTGTGATATCAGTCAGTTCGCCTGTAGCCGGGTCATACTTGAAGCAGTTGCCGGGGCCTCTGTCGAAGATAACGCCGGTCATTGTTGTGATCAGCAGCTTGCCGTCAGCGTCAAGATTGATTCTTGCGGGCATCTGTGCCGTGGGGAAGTCTGCATGCAGAGGCTGGAAATCATCGCTGCCAACGTCTGCAACGTGCATATTGGTTACACCGGTAACGGATGTACCGACATAAACCTTTCCGCCGGTGATCATAACAGTTGCAACGCCGTTTGCGCCGTTGTCGTACTTATCAGCTGTGGTCTTTACCTGATGGGTCGTCCATGTAGGCCAGTTGATCGTCTGGGTGAAAAGTCCCAGCTTGCCATAGCCTTCCACTGCCTTCCAGGTATCGCCGCCGTCCTCACTCATGATCAGACCGGAACTGCCGGCAGTAGCGTCACCGCCGCAGTAGATGATGTCCGGGTTGTCCGGGTCTACCGCAATCGCCTCACCGCACTGTCTGCCGTTTCCGTTTCCGTGTACCTGAATCAGGTCGGTAACATCGATCATATCGAAGGTCTCACCGGCATCTGTAGAGCGGAAAATGGCAGTTCTTGCTTCGCTGAAATAGGCGCAGCCTGCCAGAATGTAGAGATTGTCGTCGTTATTCGGGTCCACGCAGAATGCGTCGATACTCAGGAATCCTCGGTCCTCCTCACCAAGGAAGTCCATCAGCTGAACCCAGTCACCTGTTTCGTAGTCGTAGCGGTAAGCGCCGCCTACGTCGGTACGTGCATACATCTGGTCATCACCGGTGATAATGCCGGAGACGAAGCCGCCGCCGCCGATGCCCAGTGCGCCGAATTTCATCTGATCTTCGATGCTTGCAGTGGCTGCTTCAGCAGTCGTGCCGGTTGCTGCGTTCGGTACGATCAGCCCTGTACAGAGTACAGCCCCTGCTGATAAGAACGCCAGGCTCTTTTTGAATTTTGTCATGTCTTTCAATCCTTCCTCCCAGTTGGTTTGTGTTATTTAGACACAATGCATCTTTTTTGCATACACATGTATTATAGCACACTCTGCGTAATAATGCAACGTTCTTTTCAGGAAATTACCATATTTTTGTGAAAATCAGGAAAAATCGGCAAGTCTTTTTGCCGGATTTCACGAATCGGAGGGGGGTTAAGGCAATGCCGGGGGACAGATTGCCTGTGAGGAATGGTCGCGACTGCAAAGAACTTCTTTTTTGATAGGATATTCGCTTACGAAAAATAAATGCTGCTGCCGTGGCTTTTTTGAAAAAAACAGGTGACAAATTCTCCCGGATATGTTATAATAGAATAAGTATACCATCATGGCATGCAAGAAAACAGACGCTTCGTGCGCCTTTTGAAAGGACTGTTCTCAAACATGGAGAATACGTATGATGTCATAATCGCAGGCTGCGGTGCTGCCGGTCTTTACGGTGCCATCAACCTGCCCCGTTCCTGTAAGGTGCTCCTCCTCTGTAAGCAGGAGCTGACCCTCTGCAATTCAGCCCTTGCACAGGGCGGTATCGCTGCGGTCTATCAGCCGACCAACGATTCCACAGACCTCCATAAGCAGGATACGCTCATTGCAGGCGGATTCAAAAACAATCCGGAAACGGTCCAGATCCTTGTGGACAATGCGAAATATGAGATCCAGTCGATTCTGGATATGGGCGTGGATTTCGACCGTACTCCCGATGGTGAACTCCACCGCACGCTGGAAGGCGGACATTCCCGGCACAGGATCTTCCACCATAAGGATTCTACCGGTGCTGCGATCCTGGATACCCTCATCCGGAAGGTGAAAACGCTGGAAAACGTTACCATCCTGGAAAATACCATGATGGTCGACCTCAAAAAGACAGGCACCGGCTTTTCTGTACAGATGCTCCGAAACGGTACCCTCAGCACGGCGCACAGCCATTTTATGCTGCTGGCAACCGGCGGTATCGGACGGATCTATGAGTTTACCACCAACAGCAAAATTGCCACCGGCGATGGTATTGCGATGGCTTACAATATCGGTGCGGAGATCCGGAATCTGCATCTCATTCAGTTCCATCCCACCGCTTTCAACAACCACCATACCCGTGAATGTCTCCTCGTATCCGAGGCGGTCCGCGGCGAAGGTGCATATCTTCTCAATTGTCACAAGGAACGCTTTATGCATCTTTACGATGAACGTCTGGAGCTGGCACCCCGTGATGTGGTGTCCCATTCCATCGTAACAGAAGCAAGACGGACCGGCTCGACGGACTTTTATCTCGATATTTCCCGGAAGGATCCTGAATTTATCAAGAGACGCTTCCCTATGATTTATGAAAATGTTCTCGCACAGGGTTATGATATGACGAAGGAACCCATTCCGATCTACCCCTGTCAGCATTATCTCATGGGCGGTATTCATGTAAATACGCAGTCGGAAACCACCGTCCCCAATCTGTTTGCCTGCGGCGAATGCTCTCATACAGGCGTACACGGCAACAACCGTCTTGCCAGCAACTCCCTGCTGGAGGCGCTTGTTTTTTCCAGACAGGCGGCACTGACGATATCGGAGCGTATGAGCACCTGTCCTGATACCTTTGAAGAAGCAGTATTTCCCGCACAGGAAAATGCAAAGCCTCTGCCCACCGGCTTCCGCACGGAGATCCGGCATCTTATGCAGGAAAGCTGCTTTGTGATTCCCGATACGGCAAAGCTTCTGGACGGCTTTGAGCGGATCAAGGAGATCCGGAAAACACTGACCACGGAAAGCTATGAGATCGACAGCAACTATGTGGAGGCAAAATCCCTTGCCACCATCGGCTATCTGATTCTCAAGGAAGTTATATAAATCAAAAGAAAGAGGTACATACTATGCTGCTGCAAAATTCTTATGTAGATAAGATCATTACTACTGCACTGGACGAGGACATTCATTATGTGGATGTAACGACTGACTATCTGCTGGATGATTCCCATACGGCAAAGGCGTATTACATCGCAAAGGATGATGGTGTGCTTTGCGGAATCGACATTGCAAAGCGTGTATTTGAGCTGGTAGGGGGAGATTTCCAGATGGAGATCCTTATCCGGGACGGCGAGAGAGTCAAGAAGGGTGATATCATCGCACGTATGAGCGGAAGCACGAAGACGCTGCTCAAGGGTGAGCGTACTGCGCTGAACATGCTTCAGCATATGAGCGGTATTGCAACGGCGACCCGCCGCTGTGCAGATCTGGTAGAGGGTACGAAAGCGCAGATCACAGACACCAGAAAGACGCTTCCGGGACTGAGACCGCTTCAGAAGTATGCGGTTACGGTTGGCGGCGGCAAGAATCATCGGTACAATCTGTCGGATGGTGCGATGCTCAAGGATAATCATGTAGATGCGTATGGCGGAATTACGGGTGCGGTTACAGCGCTGCGGAAGAAGATCGGACATATGGTAAAGATCGAGTTGGAGGTCCGGACGCTGGATGAACTGAGAGAGGCGCTGGCAGCAGGTACAGAGATCATCATGCTGGACAACATGAGTTGTGAGGAGATGAAGGAAGCGGTTGCCATCACAGACGGCAAGGCGTTACTGGAGGCGTCCGGCAATGTAACGGAAGCGAACATCCGTGCGATTGCGGAGACGGGCGTGGACATTATTTCACTGGGTGCGCTGACGCATTCTGTAAAGTGTTTTGATATTTCCATGAGAATTGCGAAGTGATCGGGAGTGCTTTCAACATTTCAATGCCGAAATGTTGAAAGCACTTTTTTAAGCGTGCACAGAAAGAAAAGTTTTCGGTCAAGCCTTTCTCAAAAGGCTTGCAGGGTCCAGGGACGGCGTCCCTGGTCGCTCTCCGCAGAGAGCGAAACACCCGGACTGAAATTACGTATTTTTTAGCCGGACAAGCAAACCAAATTCCGCATAACAGAGGAGTTTCCCATCTAATCCAAGCACATCCAGGAAGTCATGTCACAGCATATAGCAAAGAAAATTGCGGAATTTGGGAACATAGCAGGAGAGAAGCACGAAGTGCAAGAATCCTGCGGATGGTACGAGCCTTGTTCCGCAAGGACAAATAGCAGAAGGGTTACAGCCGGAGTCTGAGTGCCTGTGTAAGGTTCTGATTCTCAGATTCACTTTACTCGCACTGTCGTATCACAAGGGATTTCTTCTCTTAGATCCACTTTACTCGTATAGTCCGCAAAAATTGGTCGCTTCGCGCCCTCTTTTGCTGCATTTCAAATTCCGCATACCATCTTTTCTTCATGCTGTGACATGACTTCCTGGATGTGCTTACTTGAAATTGCACCTCTTTTACGATGCGGAATTTGGATTGTCCGGCAAAAAAATACGTAATTTCAGTCCGGGTGTTTCGCCGCCTGCAGGCGGCGACCAAGGGCGTTGCCCCTGGACCCCAGCAGCTTTTTTTGAGAAAAAAGCTGCGCAAAAAAACTTTTATGCCCGCCTCCGGCGGATGCGCCTGACAGGAAATTTGTGTTATTGACAGGAAAGGCTTTTTATGCTATTATAATAGAATACCAGGCTTATGAATAGGAAGAAGGACGTTCGCTGCTCGTGCAGCGCTGTAAAGTAACGGAGGTTTTCTATTATGGAAGGTAAAAATATGTCAGAAAAGGAGTTCCAGGAACTCCAGAAAAGACTGGCAAGCGAATTGGGCGCAACAGAACCTACAGAGGATGATGAGGTAATCGAAGAAATGCTGCGCCATGAGAACGGTGCAGTAAGACCTGCAGTCCGCCTGAGAAATGCCGCACCGCTCAATGTGGAATTCATACAGGAGCCGCAGGAGGAAAAGCCTCAGGCACAGCCGGAAAAGGAACAGCCCGAGGAGCCTGCTGCACCGGTGACACGGGGTAAATATGAGAAGGTCACAGAGGACGGCGCTGCCGCAAGTGCTGCTTTGTCTGCACCAAAGGCAGATGCGCTTCTGCGGAAGCCGGGTAAATACGAAAAGATCACAGAGGAGCAGGAAGGATATTTCAATCCGGATGTTCCGAAGGAAACTGCATCAGAACGCCGGAAACGTGCAAAGAGAAATGCTCAGATCACTCGAATCGTGATCGGTCTGGCAGCCGTGTTCGTGATCGGTCTGGGCGCAGGTCTGATCGTGAATACCTTGCAGTCCAAGGATAATGATGTGACACCCGGCGGTGAGAATCAGCCGGCAATGTCCGTACAGACCGGGACAGATGCAGAGGGCAACACCGTGACCATTCCGGCAGAGGATCCTGCGGATGAAGTCGAATGCAATATTCTGGGTATCAATCCGCTGGAGAGTTTTGTTGCCGTGCTGGAGGGCGGGACCCATCCGCTCCAGGTGAGCATGACCACAAAGGGAACTGCCAGCGCAGGAGATCTGCAGTGGGAAAGCAGTGATACTGCTGTAGCTGAGATCACAATGGATGGTATTATTCAGGCGGTCGGCGCAGGAGAATGTACCATTACAGTATCTGCAAAGGATGATCCTTCGGTATCTGCGGAGGTACGCTGTGTGGTTCGTCACATGGAGGAGCGTGACGGCGTGACCTATGTGGATGATATTCTGCTGCTCAATAAGACCTACGGTGTGGATGAAAGCTACAATCCCGGCGGTCTGACTGCCGAAACACAGGCGGCATTTGATGAATTGCGTGCAGATGCCATGGAAGAGGGGCTGGATATTTATATCAGTTCGGGCTTCCGGAGCTATTATGATCAGGACATCATTTATAACAATTATACCGAGATATACGGCTGGGAGGTATCGGATACCTTTTCGGCAAGACCGGGACATTCGGAGCATCAGTCGGGCCTGGCGATTGACGTGAATACTATTGATGATGCATTTGCGGATACACCGGAGGCGGCATGGCTGAAGGAGCATTGTGCAGATTATGGTTTCATCATCCGTTATGCAGCGGACAAGGTGGATATTACAGGATATAAGTATGAGCCGTGGCACATCCGTTATGTAGGCAAGGAGATTGCCGCAGAACTGACAGAACTGGGTATTTCCCTGGAGGAATATCTGGGAGTTGATTCGGTTTATGCTGAGGACTGGCAGGGCTGAGAAGAGAACGTATAAATCTGAGTGAAGAGACAAAAACCCGAAGCGGAGAGTGAACAAAATCACTTCCGATTCGGGTTTTCTTTTTGCTGGGGGATCGGAACTGCCTTCGGCAGTTCGTGCGATAATCCTCCTCAGCACTTCAAACAGAACCGATTTCTATTCTGCTTATCTCTTCTTGGTTGCAACTTCCTCGGTCAGTCTTGCCAGCAGCGCTTCACCGCTCATGCTGCCCAGATCGCCGTCCTTACGGGAACGTACAGCAACCGTCTGCTCTGCAACCTCGTTGTCACCAATGGTGATCATGTACGGAACCTTCTCCATAACAGCCTGACGGATCTTGTAGCCTACCTTCTCCGCACGGTTGTCTACCTCACAACGCAGACCTGCTGCCTCCAGCTTGTGCAGGATCTCATAGGTGTAATCCAGATGACGGTCTGCAATCGGGATCAGTCTTACCTGCTCAGGAGCCAGCCACAGCGGGAATGCGCCTGCAAACTTCTCAATGAGATAAGCAAGTGTTCTCTCGTAGCAGCCCAGAGAGGTTCTGTGAATGATGTACGGTCTGCGCTTGGAGCCGTCTACATCTACATATTCCATGCCGAACTTCTCAGCCAGCAGCATGTCGATCTGAAGCGTAACGATGGTATCCTCCTTGCCGAATACATTCTTATACTGAATGTCAAGCTTCGGACCATAGAACGCAGCTTCGTCAATGCCGATGGTATAATCTACGCCCAGCTTATCCAGGATCTTACCCATGATGGTCTGTGCTTCTTCCCACTGCTCTGCGGTACCCTCATACTTGTTCTTCGGGTTTGCAGGATCCCACTGGGAGAAGCGGAAGGTGCAGTCCTCCAGCATTCCAACGGTATCCAGAACATACTTTGCCAGTTCCAGACAGTTCTTGAATTCCTCCTCCAGCTGTTCCGGACGCAGGACAATGTGACCCTCGGAAATGGTGAACTGACGCACACGGATCAGACCATGCATCTCGCCGCTGTCCTCGTTGCGGAACAGGGTAGATGTCTCGCCGAGTCTCATCGGCAGATCACGGTAGGAACGCTGACGGTTCAGGAATACCTGATACTGGAAGGGACATGTCATAGGACGAAGTGCAAAGCATTCCTTTGTTTCGTCTGTCGGATCGCCCAGAACGAACATGCCGTCCAGATAGTGATCCCAGTGACCGGAGATCTTGTAGAGGTCAGACTTTGCCATCAGCGGAGTCTTGGTCAGCAGATAGCCTCTCTTCTGTTCCTCGTCCTCGATCCATCTCTGGAGCAGCTGAATGACTCTTGCACCCTTGGGCAGCAGGATCGGCAGACCCTGACCGATGCTTTCCACAGTTGTGAACAGTTCCAGATCTCTGCCCAGCTTGTTGTGGTCACGCATCTTTGCTTCTTCTCTGCGCTTCAGTTCCTCTTCCAGCTGTGCTGCCTTCGGGAATGCAACTGCATAAACACGGGACAGCATCTTGTTCTTCTCGGAGCCTCTCCAGTATGCGCCGGTACAGGACAGCAGCTTGAATGCCTTGATGGTGCCGGTGCTCATCAGGTGCGGACCTGCACACAGGTCGATGAATTCCTCCTGCTGGTAGAAGGAGATTGGCTCGCCGTTTGCTGCATGCTCCTCGCACAGTTCTACCTTATAAGGCTCGTCCATTTCACGGAGTTTCGCAATCGCCTCCTCCGGGGACAGTTCAAACTGTGTGAGAGGTGCATTTGCCTTGACGATCTTCTTCATTTCCGCTTCGATCTTGTTCAGTTCGTCCGGGGTGAAGGGCTTTTCCAGGTCAAAGTCATAATAGAAGCCGTTGTCAATTGCCGGACCGATCGCCAGCTTTGCATTCGGATACAGACGCTTGACTGCCTGTGCCAGTACGTGGGAAGCGGTGTGCCAGAAGGTCTTTTTGCCCTCGATGGCATCAAAGGTCATTACCTCGAATTCGCAGTCGCTGTCGATCACGGTACGCAGGTCCTTGACCTCGCCGTTTACCTTTACGCAGCATGCAGCCTTGTAAAGACCCATACCAATGCCCTTTACAATGTCTGCTGCGCTTGCAGCCGCTTCGATCTCACGGATGCTTCCGTCTTTCAGTTTCAGATTGATCATTGTTTTCATCCTCTTTCTTTGTTTTTATGTTTCAGCCGCCTTCGCCGGAAGGCGGCTTACATGGCTTAATAATTCACTTCAATGCTGAAATTGCCGTCGTTGTCAATTTTCAGGCGCAGTGTTTTGATATAGCGGTTATAGAAATTGGTGATCTCGCTTTCACTTGCTTCGATCCGTGCCAGCTCAAACAGCTGGACAGCCAGTTCCTTGCCGTTGTATTTCAGAATATCCGGCAGATAGCTGCGCAGTTCGTTGATCAGTACGATACGCTTGAGGTCCTCAATATTGCCGGTACAGAAATCATCGATGGAGCAGTTGAGGATCTCATGCTCTGCAAATTTTTCCTGGATGGCATGACCGCATTTTGCGTATTCGTACATAACAAGGAATTCTGCCTCCGGCAGGGAGGAGATGAGACCCCAGTAGTCGCTGTCGCTGGACAGGAGAATGAAGGAAGACACATCGTTGCGGTAAAACTCCTGACAGACCCCGGTTGCAACCTTGATATCCACGAGGGATTTGTTTTCGGTAACACGGTCCACCTCGATATGCTCCACTGGAATGCTGATCACCTTTTCCAGATAGTCCCATCCGTTTGTGGTGTGATGGTCATCGTAAAGAATGATTTTTCCGATCTTGCTGATCTCATCGGAATTGAGATTTTTCAATACGCTGTAAAGCTTATATACATCGGAGTTTTCGCAGTCCACCACGAGAACGGTCCGGTAGCTTCTGTTGATGAAGTCATAAATATCATTTTTGGTTTCCTCAGCTGCGTCACGGAATTTGCTGCGGTCGTCGAAATAATCGCCGTGCATATCGTAGAGTACGCCCAGGAATTTGCCGTCGGAATAGAAAATATTGCCCAGATCCTGTGGTTTCCAATGCATATAGACCTGATAGGGGTACATCTGGATCTTCTCCATATACTTTGCAAATTCATGCTTCATGATCGTGGGATTTGTATATTTGGGAATGACAAATAAGTCCCGGATATATTCCCATTTCATCCATTCCGGAAACAGGGATTTACAGTTGTCAATGTGTTTGGCGATCAGATCGTTGATATGGGTCATATAATCCTGAGCGCGTTTGTTTACAAGGATGACAGGAATTTCCCAGCGCATAAGCTGCCGGATATCTCCTACATCATACCACTCGGGAAGGGTATCAAGGTTTTTCATTTCAAACCGGAGCTGCTGGTCTGTATGCTTGAATTTCTGCATCAGTGTAGTACGGATCTTACACAGAGAACGTATGATACGGGATTCCTTTTTCTCGTCGAGTTCCTGGAGCAGAGTCGGGCAGTTTTCTGCATACTGCTTTTCCCAGGCGGATTTCCGCACGCCCATAAGATAGGCGATGGTTGCAACAATGTCCTTGGTATCTACCTGCATAAATGTTACACCTCCATATTGTCAGGCTAAAAAATATAAAATGGTTTTTGCCGGCTGGTATTTCAGATGAATCATTAAAAAGTGTTGGTTTCTGTTTGAAGTATCCGGGATTAGACTGCCGGAGCCAGCTCGACCGCCGGTCTGCCTTCGGCAGTTCGTGCGATCAGCTTCGCCCCAATCATTCAAACAGAACCGTTAAACAAAAAGCCCCCTGCGCATCGGTATGATGCACAAGGGGCGATTTCACTTGGAAACCACGGTTCCACCCTCATTACGCCCGCCGCTGGGCAGACGTATCTCCTGGTACTCTGTAACGGGAGTATCCCGCTGCGGATTGGGCAGACTCAGAGAATGGTATGCCGTGCGATTCAGGACCCGCTCTGCTTTCAGCCTATGGCAGAGGCTCTCTTTTGGATTCCCTTGGAGAATCCGGCGTTCTCTTCAGCGTTTTCGAATGATTCAATTCAAGCCGAAATACCGGCTGCATGCTATTATTATAGCACAGTCCCCGGCAGCTTGTCAAGGAGTGTTTGTACTGTTTTCATGAACTTTTCCGAAAACACACACCGATTTCCCGTCAATCTGACTTATTCCGGCTGAACCGGCAGCGAATCGATCATACGTACGATCAGCTTCAGGATGGCAAGCGCATCAGAGCCGTTCAGCATATTGTCGGTGCAGCATGCCGCATTTGCCTTCTGCTGCTCGGACAGGTCCAGAACCTTTGCCAGATACTTGTTCAGGTAAACGACGTCAAGCAGAGTAACCGTGCCGTCAAGATTTACATCACCGTAATTTGCATCCGGAGTCGGCTCGCCGCCGGTCTGGCTGGCTGTCGTTTCTGTTGTGGTCGAAGTATTTGTAGTGGTTCCGGTGGTATCTTCGGAAACGGTAGTCGTTTCGGTAACCGTTGTTTCTGTCGGAGTAGCCGTTGTCTCCGTCAGAGTTGTTGTCGTCGTTGTCTCCGTTACGGATTCCGTTGTGGTTGTTGTTGTCGTCGTCGTTGTTTCTGTCGGCTGGGTCGTCGTTACCGGCTTGTCGTCCGGTACTGTCCCGTCCGGCTCTGTACCCCAGACAAGAGTATCGTTAATATACATTGTCATATGGTTGTTGAGTGCCTCGTCAACAAGGAGGTTGTTGGGAGCGTCCGGAATTGACTCATATGAGTAGTCGTTTGTCGGATCCCATGCGCCTGCGGTAGACTGTCCGTCAATTGCGTCCGGAATAGAGATTCTGAACTGAACCTCGCATCTGTGTTCGCTCTGACCGGTCGGCATGATCGCTCTGCCGTCCTCAAAGTTGATGGAAACATAGTATGTATTGCCGCTCGGATCCTTTTCATACAGATGAGGACCTGAGATCGTAGCATATCCCTGCTGACCCTCCTGATACTGCTGGGAACCGATTCTTACAGAAATATCGTCAACGGAAAGTCCGGCAGCGAGAACCTCTGAAACGTCAAAGTAATAGCGATAGGAGACATTCTTTTCTACTCTTGCCGGCCATGCTGTATGGTTCATAGCCCATGCCTTGATTTCAGTGTAGCTGTTGCCGCTTCCGTTAAGAGTTGCAGCGATTTCCCACTCAGCCCACTTAGGCTCCTCTGCCTGCGGGAAGTCTGCGAGAATTTCACCGCCGTAGTCCTCTACCATAGCGCAGAGAAGTGCAGTAAATCCGGCATTGTAGTCAATAGCTACCTCAGTGTTTGTGTAGGAACCGTTATCATCCTTGAAGGAGCCGTCTGTATTCGGACCGCCCTCAAGAGCGCCATACAGAACATGTGCATATTCTGTCTGCCAGCCCTGAGCCTCAGCAGCTTCCTTAGCTTCGCCTGTTGTACCCAGTTCATTCCAGTGGTCGTCGTGGATACCGGACGCACCTCTGTGGTGGACGTTGATGGGGTTTGTACCCATACCGATAACGTAGCTGAGTCCCAGGTCGTTATCACCGAAAGCGTAATCGAGCGTTTCCTTTGCCCATGTGTTATACTTTTCGGAAAGTGCAGCGTCGTCCTTGAAGATCGTATCAGACGCGATCTTAGCAAGCCATGCGGCTGTTGTCGCATATCTGTGTGAACCCCACTGGTCGAGGATCGGGAAGCCATCGGGAGTTTTGTTTACAGACTTGCCGCCGTAGCCGCCGTCCCAGTAATCCAGGTGGTGGGAAACATGATCGATCCACTCCTGCTTGCCGGTGTTCTGCGCATAAAGAAGGGCTGCACCCTGAGTTGTATCATCCCAGCAAAGACCCCATGTGTACTTATTCATAGTAGACTGGCTTTCCTTGGGGAAGATCGGGATATACTTCTCCTCGCAGAGGTCGAGATAAGCCTGATCGCCGGTAGCCATATAGAGCCAGTTTGCTGCCCAGAAAAGCTCATCTACGAAGTTATCTGTACCGGAGTTATGCTTTGTGCTGTAGTACTTCTCCTGAATACCCATGTCGTCATTGCTCCATGTTTCATCAGCGAGTACAAAGAGGCTTTTTGCGTGTTCGAGATAGGATTCTGCCGCAGCCGGATCCTCGTCCTTGAATACAAGATATCCTGCTGAGAGAGCAGCTGACATTTCTGCAACCGTTGTTGTGCAGGTAATGGTGTCATAGGGTCTGTCCTCAGTACCGGACTTGAGATAGAACTTTCTGATATAGACCTCCGGGCTTCCGTACCATACATGGTCAAAGCCGTCCTCGCCGATGGTGCCGACTACACAATCGCCCAGGTCGCAGGCTTCCACATAATCAAGACCCCACTTGAGGTTCTGGAGGTAGGATTCATAAAGTCCGATCTCCTTGACAGCGTCGCCGTATTCAAGAAGACCCCATGCAAGCATTGTGGCGGTATAGGCATTTGTGAGCGAGAATTTCAGGTGGTCACCGGCGTCATACCATCCGCCCGGGATGAAGTCTGCATCGGTGCCGTCCTCCTTGATCATGGAATCGGCTCTCCAGGAAACCTCATTCCATTCCGGAAGCTTGCCTGACTGCTGAGCCTGATAGAAGAACAGAGACTTCTGAAGGGCTTCGGCATAATTGTAATTGCCGCTTGATTCTGCGGAAACCGGAGCTGCGGCTGGCACACCGGAGGTAAGACCGGTAACGCCGAGGACAGCAGCGGAAGCCAGTGAAATGATTTTTTTCATTTTCATAGGTAAAAACTCCTTTCAGATTATGGTTAAAAAAATCCCATTTCTCATTTTAGTGTAACATGTTTTCTTTTATCTGTCAAGTGATTTTGTGCAGAGTGCCGGCGATCACTTTTCCGCCGGAGGCGGGCATAAAAGTTTTTTTGCGCAGCTTTTTTCTCAAAAAAAGCTGCCAGGTCCAGGACAGCGTCCTGGTCGCCGTCCGCAGACGGCGAAATTCCTGGCTTTTAAATTACGTGCTTTTTCAAAAGTGAAAAACCAAATTCCGCATAACAGAGGAGTTTCCCATCTAATCCAAGCACATCCAGGAGGACATGTCACAGCATGAAGAAAAGATCGTATGCGGAATTTGAAACGCAGCAAAAGAGGGAGCGGAGCGACCAATTTTTGCGGACTGTACGGGTAAAGTACATCTAATACTGATCTCAAATCAAACTGTTGAAATGGTTTGATTTGAGGCGTGTGTTAACGTCCCCGCCATTTTGTGACGCTTTGCGCCGCAAAATCCGTCTCATGCATTCCCATACCCGCCTGCGGCGGCTATCAAAATCATGAAATCCTTTAAATGGGAATCGTATGAGAGAATATACAAAAAGCCCGCAGCTTTCGTGAATACAATCACGCAAATGCTGCGGACTTTTACGTCTTATTCTGTTTCCGGAAATTGGTCGCTCCGCTCCCTCTTCCTTTCTCGCTCCACACCTTCAAGCGATGCCGCCAATTCCGCATCAGGTCGATTTGACTGCTGTGCAGATATCCTCAGAGATGCTTGACTCGTTTGGGGAGACTTCTTTTTGTGAGCTGCTTTAAATGCTGCGTGTCTCTGTGATCTCCTTATTCCGCCTTCGCCTGCTTTTTGTTCAGAATCACCGACAAAATAATAAGCAGCAAACCAATTGCGCCAAATACGATCGCTTTGATCATAAACCACTGAAGCGCTCCCTCCAGCAAACTGGTGATCGCCGTGTATACGATCGGCTCCTTGATGGCAAATCCCGAGATCGCATCCGTTCCAAGAATGTACGCACAAGGTGCCGTCAGCAATGCTCCCGCTCCGAATAACCCGCAGCCAGCCCAGTAGATCCGCCGCCAGCCGCCGCCATGCTCCAATACCACCAGCAGCCCGATCAGTACAATGCTCACACCCCATAAGCCCCAGCTGAGACCTGTTACATAAGGCAGATACTTCTGTACCTTCGGGAGAATGCCGTTCGCCTGAAGCGTCTGCATGTAGAATGCATCCATCCTCTGCGTAATCTTCTTCTCGGCATTGGTAATGGTTTCCGAAAGCTTCTCCTCAAAAACATCATCCGGCTCGTAGTCAATGGATTCTGCATAATCATAGAAGAATGCGGTAATGCTCTCCTCCAGTGCCGTGAAATCCGCCTCGTATACCGCAGACTCCGCACCGTTTATATAATTCATGTAAAGCTCTGTATGATGACACATCTCCGCTTCCAGCCACTCCGTTGTAATGGCATCCATGTACGTTTCCGGCGGAATCGCTGTGGTGTTGTAAGCCTCCTTGAAATCCTTTTCCAAGGCGGTATATACCTTCTCCGCAAGCTTTTCTTCTTTTATGATGCTCGTGCAGACAGAGGGTCTTGCAAGACTTGTCACCGCAGAGCATGCCAGATAGCCTGTCATGCTGAAGGTCAGCAGCACCGTCAGCAGAATCCGTACGATCATATAACGTCCTGTTTTCACTGTTCTGCCACCTCCGTGCTGTAGTATACCATTTCCGTCGGCTTGCAGACTGCACCGATCCGGATCTCCGATGAGCCGAATACCTGCATCTCGCAGGTGTACAGCGTCAGCTGCTCTTCCTCTGTGGGAAGAACATACTTCTTGTCTGTCTCCTTGAATTCGATCAGCTGGTTGACCTCATAGGTGAATCTGCCGTACTGGGTGTACAGGGTTACGGTATCGCCGGTTTCCAGCTTGTTCAGATCACGGAAGAAGGTGTTTACATGGGCATCAATGACCGCATTTCCGCCTGCACCGGCAACAGCGGAAGCTGTTGTCTGAACCGCACCCCGTTCCAGAAGCTGCGCATTGCTGCCCCAGTATACCGGAACGGAAAGATCGATGGCTTCGATCTCCAGCATTGCATACTGCTCACCAAAGGCAGGAATTACCGCCTCACCCTCGGAAGCCGTTTCTCCCTCATATGTGGTGTCGATCTCGTTTTCTACGATCCGCAGACCGTTATTTTCATCCACCGGATTCTTCATATTGTCCATAAAAGCAATATTCAGATAGGTATGTAACTGCTCATAGGGGCGCATCAGCACCAGAATGGCAATGCCGGCGCACAGCATCGTGATCAGTACCGGCAGAAGGATCTGCACACTGCGGGACATGGGTGCGCGCTGTGCAGCTGTATGTTCAAAGTCCTTTGTTTTTTTCTTCATGATATCTCCTTTTCAGGCAATTCAGACACGGCTTCTGCGGATGACAAGATATATGCCTCCTGCGGATACCAGCATAAGCCCTGCTGCGGCTGCAGCAGGCAGCGTGTAGGGGGTTCCCGTAGGGTCAATGGTCATGTTCATAGAGGATACATTCACCAGATTGCCGTCTGCATCGTAGGCACTGATGGATATATTGTCCCCGGTCAGTTCATCGATGTTGAAGCTGAGCCCGAATTCTCCGGCAATATCGATGAATCCGGCAACCAGCTCTGCCTTGTCGGAAACGCTCATCTGCTTGATGATGCTGTTGCGTTCTTCCGGAGTCAGGTTGTCCAGAAATGCCTGACGTTCTGCCCCGGACAGACTGCTAAGGTACGCCTTTTTCTCCTCCAGCGTCATCTGGATGAAGGCTTTGTCAGCCGGACGGCTTTGATTCTGTGTCTGTACCGTTTCTGTGGCGGTTGTCACATTGCCCTGTACAGGCAGTGCGGTCGTGGTCACAGCTGTGGCTGCAGGTGCTGACGGATTGAGCAGTTCCCAGATCTGCTTTTCCATATCTGCATCGTATTCTGAGATCTGGGCGATCATCTGATCGCACTGTTCTGCGGTAAAGCTGCCGCTGCCAAGCTGATTGGCAGCCTGCTGGACCATCCAGTCGGGCCAGCCTGCGCCGCTGATGGCAGCAAGCACATCCTCAGGCGCTGCGGCTCCGGCTGTAAGCGTACCGCTCAGAGGGCAGACCGCCAGTGCAGCTGCCGCCAGCGCAGCAAAAAGCTTACATCGTTTCCTCATGGCTCAGTCCTCCTGACGGCTTTTGCGTGTAAGGAAGATCATACCGCCGACTGACAGCACCAGCAGACCGGCACCGGCTGCAATGGGAACCGTGTAGGAATTTCCGGTGGGATCAATGGTAATGCCCATAGAGGTGACATTTACCAGCTTGCCTTCCTCATCGTGTGCGCTGATCTGCAGATTATCATCGGAAAGCTCATCGATATTGAAGGAAATGCCGAACTCCTCACCGACCTCCATGAAGTTGGAGATGATGGCAGCCTTGTCAGAGGCACTCAGCTGTTTGATCACGCTGTTGCGCTCCTGATTGGTCATGGTGTTTACAAAGGCTTCCTTCTCCTCCTGAGGCATGGAATTCAGGTATTCCTTCTTTTCCTCCAGCGTCATATTGACAAACTCCTTGTCCGTGGGACGGGAGGCAGAGGGCGTTTCTGTTTCGGTCTGTGTATTTCCGGAGGAAGTACCGCTGCTTCCGGAGCCTGCTGTGCCGGCAGCTTCTGTACTGCTCTCTGTACTGCCTTCTGCGGGTGTTGTGGTTTCCATATTGCTGGGCGGTGCAATACCGAACTGTTCCTCGATCTGGGAAGCAACATTTTCATCATACTGATAGATCTGTGCGATTGCCTTATCGCACTGCTCAGAGGTATAATTGCCGCCTGCATACATACTGATCGCCTGCTGCACCAGCCAGTCCGGCCAGCCGGCAGCGTAAGCAGCAGCGATGACATCATCCGGTGTCGTTGCGGAAGCTGTCAGCGCATTTCCCATCGGAAGCACTGCCAGCAGAGCCGTGATCGCAGCAGCGATGCATTTACTTGTTCTGCGCATAAAAATCCTCCTTTGCGGGGCAGCCCCCGCCGGTCCTTCTTCCCCCGTCCGCACCTGTACAGTGTCCCTGTTTTCCTCCGGGAGGCAAACAGGGCAGGAGCCTGGGGGGTATTTTTTCATTTCATCCAGTTATACACATTATATCGCAGCTGCACAGAAAATGCAAGAGATTCTGCGAATATTCCTCAGATTTCCACCTGTCTGTCACTTTACTCCGCCAGTTCGAAGTCCACGTTGCCGCTGTTGATGTCCGTTTTCACGCAGCGCACCTGCACAGCAGCACCCAGACGGAATTCACGGTTTCCGTTTACCTCACGGAAGGCAATGCTGTCATCATTATACCACTCGTCATCCTCGGGGAGGGTGCGCACATGCACAAGACCTTCCACCGAATTGGGCAGCTGTACATAAAATCCGAAATCGCTGATACCGGCAACGATGCCTTCGAACTCCTCACCCAGATGCTGCTGCATATATTCTGCCTTGTAGCAGTCCTCGCAGTCACGCTCCAGCATGATCGCACGTACCTCTGCATCGCTGGAACGCTTTGCAGCTTCTGTCACAAAGCCCTTGTAACGCTTGTTTACCGCAGAAGCATCGCCGCTTTCACACCACATACTGAGGATGCGGTGAATGGCAAGGTCCGGGTAGCGGCGGATGGGAGATGTGAAATGGGCATAATCCGCAAGGGCAAGACCAAAGTGACCGATGGGCTGGGTGTCGTAAGCAGCCTTTGCCATAGACCGCAGCACCATGACATTGATGACCGGATATGCATCCGTACCCTTGGCATTTTTCAGGATCTGCGCCAGATGCACCGGCTTCACATCGGAGAAATCGGGGACCGCCACACCCAGACGGATGAGCACATGCTCCAGATTCTCGATCTTCTCCATAGAGGGCTTCTCGTGGACACGATATACAAAGGGCAGCCCCTTTTCCTCCGCCATTTTCGCAGAGGCTTCATTCGCAAGCAGCATCATCTCCTCAATAATGCATTCGCTCTTGCCTCTTGTTCTTGGCTGCACATCCACGCAGATGCCGTTCTCATTCAGAATGATGGCGCTTTCTGTGGTTTCAATTTCCGGAGCGCCCCGCTTTTCCCGTTCAGAGATGCGCACATCGCACAGTTCATTCATAAGGGGGATCATGTGGATGACCTCCGCATACTTTTCCAGGAGTTCCTGGCTGGCAGTACCGGCAAGGATCTCATTGACCTCCGTATAAACGCCCTTCACTCTGGAGCGGATGACACTTTTCCGGAAGCTGTAGGAAATAATTTCACCATGCTTGTCCAGTTCCATGAGTGCGGAGAAGGCAAGGCGGTCCTCCTGGGGGTTCAGGGAGCAGATGCCGTTTGAGAGGCTCTTCGGCAGCATGGGAATGACCTGGTCTGCGTAGTAAACGCTGGTACCGCGCTCGATCGCCTCCAGGTCCAGCGGGGATTTCGGGCGCACGTAGTGGGAAACATCGGCAATATGCACACCCAGACGATAGCCCTTGTCGGTGCGTTCGATGGAGACTGCATCGTCCAGGTCCTTGGAGTAAGCACTGTCGATGGTAAAAATGGCTGCATCGCGCAGGTCGAGACGCTTTGCGATCTCACGTTCATCAATGGGGGCATCTGCAAGCTGACCGGCTTCCTGTACGACCTCCTCCGGGAATTCATGCTTGACACCGTGGAGGGTGATCATTGCCTTTGCGCAGACTGCCGCATTTTCCGCATTTCCGAAGCAGAATACGACCTTCGCCATATGCTCGGCATGACGCTGGCCCCGGATGCAGATTTCCGCCAGGACCTTGTCTCCTTCTCTGTATTCCACGCTCTGACGGCGGTTGATACGGATGGGGGTTCGGGACATGGTATCGGGGAGCAGGCACAGAATACCGTCCTCCTCTACGATTTTTCCGGTGAGACGGCTGTCCGCTTCCTCAATGATATCAATGACCTCGCCTTCGGGCTTTCCGCTGCGGGAGGGGATCTCCCGATAGAGGACTCTGTCGCCGGGCATTGCACCCAGCAGGAATTTACCGGGGATGAATACATCTGCCTCTCCTTCGATCTCCGGACGGACAAAGCCGAAGGTTCCGCTCAGGCGCACGACCTCGCCGGTCCAGTAGCCGAACAGGCGGGAAAGACCATAGCCTTTTCTGCGCACGCAGACATCACCGGTCCGCAGAAGCTCCTTGAGTGCTGCATAGTAGGCACCGGGATTTCCCTGGTTGATCCTGCATTTTGCCTCCAGATCCTTCTTGTCCAGGCAGCGTTCGCCTGCCTTTTCCAGAGCCTTGAGGATCTTCCGTGTATAGCTGTCGATCAGCTCTTCTGTATTTTTCTGCATATTTTTCTTGTTTTCCATAATCTGGGACTCCTTTCCCTTTCTCAGTCTGTTCTGACTCATTTTTTTGCCTTGCCTGAAGCAGGAGTCTGTACATTTGCAGTCAGGCTTCTGCTTCAAACAAGGCGTTACCATTCACCGTCATTATATCCGGTGTGCTGAAAAAAATTCCTGTGATACAGCAGAGCTGCGTCACAGGAAGGATCGGCTGGATTATTTGTTAATCAGCGGCAGTACAATATCCATGAAAAGAACGATTACGAAGAACAGAACCGTCAGGATCGTTGTGAACTTCTTGAGTCTCGCTTCCTTTGTTCTGCCGCGGTTCTTGTCATAGAATGAATCATTGGTTGCGCCGCTCAGTGCGGATGTAGCATTCTGCGGCTTCTGCTCCTGCATCAGGCAGATGATTGTAATAATCAGACATGCCAGCAGCAGTACGGAACCAAGGATGATTTCCAGAGCTGTCATTGTATGTCTCCTCCTTCTGATATTTAATATTCCTATCTATTATAACACACCTCTGCATGAATTGCAAGGGTTTTTGCGAATTTTTTTACGAAATTCTGCCCGGCTGCAATACAGACGGCCCTTTGCCGGGTCTGTTCGGGGCAGATTTTTCCGGAAAAACGGCTTTGCTTAGTCCAGCTTGCTGTAGGTTTTCTGCAGGAAGCGTTCTGCGCCTACCTGTACACGCTTGTGCGTGCAGGTTCCGATCACGCCCTTTTCATCATACGCAGTGATGCTGTATGTGATCTCTCTGCCGCTGACCTCGATGATCTCCGCTTCGGCTCTTACGCCCATGCCCTCCGGTGTTGCAGCACTGTGGCTGAGTTCCAGGCTCGTGCCTACTGTTGTCTCGCCTTCCTCCAGGTAGGCTTCGATCGCCCTGCACGCCGCTTCCTCCATCAGCGCACACATCATCGGCGTTGCGTAAACTCTCAGTGAACCGCTTCCCACGGTCACAGCAAGTCTGCTCTCATCTGCTACAGCTTCCGCTGTTCCCTTTGTTCCGATTACTACCGGCTTCATACCTGTTTCCTCCTCAATACCTCTGGTTCAGTTTTCTTCTTTTTCCTGTGCCTCGGATGCTGTCTCCTTGCCGCCAAGGACATCCAGCGCACTGGGCGCTACAATGTCTCCCAGTATGTGGTCATAGGTCAGCGCATCCAGCTTTTCATTCTCCGCCTGGCGGGGATTATAGTTCGTGGAGTATACCGGCGTTACCGCCATCTCATCCATCATGGTCTGGGTGAACGCATCTCTCGGCGCATCGATCCATTCCATCATCACATAGGGCAGATAGAATACCGATACATTTTCCTTGGGAAGTACGCTTTCATCCAGTCCGAAGTTGTTCCACAGAATGTACTTCTGCTCGTACAGTGTGTCACAGTTCTCACTGGTGATTCCCAGCTGTGCGTAAATGCCGTCATCGCCGCGCAGAGACGGGAAGTGGTCACCGATAAACAGAATCACAGTCGGCTCTTCAAACTGCTCCATGCGCACCAGGAAATCCTCCAGTCCCTCGGAGGTGTGCTGTACCCATTCCAGGTAGTTGTCAAACTCATCCCCGGTGCCCTGATCATAGGGCTGATGGTTCTGCATGGTGGTGGTGTGAATGAACATCGGCTCCTCTGATTCCGTCATCAGCTGCTCGATCTGGTTCAGTATGGTATTATCGTCAATATATGTGCCGAAATATTCAACCGGAACGGTAAAATCCGTGTCGAAGATCATGGTATCATAGCCGAAGTTTGCATAGATCCTGTTTCTGCCGTAGAAGCTCGCCAGATACGGATGAATATACGCCGTGTTATAGCCCCACGTCTTATAATATGCAGGAACCGTCGGCTGTGCTCTGTCCAGAAGCACACGGTTGGGCATGCTGGGGTCGTCCAGGGACTTGACCGGCAGACCGAACATCAGTTCGAACTCCGTGCGCACCGTGTAGCTTGCATAGGTCGGCGCAATTGCTGTTCCCTGCCAGCCAAGCTCCGCTGCCGCATCAAGACTTTCGTATGTATCACCGATGGTATCCTCCAGTTCCTCGAAGACACGGAAATCCGCATAGCTCTCCGACATGATCACCACGACATTGGGCTTGCCCTGTTCAAATGCTGCCCCGTCCTCCTCCGGCTCTGCAAGATACGAATCAATGATATTTACACTGTTTTCCTCATAATTCTCCGGCTGCTCCAGTTCCGAGGAAAATCCCTCAGAGCCTGTTTGCAGGAAGAACGCAATAAAGCCGTTGTTGTCGTACTTTTCATTGAGAATGAAGGTGTTGTTCGCTTCCTTTGTATCCAGTCCGAAGGTTCTGTAAATGGGCTGTGCAACGGAGGGTGTGATCACCAGCAGTACGACCGCACCCAGGCATGCGATGCCGGGGAGGATGCGTACGGGGATCCGGAATTTTTTCCTGTCAAGCTGGGGGTTCAGCAGAAATGCCGTCACCAGATATGCGATCACGATCAGCACGGTAATAACCAGCCGTACGGTAATTTTGATATAGGCAAAGCCTGTCAGAGAAACGATGTTTCCGGTCAGCATCATATCGGGGATCATCAGATGGTTGCCGTTTGTGCCGTATTTGAACAGCTCTGCAATGGAAAGCGCCATGACACCGAATGCCTCCAGCAGCATAGCAAGCCATCCCCTTCGCAAAATCAGCAGAAATCCCAGGAAGATCACGCCCACGATCATGATGTCAAATACCATGATCCCCGGATGCTCCGCAATAAAAAGCACCAGCTTGCTGGGATATTTGTTGACCGTCAGTTCGGACATGCACACCAGGAAAATGGGGAAAAGAATCAGCAGGAAGAGATTTGTCATAGGAAAGCGGCTGCTGTTTTCCATCCGCCATGCATTCAGCCGCCGGATCCGGTTTTTCAATCCCCCGAATATTTCCCTGCACGTTGTCTGTGCCTTTGTAATCATGGTTTCACCATTCCTTTTCTCACTCAATATATTTATCGGATCCATATCCTCTGAAATCCTCTCACGCTATACTATGGGGAATCCCGCGCAAAGCGCGCCTGACGGCTCTGCACGTCATCTGCTTGCATCTGACGCACAGTCTTTATGCGGTATCGCCTATATTTCGTATCTTACCACATGTTGCCCGAAACTGCAAGTGGGCAGAGTACCTTTTTCCCTGCATTTGCCCTTTTTTCGTTCATTTGCTCATTTCCTGACTGCCGCCTTCTCTTTTTTTGTGGACTTTGTCCCTGACGCTTTTGGTGCTTTTTGGGATAAGAGAAAACACTGCCTGAAATTTATTTTTCTCAAAACGAAAAATAGTGCTTGACAAATAATTCAAAATGGGTTATAATGGAGATAAAGAGAGAGGTGCGTGACACGTTTTGAGAAAAAGGAGCAAGAAAGGAGAGCGACCTGACCTATGGATATGAAGGAACTGATGGAAGAATACCGGAGAAGCTGCAATCTGCTGACGAACCGGATCGATGAGATCAATATGCAGCTGCGTGTGCGGGTATCCCATCCGGAATATCTGGCACTGGCAGCAAGGCGGCGTGCACTGCGTGAAGAACGTCTGGAGCTGCTGTATGCCATGCGCAGCATGCAGGAGTATTGCCGCTGATGGGGCGCAGTCTGGCTGAAGTCCTGCGGTTTGTGCCGCCGAAGGAGGAAGATGAGGAGGCATTTCTGCTGAGCTGGCAGCAGGAGGCACTGGAAAAGCTGAAAACGATTATTTCAGAGCGTCTCACATGGAGACAAAAGGAAGTAATTATGTTATACTATTATGAGGGTCTTTCCCAGAAGGAGATCGCGAAACGGATGGGAATTTCGGAATCCGGTGTTTCGCATCTGAAGCGGCGGGCATGCAAGCGTCTGGAATATGACCTGAAGCTGATAAGGAGATAAATCAAAGGAGATCATCCATATGAACACACCGATTTACACATTTTTACAGAATTATGCAAAGGGAAATCCTCTGCGGATGCACATGCCGGGGCATAAGGGGAGATCCCCTGTGCCGGAGCTTGCCGGGGCGTATGCTTATGATCTGACGGAGATCAGCGGAGCGGACAGCCTTTTTGAGGCAGAGGGCATCATTGCAGAAAGTGAAAAGAAGGCAGCTGAGTTATTCGGCAGCCGGGAGACGGTATATTCCTGCGGCGGTTCAACGCTGTGTATCCAGGCGATGCTGTATCTGATGCGGCAGGAGGGGCGGCGTGTTGTTGCAGCACGTACGGTGCATCGAGCCTTTCTGAATGCATGTGTATTGCTGGGGCTGGAGATCACATGGGTTTACCCGTCAAAGGGGCATGGGATTCTGTCGGGGGCATACACCGCAGAGGATTTTGCCCATGCGCTGGAGGCTTTGGAGGGTGAGCCGGCGTGTGTTTATCTTACATCGCCGGATTATCTGGGGCATACGGCAGATATCCGATCCATTGCAGAGGTCAGCCATCGTTTTGGTGCGCCGCTTCTGGTGGACAATGCTCATGGTGCGCATCTGGCGTTTTATGAGGAAAGCCGTCATCCGATGGCGTTGGGTGCGGATCTGTGCTGTGATTCTGCCCATAAGATGCTGCCCTGTCTGACGGGGTGTGCATATCTGCATACAGCAAATGCGGCATATGCGGGGCGGCTGAAGGGTGCTATGGGCATGTTCGGTTCGACGAGTCCGTCTTATCTCATGCTGTTGTCGCTGGATCTGTGCAATCGTTTTCTGGAGGAGTCATGCAGAGAGCGTCTGTGCCGGGTTACGGAGCTGGCAGAGGGGATGCGTGAGCGTCTTCGGGGGAAGGTAATTTTCGGGTCGGAGGGAGGCGACCCGCTGCACATATCCATTGACACGGCAGCCATGGGATGTGACGGCAGAAAGATTGCAGAGCAGCTTGAGGAGGTGGGCTGTTATGCGGAATATGCCGGACGTGAGGCTGTGGTACTGCTTTTGTCGGCATGGGAGGAACCGGAGCAGGCAGCGCATCTGGAGGAATGTCTGCTTGGATGTGATTTCACACCGGAGGGGAAGGCAGAGGAGCCGCCGGTTTTCCCGCAGCCGGAGGTCAGGTGCAGTGTACGGGAGGCAGCGCTGGCAGAGAGTGAGGTGATACCGGTCAGCCGTGCGCTGGGCAGGGTATGTGCAGGAGTGCGGGTACCTTGTCCGCCGGCGGTTCCCATTGTAATCAGCGGTGAGTGGATCGATATGCAGACGATGAAGACGCTGCGGTATTATGGCATTCATGAAGTGGAGGTGATAAAGGTATAGAACAGGGAGCAGCACAGATGAGTGTGCAGGCGTAAAGGCTTCCGGTCAGGCGGTCTGACCGGAAGCTTTTTTGAAAAGTGAAGTTTATCGCACGAACTGCCGAAGGCAGAAAGGCGGTCGAGCTGGCTGCAGCTCGCGCGGTCCAGCTGCGTAAGCTGGTCGCCGCCCGCAGGCGGCGAAACTCCCGGCATTTCAATTACGTGCTTTTTCGCCGAACAAACAAACCAAATTCCGCATTATAAAAGAGGTAAAATTTCAGGTAATCACATCCAGGACATCTTGTTACAGCATGTAGAAAAGATCCTATGCGGAAATTGAGACATAGCAGGAGAGAAGCACGAAGTG
>JAFURN010000127.1 GCA_017480865.1 Ruminococcus sp. | reverse complement strand
TCTGTCAAGGTTGCCGGTCGGGTTCAACTGCATTTTGATTTTCAGACCGCTTCGGCGGTCTTATTGTCGTGTCATTTTTTAATTGTGAATTATTTGTAAATCACTACTTTTAGGGATTGACTTTTATTTGCAGGTCTCTCATCGCTGTACCATTGAAAAATACTGAACAAAGCATTGGCAGTTCCCGGATATTTCCTTGAAAACAGGAACTGCCGCTTTGCTGTCACATGGATTCTTTAGTTGAATGCATAGAGTTTCTGTGCGATCTCATATCCCTCTACAGCAATTTTCTGTCCCACAGTACCCGGCAGAATGGTAAAGCCGCTGAGTGTGGAGCAGCGCAGACGATAATACAAATCCGGATCATATGCCTTTACATCATCCCAGAGGCGTCTGCGCTTCTGAAGTGCCTCAGGCGTTCCGATCTTCAGAAGATAGATGCTGGAGATCGTCATCATAATCGACAGGAACCGCAGCTGATAGCGTTCCAGCTTCCGGGAACATGCACGGCATGCCCGCATGTCCACGCACTGCATGATAAAACGTGTAATGTACAGCTGCTGGTCAATTCTGCGGATATGTACTGACTCGTTTACCGACTGATCCTCTCTTCCGATGAAATAGTGGTAGAGATCCAGATTCAGATAGCAGATGCTCTTTACCAGATGCAGCGGCTGACAGGCAAAAATGTTATCCACATAGAACATATGCTCCGGAAGTCTTACCCCCGCCTTACGAAGTATTTCCGTCCGGAAATACAGGGCATGCATGATCAGATACTGGGACGGATGAAACATACCCATATCATTCCAGGTACAGAACTTACCTACCTCAAATACATTGCTGTATTTCATAGGAACGGTCTTTTCCGGCTCATACAGATGGTCATAGATATAGTTGCACACGACCAGATCCGGCATATTTCCCTTTGCCTTCCAGCGGCGCAGGTTGCACATGAACTTTTTCAGGCACTTGGCATCCAGCCAGTCATCGGAATCCACGACCTTATAATATTCACCGGTTGCAAGCTGAAGACCTGCATTGACACCGGAGCCATGTCCGCCGTTTGATTTGTCCACAACACGCACAATGCCCGGATACATTTTTTCATAACGATGTGCAACCTCGCTTGTACCATCGGAGGAGCCATCATTTACAATGATGATCTCCGCCTCATCGCCTGCAACCAGCAGGGAGTCAATACAGCGATCCATATATGCCTCGGAATTGTAACAAGGCACCGCAAAAGTAATCAGTTTCATTTTCATACGCTCCTTTGCGTCAGGCAGCTTCTCCTTTTCAGCTGCGTATCTCTGGAATGACTGCCGTTACACCTCAGCTGTCATTCCATAATTATTATATACGAAACACAAAAATATGTCAATAACTGTCAAAAAATTCCATTTAACTGATATCCGCAAGGTCCAGATAATCCGCACCGTATTCCGCAATAAAATCCTTTCTGCCCTGCAGATCATCACCCAGCAGCAGGTCGAACATCCGTGCCGTTTCCTCTACATCAGAAGGTGTGACACGAATCAGGCGTCTGGTATCGGGATTCATCGTAGTCAGCGCCATCATATCTGCTTCGTTCTCACCCAGACCCTTCGAACGCTGGATGGTACACTTTTCATCCCCGATCTTCTCCAGGATCTTCGTCTTTTCCTTCTCTGTATAGGCAAAATAGGTCTTCTTTTTGGTAGTGATCTCAAACAGCGGCGACTCCGCAATATAGACATAGCCCAGATCGATCAGTGTCGGTGTCAGACGATAGAGCATCGTCAGAATCAGGGTACGGATCTGGAAGCCATCCACGTCCGCATCAGTGCAGATAACAACCTTATTCCAGCGAAGTCCCTCCAGATTGAAGGAAGACAGATCCTTGTTTGCCTTGGTCTTTACCTCAACGCCGCATCCCAGCAGCTTGATGATATCCGTGATGATCTCGTTCTTGAAAATGCGTACATAATCCGCCTTGAGGCAGTTGAGGATCTTGCCTCGTACCGGGATCACCGCCTGAAATTCGGCATCCCGTGCCATCTTAACGGAACCCAGCGCAGAGTCACCCTCTACAATATACAATTCTCTGCGGGACAGATCCTTGCTGCGGCAGTCCACAAACTTTTCGATCCGGTTCGTCAGATCAATGCTGCCTGCAAGATTTTTCTTCATGTTGAGACGAGTCTTCTCAGCATTCTCACGGCTGCGCTTATTGATCATCACCTGCTCAGCGATCTTTACCGCCTCATCCGGATTTTCGATGAAGTATACCTCGATCTGATGCTTGAGGAATTCCGTCATTGCTTCGTAGATGAATTTATTGGTGATCGCCTTTTTGGTCTGGTTCTCATAGGATGTCTGAGTAGAAAAGCTGGAGGATACCAGAATCAGACAGTCCTCCACATCCGCAAAGGTGATCTTGCCCTCATTCTTCAGATACTTGTTATTCTGCTTGAGATAGCTGTCGATCTGAGACACAAATGCCTGCTTCACCGCACGTTCGGGGGAACCGCCATGTTCCAGAAAGCTGGAGTTGTGGTAGTATTCGATCTTCTGTACTTTATTGGAGAAAGCAAGGGATACCGACAGCTTTACACGATAATCAGGCTTGTCCTCACGATCACGTCCCTCACGCTCACAGCTCCATGTCTGGATGGCAGTCTGCGCATTCTCCCCTGCAATTTCCTTTACATAGTCAGAGATACCATTCTCATAAAGAAACCGTTCCTCTGAAAATGTGCCGTCCTCCTGCTCGCTGCGGTACACAAAGAGCAGATTCGGGTTGACAACCGCCTGACGCTTCAGTACATCATGAAAATAATCATCCGGAACACCAATTTCGGTAAATACATCCAGATCGGGACGCCACTTGATTTTTGTACCAGTCGGATGGGAGCGAACCGCCTTCTTTTGCAGTCCTCCTATATTTTCGCCCTTTTCAAAATGCAGATTATAGCGGAAGCCGTCACGATGGATCTCTACATCCATATATTCCGATGCAAACTGTGTTGCACAAAGACCCAGACCATTCAGGCCCAGTGAGTAGGCATAGTTATCTGCGCCTGCATCATATTTACCGCCGGCATACAACTCACAGTATACCAGTTCCCAGTTATAGCGGTTTTCGCTCTTGTTGAAGTCAACCGGACAGCCTCTGCCAAAGTCCTCGACCTCAATGGAGCAATCCCGGTAGCGTGTTACCAGGATCCTGCTGCCAAAGCCGGAACGCGCTTCGTCAATCGAGTTGGATATGATCTCAAAGATGGAATGCGCACATCCATCCAGGCCATCCGAACCAAAAATAACGCCCGGACGCTTACGCACCTTGTCCGGACCTTTCAGCATGGTAATACTTTCATTATCGTATACCGGTGTTTTCTTCGCCATAATTCACCTCATCAAAATTCATCCGGGCAAAGTCCCTGCATCGCCCGCTCATGGTAAAACAAATACTGCTGCAATACACCAGCAGCCTCCGGTGCCTTGTCTACAGGAAAGCAGCCGCCAAAATGCTCCTGTTCAATGCGTTTCACCCAGACATCCCTGGGGAAAGCATCCTTGCAGCCCAGCCCGAAAAGACAGATACAGTCAGCAACCTTAGGTCCTACACCGGGAAGCTGCTGCAAATACAAAGCTGCCTCTGCATAAGAAGAACCGCTGAGCAGTGTCAGCGGACTACGTTCCAGAAAAAACTCAGCTGCCCCGTGAAGGTATTTATCACGGTAGCCAGTGCCGCACCGGCGCAGCGTGTCGGTATCCAGCGCATAAAGCTTCTGCGGATTCGGAAATCCGCCGCAAGTCTCACAAAGCGCTGATAAAATCTTTTTGATACGTGGGATGTTGTTATTGGCACTGATGATAAAGCTTACAACAGTCTCCCATAATTCCTGCCGGAGAATACGGATGCCTCTTGCAGACTGTGCAGCGGCAGCAAGATACGGCGAGCCGATCCGCAAAACTGCTGTCTCCGTGAATCTTCTGTAATCAAACCCCAGATCAAAATAATCCTGCCACAGATCCCGGAAATCACTTTCCGTACAGTCAAGGTATATTTCCTGCTCCGACAGCTGCCTGAGATGCAGAACTGTCTCAAAGGCAGGAACACGGAAGCTGCCGTCCGGCAGCCTCTCCCAGCGGAAGCATTGTCCGCTCTGCTCAATTTTCCGGGCAGAAAACCAATCTGATACAATACGCATCGGCTTTTACAGCTTCCGGAAAACAAAGAAATAGCCGATCCAGGCTACAACAAGGCACACCGAGCAGAGGGCTGTCAGCAGATAGACCAGTATCTCCGGCATTTCCGGCATGAGTACCAGCAGGATCATGGCACAAAACAGGATCGCCGTACTGACCTTGCCGAACATCTCAGCGCCGCCCAGCTTCTTGTTCTTTGTTTTCATCTTGTAAAGATTCATTACACCCATGTAGATCTCCTTGAAAAAGAGGATACATACAGGAATGATAAAAATCATATAGCGTGTACAAAGGCAGACTGCCACTGCAAAATGCGTCAGCTTATCTGCAATGGGATCCAGTGCGATCCCCAGTTCACTGATCTGATTCCATTTCCGTGCAATTTTGCCGTCGAACATATCACTGAGGGCTGATATTGCAAGGGTAATGGCAGCAATCAGACAGTCCTTTGTCGTTTCTGCACGCAGGTATAAATAAATAAACACAGGAATCAGAAGTATACGGATATAGCTGAGTATATTCGGCACATACAGCAATTCCTTTTTTTCAAAACGCATAGCATCCCTCCGTCCGCACAGGTCAATGATAATATTTCTGCAAACCATATTATTATACAACATATGAGAAAAAATTGCAAGCAGCTGCTGACAGCTGCATGATATCCCTTTAATCATACCACATTTTTCTGATTTTGGGAAGTGTTTTTTTGAAATTCGGAAAATTGTATAGATTGACTGTCAAAGAAGCGTCAAACCCTATAATAGTTGTTGACAGACGCCAAAAAATCTGGTATGATAAAGAAAATTCAATTGACGCAAGGAGCGGATCTTATGAGGAAGAGAATTTTATGCCTGCTGACTGCTGCTGCCTCACTCTGGCTCTGCGCATGCAGCAGCGGCACATCTACCACCGAGACAGAACGCCCTACTGAAACGGCGGAGCCTGCTGTCACAACAGAGAACGCAACAGAAATTGCGCCTGTATCGGAATTTCCGGCAGTGGAGCTTTCCCGGGACTGGGGTACAGATGAAGCCTTCAACACCTATGTTTCCAACACTGTGATCTCCACCGGAAGCAACAAGTTTATTGCCGAAGCAAACAACATCACCTACCGTGCCTGGATCCCTGTTGAAGAATACGGTACCTTCGATTACTGCTTCTACTTCTCCAACACAGTGGATTCCACCTGGGCAAGAGGCAATCGTGAG
>JAFURN010000126.1 GCA_017480865.1 Ruminococcus sp. | reverse complement strand
TATGGAAGGTCAGCAGGGTGACAATGCGCTGACAGCTCCGGTTGAAAGATGCTGGATCCACAACTGCGAATTCTATGCTCCTAAGATTTCTAATCCTGCTGAATCAGATAAGGACGGCGGCTACGGCGCATGCGACTTCAAGCGTGGTCAGTATTTTACAAACAGCTATTGCTACTATGAAGGTTATCATAAGACAAACCTTGTTGGTTCTTCTGACTCAAGCCTTCAGTATCACCTGACATATCACCACAACTACTGGAAGAACTGCGAATCCCGTGGCCCGCTGGCTCGTCAGGCTGACATCCATATGTACAACAACGTATTCGATGGTCAGACCAGCTACTGCATGAACCCGAGAGCAAACGCTTATATCTTCTCTGAATACAACTACTTCAAGGATTCCAAGGATCCGATGGAAGTTACAAGCGGCGGTGTAGTAAAGAGCTATAACGACGTATTTGACAATGTAAGAGGCAATGAGCAGGGTACGATCGTAAGCAGCAGAACTGAATCTGTTGCATCTGAATGTATCTATGCAGGCTTCGAAATGGATTCTTCCATCTCTTATGTTCCGTCCGGCAACTATAGCCTCATGGAAGCTACAAGCACTCTTGGCACTGACCTGACAGCACTGTTCGAAACTGACGGCGGCTGCATGGATGAAATGAGCATTTCTGGTAATGTTACAGTTACTCCTGGTACAAGTGAGTCAACAACCTCTACAACTACTTCCACAACAACAACTACAGCTTCTTCCACAACCGCTTCTACCACTGGTTCCAAGCAGACAGAATCTTCTGCAACTGAATCCAACACTACAACCGTTACAACTGTTACAACAGAAACTCCCGCAACATCCGGTTCCAAGGAAACAACAACCTCTACTACTTCTCAGACAACTACAGTGGTTCCGGGCGATTATACCTATGGCGATGTAAATCTGGATGGTTCGATCTCTCTGCTTGACGTCGTTTACATCAACAAGTACATTGCAAAGGTACTCGACCTGACCGACACACAGAAGGATGCAGCTGACTGCTGCGAGGACAACACCATCAACGGCGCAGACGTAACCGCACTGCTCAGAAGCATCGTTCGTCTGATCACCGGTCTGCCGGTTATGCCCTCTTAATTGAATCGATAGCGAATCTGTAATAAAAATGCGTTATGCTCCGGCATAACGCATTTTTTGTGGTTTTATACAAAAAGTGGGGATAGTAAATTGTAGTTCACCCGATAAACTACAATTTACCCCAACAATTCAAATAGACCCTTTTGAAATTCAGAAGCATAAAGAAGCTGCTGCAGCCTCAGTCCTGCAGCAGCTTCTCTTCATTTATTATGGATGCAGATTCTCAGGAAAACTGCCGCATCGAAAAAGCCCTTCTCTTACTCTGCCAGCATACGGTTCAGCGCACTGAGCAGTGCCTTAATGGAGGATGTAGAAATATCTGTGTGAATACCTACGCCCCAATAGGTCTTGCCGTTCTTCTCAATACCCACGTAGGAGACTGCACTTGCAGAGGAACGGATCTCCATAGCATGCTCGGTATAAGTCGTCAGAACGAAATCGATACTCAGATGCTGTTTCAGCGCATTGCCGACTGCATCCAGACGACCGTTGCCCATTGCAGCTGCAACAGATGTGCTGCCGTCCTTGGTGATGGTTACAGACGCTTCGATCATGCCATCCTTCTGTGCATAGTGAATTTCGGGAATGGATACCGGTGCTTCAATATTCACATAGCTTTCATTGAAGATGTTCAGAACTTCATCCGGCTGGAGTTCCTTATGCGCACGGTCGGAAATGCCCTTTACCAGATAGCCGAAGGATTCTCTCATCTTTGCCGGAATGTCATAACCATACTTGGTTTCCATCAGATAGCCAATACCGCCCTTGCCCGACTGACTGTTGATACGAATTACATCTGCCTCATATTCTCTGCCGACATCTGTAGGATCGATAGGCAGATACGGTACGGTCCAGTGCTCACGTTCCTCAGTCTCTCTCCACTTCATACCCTTTGCAATTGCATCCTGATGCGAACCGCTGAATGCAGCAAATACCAGCTGACCGCTGTACGGAGAACGCTCATATACACGCATACGGGTCACACGCTCATATACCTTTGTGATCTCCGGAAGATTCTCAAAATTCAGTTCCGGCTCAACGCCCTGCGAGTACATATTCAGTGCCAGTGTGATAATATCCACGTTACCAGTGCGCTCGCCATTGCCGAACAGCGTACCCTCGATTCTGTCACCGCCTGCCAGCAGACCCATTTCACTGTCAGCTACCGCACAGCCTCTGTCGTTGTGCGGATGCAGCGAGATGATCACATTCTCACGGCGGTTCAGGTTATCGTTCATGTATTCCACCTGATTTGCATACACATGCGGCATGGAGTGGGATACCGTTACCGGCAGGTTGATGATCACCTTATCATCTGCTGTAGGCTCCCAGATGTCGATCACCTTGTTGCAGATCTCCAGTGCAAACTCCGGCTCGGTACCAGTGAAACTCTCCGGAGAGTATTCAAAGGTGAAGTGACCCTCAGTCTTTTCACGATATTCCTTGCACATCTTAGCGCCTGCTTCTGCAATTGCAATGATCTCTTCCTTGCTGCGCTTGAATACCTGCTCACGCTGTGCCAGAGAGGTTGAATTGTACAGATGTACGATGGCATGCTTTGCACCCTTCAGTGCCTCAAAGGTCTTGGCGATGATGTGTTCTCTTGCCTGCGTCAGAACCTGAATGGTAACATCATCCGGAATCAGATCCTGCTCGATCAGAGTACGGCAGAAATCATACTCTGTATCAGATGCTGCCGGGAAACCGATCTCAATTTCCTTGAAGCCAATATCTACCAGCACCTTGAAGAATTCCAGCTTTTCCTCCAGGCTCATGGGGGTGATCAGCGCCTGGTTGCCGTCTCTCAGGTCAACACTGCACCAGATGGGAGCCTTGTCAATATAATTCTTGCTTGCCCAGCGCATGGGCGGATTTTCCACCGGGAAAAACTGTCGGGTATACTTGTTTACATTTTTCATTTCAAACATTCCTTTCTGTCACCGATATGTCTATGGTCGAATGTGAACACGCATAAAAAAAGCCCCTTTTATGCCGTAATAGCATAAAAGAGACGAAGATTTGCTTCTCCGTGGTACCACTCTTCTTGACGAGATTCGTCCACTCTGTCACATCCATCAATGTGCTTCTCTGTAACGGGAGAAACCCGGTGCAGCCTACTTTTTTCATTTCAGCCCACGGCTCCGGGACCAGTTATCCTGTTTCTGCCGCACTGTCTTGCACCATCCGACAGTTCTCTGAACCGGCGGGAAACATCTTTTTTCCCTTCGTCGCCTTTTGCTTATATCAGAAGCCCCCTTATTGAGACTTCCTGTTATTATTGTATCGGATTTTTCTCCTTTTGTCAAGCCCTTTCTCTTATTTTTTTCAGTTTTTTCTATCAGCTTCTGCTTTGAATCAAATTTCGCATAATTTATGTATTCAAAATGTATAAATTGTAAAAAGCAGAGGATAACCTTGCAATCAGCACGGTAAAGTGATATACTAATAAGTAGATGTTTTTACGGGTGAACTGTACCTGCATGCAGGTATCCGCCCATTACTTTAATACATAAGGGTGAATCACAATGAAATTAAAAGGCGCACAGATTATTATTGAAACCCTGATCGAACAGGGAGCAAAAACCGTGTTCGGCTATCCGGGCGGTCAGGTAATCGACATTTACGACGCACTTTATATGGCCCAGGACAGAATCCGCCATATCATTACCGCACACGAACAGGGCGCATCTCATGCTGCTGACGGCTTTGCACGTGCAACGGGTGAGGTGGGTGTTGTAATTGCAACATCCGGTCCGGGTGCAACCAATCTGGTAACCGGTATTGCGACCGCTTACCTGGATTCTATCCCGCTGGTAGCGATCACCGGTAACGTACCGAACTCGCTCATCGGCAGAGACAGCTTCCAGGAGGTTGACATCACAGGTGTGACCATGCCGATCACCAAGCACAATTTCTTTGTAAAGAGCATTGATGAACTGGCTCCCACGATCCGTGAGGCATTCCGCATTGCAAAGTCCGGCAGACCGGGACCGGTTCTGGTCGATATCCCGAAGGATGTTCAGCAGGCAGTTTGCGAATACGAAGCTGCTCCTGTTGTAGAAAAGGCAGCGGTTCCCGAAGTAAATATGGATGCCATTGCGGAAGCTGTAAAGCTGATCGCAGCTTCTGAAAAGCCGTATATCTACATCGGCGGCGGCGCGATCACAGATGATGCAGGCGAAGAAATCCAGGCTCTGGCAGATAAGATCGATGCACCCATCGGATGCACTATGATGGGTCTGTCCGCAGTACCCACTGATAACCCCAGATGGCTGGGTATGGAAGGCATGCACGGACACTATGCATCCTCCATCGCACAGAACGAGGCTGACCTGATCATTACAGCAGGCTGCCGTTTCAGCGACAGAGGTACGGGCAATGTCTCCAAATATGCAAGAAATGCAAAGATCATTCACATTGATATCGATGCATCCGAACTGAACAAGAATATAAAGGCACATCTCGGACTGACAGGCTCTATGAAGAAAATCCTGGCTGCGCTCTGCGAAGCAGTGGAAGCCAAGCAGCTTCCTGAATGGCAGGCACGTATTTCCGAGCTGAAGGCTTATACCGCAGAACTGGAACGTCAGGGCGATGAAATAACACCCTTTACTGCAATCGATGCGATCATGGAGGCCGCTGAGAACGCAGGCGATGATATTATCGTAGCGACAGATGTTGGTCAGCACCAGATGTGGGCGGCACAGCGTTTTGATTTCAAGTCCTCACGCACCTTTATTTCCAGCGGCGGTCTGGGTACCATGGGCTTCGGTCTGGGTGCTGCGATCGGTGCGGCTACCGCTACCGGCAAGAAAACTGTCCTGATCACAGGCGACGGCAGCTTCGGCATGAATCTGAATGAACTGGCTACCGCCGTTACCAATCAGACTCCGGTTGTGGTCTTCGTTATGAACAACGGCGTTCTGGGCATGGTTCGTCAGTGGCAGACACTGTTCTTTGACAAGCACTATTCTAATACTACGCTCCAGAGAAAGACGGACTTTGTAAAGCTGGCGGAAGCCTTCGGTCTGCCGGCATTCCGTGTCGGTCAGATTCCGGGACAGACCTGCCCCAAGGCTTGCGATGCATGCTCCAATATGGACAGCTGCATTGGTACACTGGACGAACTGAAGGCTGTGCTGAAGAAGGCGTTCGAGGTCAAGGGTCCGGTTCTGGTAGACTGCACCATCGACTGCGATGCATTCGTACTGCCGATGCTCCCGCCCGGCGGCTCTATTGATGATATTATCGTAGATCCCACAGCTAAAAAGTAAGAGGTGAACACTATGGAACAATTTGTAATTTCGATTCTGGTTGCAAACCGTTCGGGTGTGCTGACTCGTGTTTCCAGCATGTTCACACGCCGTGGTTTCAACATTGACACACTGACTGTAGGAGAAACAGAATCTCCCGAATTCTCCCGTATTACGGTTACACATTGCGGTGATAAGGCTGTCTGCGATCAGATCGTAAAGCAGCTGGAGAAGATGTATGATGTAAAAAAGGTTCAGGTCATGCAGCGTGATACCACCGCTGCCCGTGAACTGCTGCTGATCAAGGTAAAGCACAACCCCGCACAGCGCCAGGACATTATGTCTGTAACCGATGTATTCCGTGCAAAGATCATCGACTTTTCTCAGGAGGCTCTGGTTATCGAAATTCAGGGCGCATCCTCCAAAATCAACGCTTTTATTGAGCTGCTGAAGCCCTACGGCATTCTGGAAATGTGCCGTACTGGTCTGGTTGCTCTTGAAAGAGGCGGCAATTGTCTCAAAGACGCATAATTCCGCCCATATACCCATATTATTATAAAAGGAGTCTTTTCATTATGGAAAATACTGCAAAGGTTTTTTATCAGGAAGATTGTGACCTGTCTCTGCTGTACGGCAAGACCATCGCTGT
>JAFURN010000125.1 GCA_017480865.1 Ruminococcus sp. | reverse complement strand
TATCATGCACAAACAAATTCCAGAGCAAAGACGAAAAGGAACGTGCCAGCAACTACACAAAGATATGGATTACTATAATAGAACAGATGCACCAGAATAAAATTAACAAAAAATATAAATGACCTCCTTTACAAATCGGATTTGTTATTATATGATAAGAGCGATACCAAACCGATTTGTTTTTATCTAATCTGCAAAGAGGAGATGAAGGCAATGAAGGTTGCAATTTACTGCCGTTTGTCTGAGGAGGACAGAAACAAAGCTTTTAAAGAAGACGACAGCGAAAGTATTCAGAACCAGAAATCCATGCTGATTGAGTATGCAGTACAAAAGGAGTGGGAAATATACAATATATACAGTGATGATGATTACACAGGAGCAGACAGAAACCGACCGGCATTTAACAAGCTTCTTGAAGATGCTGCTGCACATAAGTTTGACATTGTGCTTTGTAAAACGCAATCCAGATTCACAAGAGAGCTTGAAATCGTAGAGAAGTACATTCATGGTCTGTTTCCTATCTGGAATATCCGCTTTATCAGTATTGTGGATAATGCGGATACAGAAATCAAGGGGAACAAAAAAGCACGTCAAATAAACGGCTTAATCAATGAATGGTATCTGGAGGATATGTCAGACAATATCAAAAGTGTTCTGACAAACAAGAGAAGAAACGGCGTACATATCGGAGCTTTTGCGCTTTACGGTTACAAGAAAGACCCGAATCAAAAGGGACATCTGATAATTGATGAAGAAGCTGCACAGGTTGTGCGAGAGGTTTTTACATTGTTTTCACAAGGTATGGGAAAGAGTGCAATTGCAAGGCATCTGAATGAAAAAGGAATCCCGAATCCTACGGAGTACAAGCGTTTGAAAGGCTTGCGCTATCAGCCGCCGAAAACCAAGACGGCGACTATGTGGAAGTACTATTCTATTGCTGATATGCTGGTAAATGAAATCTATATCGGTAACATGGTGCAGGGAAAGTACGGAAGTATTTCCTATAAGACCAAGCAGAACAAGCCCATCCCGAAAGACCGATGGATTCGAGTAGAGGGTACGCATGAACCGATTATTGACATGCAGCTTTGGAATACCGTTCAGCAGATGATAGGGCAGAAGGCAAAGCCGTTTTCGAATGGCGAAATCGGAATTTTTGCCCGAAAGGTCAGATGTATGCATTGCGGTTACGTCATGCGTTCTACGAAAGCACATGACAAGCGTTATTTGAAATGTGCAACAAAAAATGTCTGCAAGGATGCATGTATCGGCTCGTTTATTTCTTTTGCGGTTCTGGAAAAGCATGTGTTATCTGAAATCAAGTGCTTTTCGGAGCAGTATCTCAATATGGACGAACTGGAACAGAATGTGGTTTTCCAGGAAAGGCTTGATGAAACACGTAAAAGCCTACAGGCGCAGCTGAAAGAATACAAAGAAAAAATCATTCCCTGTTCTGAGGGAATCAAGACATTGTATCTGGATAAGGTTAAGGGCATACTTTCTGAGGAAGATTTTATTCAGCTGTCTGCTGATTTACACAAGGACAGAAATACATATGAAAAGCTGATAGCAGAGGTTACGGAACAGCTTGATGCGCTTGAAACGAGTGCATCACAATCCATTGACCGAAGAACTCAGCTTGAAGAGTATCTGTCTTTAGAGCATCTGACACATGAGGTTGTGAATCAGCTGATTGATTCTATCATTGTTGGGAAACGAAATCCGGAAGCCAAGGAAATTCCTATAGAAATCAACTGGAAATTTTAAACTTGAATTGCTTATGGCGGATTGCAGCAGAACAAAAAGCACGTACCACCTACGACAACATCCTGCGGCTGTGTAATGACCCGGATGTACGGGATCCGATCAAGTTCCTGCGGCAGCGTGAGATCGTTCACTTCCAGAGATTCGGGGAAGCGCTGCGTGAGGTGCAGGAGGATCTGGATGCAAAGAATTTCTATTGCTGTAATCCATCTTTTGATAAGAACTGCGGCAAACGGAATATGGCACGAGGAAGAATGAGTCCTCCTGCTGGTAAGCGGATGAAGTAATATACGCCCAAAAGATAGACGGCTGTGCGGAATGCATGGCCGTTTGTCCGTGTTGTCTGCGTGTCTTGTTATGCAGCTAAGGCGAAAAAACCGGATCTGACCTGTATCAGTCGAAGATATAATACAGGATTTATGAACTTGTCGGTAAAATATCATACGGAGTTCATATAAAAAGGGTATTATAAACAAAAAGGATGAGGAGAAAGCCTATGCCGAATGCCGTACTGTATTTGCTGGCTCTGGACGAAAAGCTTTTGCTGAATGTGCAGGACAGAATTCGCCGCCCGAAACTGAATATCTGGATGCAGCGTATTTCTGCGCTGGGGAATGCCGGGATCCTGTGGCTTGTCTGTGCAGCGGTCCTGCTGCTGATACCAGGACAGCGGCTGACAGGGATCGTGGTGGTTTGTGCCCAGCTTGTCGGTGTTTTGCTGACAAACTGTCTTCTGAAGCATCTTGTGGCACGAAAGCGTCCTTTTCACAAGCTGAAGCAGCTGCGTCCTCTGATCGAACTGCCTAAGGATTGGTCATTTCCGTCCGGACATACCACCAGTTCTGTTTCAGCAGCATTGATCCTGATGTGCGGACTGCCGCTTTATGCAGGCATTCCTGCACTGATCATGGGACTTATGATCGCATTTTCCCGAATGTATGTGGGTGTGCATTATCCGTCGGATATTCTGGGCGGAGCTGTTATGGGTGTTTTTTCTGCCTGGGCAGGCTCTTCTCTGGTGGAACGAGCGGCAGCTGTCTGGTTTTCATAAAGGAATATAGAAATCTGAAGGTAAAAAATCCCCCGGTATCCGTGATACCAGGGGATTCTCTTTATCTTATGTAATTAGTCATTGACAGAGCCGATTACATCAACGCAATCGTCACCGACACGTGCATCTACAATTTCCAGTGCATTCTTGTCATACTGGAAGTTGAATACATAGCCAACCAGACCGGGGTTATCCGTTACATTGAAAATAACCTCAACCTCGTCGCCGGCATTGCCCTTAGCACCCATTGCCTGAATGGTGAACTGACCCGGCTGTGCCTGACCCGGTGCAACCGGAGTCGCATCGCCAACCGTTACATAACCATCAACGGTCTTGACATCCAGCTGTTCTTCTTCCCAGTTTACAAAGTCCTGTTCGCCCATGGAGATGGCATAGTTGCCGTCCGGTGTGCTGTCCTTGATCTTAAAGGTAATAACCAGGAACTCACCGCCGAAGGTCTTGTTGTATTCGCCGTCCTTGCGGGTCATATCCAGCCAGTAGGAACGGAAATTGTCCATAGCCGGTACATGTGCTTCAGTTACGACCTGCGTTTCGGTTACAACTTCAGTTACTTCCTCGCCTGCGTCATCCGTGGCAGCCTCGCCGCCAGCCTCAGTCACAGCAACATACTCCGTTACAACAATAACGCTTTCTGTCGGAGCCTCTGTCGGATCCTGAGCTGTATCCCCGCTGGAGGAGCCTTCCTCATTCCATATGAAGATCGGTTCCTGCTTCAGAACATCTTCAATGGAGGTTGCCTCTTCTGCTTCGCTGTTTTCAGCAGCATTGTTATTTTCAGCTGCGTTGTTGTTTTCAGCGCTGCTGTTGTCATCCTCACTGTTTTCGCCGTTATTGGCATTGTTTGCATCCCCGTTATCAGAAACTTCCGCACCACCGGAAACAGAAGTCACCTCTGCTTCGTTGTTACATCCGCTCAGTGTAATCCCCATCACTGCAACCAGTAAAATAGCTGCAATTCTCGCACGTAATGTTTTCATATACGTCCTTCCTTTCTATAGATATATACTCTATTATACACGCATCCGGGAAAAATGTCAAGTCCTTTTGTGAAATTATGATAAATACGGTGTGAAAAGGAAAAAGTCCTTGCATTTTTGATGAAAATAGAGTATACTATAATGTAAAACAGATGATGGAAAAAGGCAGCAAAACTGCCTGGAAATGTAAGCAAAGGAGCATATGCATGAATGTAAGCGAGGACGTAAAAAAAGCATCCCCTGTACCAGAACGGAAGGGAAAGGCTAAGATCATCATTCTGGCGGCTGCGGTTCTGATTCTGTTTGCAGGAATCAGCCTTGCCTTTATGCCTCTGGTGCGTGCGCTGACAACAGAGGAGGGTCAGCAGCAGATTCTGGAGACGGTAGGCAGTCTGGGTATATTCCAGTATGTGATCTATTTTGCCCTTCAGGTGCTGCAGATCGTCATTGCAGTTATTCCCGGCGGACCGATTCCTTTGATCGGCGGTATGCTCTTCGGGGAATGGATGACTCTGATCTTATCGGCGGCAGGCTGCTTCTGCGGTACAGTAATTGTATATTATCTGGTGCAGGCTGTGGGCAAACCCATTGTGAACCTGTTCGTGTCGGACGAGCAGCTGCGTACCTATAAGTTTCTGCAAAATCCAAAGCGGCTGGAAATTCTCATATTTCTGGTGTTTCTCTGTCCGGGACTGCCGAAGGATGCACTGACCTACATTGCCGCTCTGACAACGATCCGTCCGTCGAGACTGTTCCTGCTGACAACCGTGGGCCGTATGCCCTCACTGATCGCCACGATCTGGCTGGGAGGCGGCATCTGGGAGCAGAACTATACACTGGTCATTATTCTGGCTGCGGTAATGGTGACAGCAGCAGTTATCGGATTTTTCATCAAGAAGAAGATCGAATCACGCAATACAAATACAAAAAAGGAGATTTCGGAAGATGGTAAATAGTATTTTTACAATCGGGGAACTGAAGGAAAGCTACCGTGCCGTACAGCGTCTGCTGGAGCAGCTTCAGGAGGATCATTCCTACATGCAGAAGGCACTGGATTACCTGGAGCGTATGCCCAGTCAGCAGGTGCCCGGCGATATTGCAGGACAGGCCAAGGCAACAGCAGCCATGGAAATTGTCAGAAGCCGTGAGAAAACCAATCAGCAGCTGCTTGCAGTTTATGATAAGATGTACGAGGATCTGCGATCTGTAATTTTCCAGAGCGATGTACAGGATACACCTGAAGAGATATAAGGAGGAGAAGTTATGGCAGGTTCCGATTTGCAGCTGGCGGTACACTATACATATGAGCTGTGCCGCAGATATGAAGCGGAAGGACGTTATATCCCGGGCAGCAGTATGCCGCTGGATGAATATGCACGTTTTTCCTATTTGAAATACATGCTGTTTCTTGCAAATTCCAATCAAAGGCTGAACGAGGATGAGATCGGACTGATTCAGGACTGTATGGGCTATGAGGTTTCCGCACAGTACCTGAACCGCTTTTTGCAGCAGCACCAGATCACACAGAACGGCGTGAGAGATACCTTCATCGGCGTATTGCAGCTGTTTCTGGATGAGGATATGCTGCGAGGCGATCCGACCGGCAGCGTGTCGCTGCTGTTTCTGGAGACGATCCATACAGTCGGTCTGATGCTCAGTGCCATGGATGGTACAGCTGATGTGATACAGACGACCTCGATCGCGCAGCTGATGATGAAGCTGAGAGCATATCGTGCAGCGTACCTGAGAGCATGGCGCAGTCCGCTGAAGAACCGTGCAGCCCGTGTGCCGGCGGATTTCCGGATGAAGCCGGATGCGCCCTCAGAGGGGGCGGGAAGCCAGCAGAAGGCAGCAGAAAAGGAACCGGTCAGTACATCTGTAGAAATTACAAAGGAGCCGGAACAGACGCTGGAGGAACTGATGGAAGAACTCAATGCGCTGACGGGACTTCATCGTGTCAAGGAAGAACTGGGAAGTCTCATCAACCTGATCAAGGTGCGCAAGCTTCGTGAGGAAAGAGGTCTGCCGGAACTGACGTTGTCTCTGCACATGGTGTTTTCCGGAAATCCTGGTACCGGCAAGACAACGGTTGCCCGTCTTCTTGCGAAGATCTATTCCAAGCTGGGAATTCTTGAAAAGGGACATCTTGTGGAAACAGACCGTTCCGGACTGGTAAGCGGCTATGTGGGACAGACTGCCATCAAGACGCAGAAGGTGATCGATGAGGCAATGGGCGGCGTTCTTTTTATTGATGAAGCCTATACACTGACCGCAGCAGCAGGCTCCAATGATTTCGGCATGGAGGCAGTCAATACCCTGCTCAAGGAGATGGAGGATCATCGTGACGAGTTTATTGTTATTGTAGCAGGTTATCCGGATGAGATGGAGCAGTTCCTGGAATCCAATCCGGGTCTGCATTCCCGTTTCCGTACGAAGATTTATTTTGAGGACTATAAGCCGGATGAACTGCTGGAAATTTTCCGCGGCACCTGCAAGCGATATGCCCTGACGCCCTCCTCTGAGGCGGAACTGCATGTACTGGACTATTTCCGGAAGCGTTGTGCAGAGCGGGATGAGAATTTTGCCAATGCACGTGACGTGCGTAACTTTGTAGACAGTGCACTTTCCAATCAGGCAAATCGTCTGGCAGGAATCACCGCAGAGATTTCTGATGAGACGCTCACGACTCTGACGCTGGAGGATGTGCGTGGGGTTACGCTTGAGTGATCAATGGTAAATAATCCATCGGGGTGACAAATCTGGCAATATGAGAAAACGACATTTAACGCCCATGCAGGCAATTGCGCTGGGCTTTGTATTGATTATATTGATGGGAACGGTTCTGCTGATGCTGCCGGCATCGCAGAAGGAGGGGGTATCTCTGCCCTTTCATGATGCGCTGTTTACAGCTACCAGTGCTGTATGCATCACAGGACTTCTGACCGCAGATCTGACCGAAACCTTTACTGCATTCGGTCAGTTTGTGCTGGGAGTACTGATACAGATCGGAGGACTGGGTATTACGACGATCGGTCTGGGATTTATTTCCATGTCGGGGAAAAGAATCCGCATGCGTGACCGTGTTCTGCTTCGTGAAGCACTCAATTATCCCTCAATGATGGGATTGCAGGGACTGATCAAGTGGGTGCTGCTGACAACCTTTGTTACAGAGGCAGCCGGTGCAGTGCTGAGTTTTTTTGTATTCGTGCAGGATTATCCGGTATGGGAAGCGCTGGGCATCAGCATATTTCATTCTGTTTCTGCCTTCAACAATGCAGGCTTTGACATTCTGGAAAAGGGTCAGAGTCTGTCCGGCTATGCAGAGAATGTTCCGTTCTGTCTTCTGACAGCGGCACTGGCAATTGCAGGAGGCTTGGGATTTTTTGTCATCCGTGAGATGGCACGGGGATTTCTTCCGAGAAAGTGGAGCATCCATACCAAGGTGGTTCTGCTTATGACCGTGCTGCTCATTGCCGGCGGTACGCTGCTTCTGAAGCTGACAGACAATATTTCCTGGAACGATGCGTTTTTTACAAGCGTTGCGACAAGAACCGCAGGCTTTTCCACGTATGGAATCGAACGTTTCACGGGTGCAGGACTTCTTGTTATTGTGATGCTTATGTTCATCGGCGCCGCCCCTGGTTCTACCAGCGGCGGCATCAAAGTGACAAGCTTTTTTATACTGGTACGTGCGGTGATCGCCTATCCCACAGGACATTCTGTTACAGCATTCAAGCGCAGGATATCCACACAGACGGTGCATTCTGCATTTACCATCCTTGTGATTGCGATCGGGGTGATTTTTCTCAGTACGTTTGTGATGTGCCTGGCGGAACCGGAACAGCCTTTTCTGCATCTCTTTTTCGAAGCACTGTCTGCCTACACAACGGTAGGCTTTTCTATGGGCGTTACACCGGAACTTGGAGTGATCGCAAAGATCTGTCTGATGCTGACGATGTATGCCGGGAGACTCGGTTCACTGACGATCATCAGTATTTTCGCAAGAAAACAAACTCAGCTTGCAGATCTTCCGGAGGGACAGCTTCCTGTAGGCTGATCTGTGTGTTCATTATCTGTGGAAAATCATAAATTCATCGGCGATTGCGATACATTTTTGAAAAAAGGAAGGGGACGCCATGCGGCCAAAAAAGAAGGAACAGAAAAAGAAGATGCTGTACGGCATCATTGGTCTGGGAAGATTCGGCTTTGCTCTGGCAGAGGAACTTGCTGCACATGACTGCGAACTGATCGTTATCGATAAGGATGAGGATACAGTCAATGCAGCGGCAGCATTCACGGATAATGCCTATATCATTCACGGTCTGACCAAGGAGAGTCTGGAGCAGGTTGGTATCCAGAACTGTGATGTGGTCGTGGTTGGGATTGCAGAGAAAATTGATGTATGCATTCTCACAACGCTTCATGTAAAGCGTCTGGGAGTGAAGCGGATCATAGTAAAGGCAATGACAGCGGAGCAGGGTGATATTCTGGAAATGATGGGGGCTGAGGTAGTATTTCCCGAACGTGATATGGCAGTGCGTCTTGCAAACCGTCTGGTTGCCCCGAATCTGCTGGATTTTATTTCCCTGAGTGATGATGTGAATATTATCGAGATCGAGGTAACGGAAAAGGCAGCAGGACACAGTGTACTTTCTCTGAATGTAAGAAGGACCTATAACCTGAACGTTATCGCCATCAAACGGAATCAGCAGGTAGAAATCGACTTTTCTCCGGACTTTGTACTGAAGGCAGGGGATACGATCGTTGTAATCGGACGGACAGAAAATATCCGTCGGTTTGAAGAAGATTTATAAAAGCAGAAAATCCGCAGGAGCAATCGAAATGGAATGCTTTCTGCGGATTTTTATGGGTCGATTAAGTATATTCCACCAACTGCCTTCGGCAGTTCTCCTGATATACTGCAATTTATATCTTAGCTTTTCAAACAGAACCTTTTTATTTGCGTGTATCGTTTTTATGATAGAATACGGAATCAGAACGCTTCCATGCCTTTTTCTGCTGAGGCTGCGCATTCGTATTCGTACTGCGGGGAACCACGTGGACTGCATCTGCTGCCTTCTGCTTCTGACGTGCTTCATAAGCAGAATGTATGCACAGAATGATGTAGGCAATGCAGAGGATCACACCGAAAATCAGGCTTACATGGAAGGTCGAACCAAGTCCCGGTTCTGTAAAGTAGGTGATGAAGGCGTTGGCATTATGCCGGATCACAGAACGGTCTACATTGCTGACCGCTACCAGGTCCACGCTGGCAATGACATCACCGGAGAATTTCAGGTCAAGCCGGCCTAATACATCGCCCTTTCTGATCGGAGCGGAAATGTTCTCATTATAGGTGGGGACACGCTGGATCGCTGAGGTATCCACATCTGTACACCAGAGGATCGAAAGGGATTCCTTCGGACGTACCAGAACAAAATCATTTCCGTTGGAGTCAGATACCGGAAGCTCTGCAATTTCCTCGTTATCTCCGAGAAGCGTCATGTAGCGGAAGCTGGAAAACGCCCAGTCCAGAAGATATGTCGCATCGGTGATGTGGTAATATCTCAGTTCGCCTTCTACATCATCAAAGGGTGCACCCAGAAGTACCACCAGATAGGTAATGCCATCCTGGGTCGCCATAGTGACGATGTTGCGTCCGTATGCATTGAGGTTGCCTGTCTTGATGCCTGCTACGCCGTCATAGTAGAACAGATTCTTCGTAGAGGTCATAGTGTTGGCATGCTCCCAGGTCCAGCCGTTCTTTGCATATTCCACCACATTGCTCTTGGACATGGTGGTGTAGGAGGGAGCAGTTGCGATCTCCCGGAAGCGGGGAACATTGTTCAGGGCGTATTGTGTGATCAGCATCATATCACGAGCCGTTGTGATCTGGTACGTGTCGTACAGTCCGGTGGGATTGGTGAAATGGGTGCCGAGACATCCGATCTCTGCCGCTTTCTGATTCATCATACCTACAAATGTATCGATGCTTCCGTTACCGATATGACGTGCCAGGATATATGCCGACTCACAGCTGGAGGTCAGCAGCATGGCATAGAGGTATTCTGTTACGGTCAGTGTGTCGCCGGATTCAATACCGGCATAGCGGATGTCATCCAGTTCCTCATAATCCTGAAACAGGGTATAAGGATTTACAGACATGGGTACGGTAGTACGGTCAATATCGCTGCAATTTTCCATTACAATGATCGCCGTCATGATCTGTGCCAGATGTGCCGGCATTTCCTGATGGTCTGCATTTTTCTCGTATACGACTGTATCGGAATCCAGATTCAGCACAATACCCGACTGGCTCTCGATGGTAAAGGGCGGGGTGAATGCATAGGCATCGGCTGAGAGCGCGCAGGGTGCGAGCATACTCAGCAGGAGGGAAAGAAGCAAAAGCGGCAATACACAGCGTCGTGTAATTTTTTTCATGGAGATAACGTCCTTTCTTCCAGAGTTGTATTTCAGAAGTTAAATTCAGCTTGTTCCTTCTTATTATAACAAAAAAAAAGCGATTGGAAAAGACTTTTTTTGAAAATATATTTACCTTTCTCCTAAAATATGATAAAATAACCTCAGAGAGAACAGAATGCCCGCTTTTTTGGGTGCGGCATAAATTTTTTAAAGAGGATCCGATGCATCGGCTTCATTTAAGAGGTCATGCATCTGTTTCGGTTGTTTTGCAAAGCAAGGAGGAGCAAACGTTGGTTTATGTAACAGGAGACACACACGGAGATTTTGAACGATTTTATGACCCTTATCTGCGCAGACTCGGTGAGGAGGATACGCTGATCATCTGCGGAGACTTTGGCTTTATCTGGGACGGCACTCGTCAGGAGCAGGCGATCCTGAAAAAGCTGAGCCAGAAAAAATACACCATAGCCTTTATCGATGGCTGTCATGAGAATTTCGACCTGCTGGAACGGGAATATCCCCTGACACGCTGGAACGGAGGCATTGTCCGTGAAATCGCACCGAATATCGTTCATTTGCAGCGGGGAGAGGTCTACACCATTGAGGGTGAGACGTATTTCACTTTCGGCGGCGGTCACAGTCAGGATATTGCGTATCGTCAGGAGACAGGCAACTGGTGGAAGCAGGAGCATCCGACTCATCAGGAGATCCGTCATGCCATTCACAAGCTGAACGAGCAGCAGTCCAGTGTGGACTATATCATCACGCACGAGCCGCCGGCATCCCTGAAGGATTGTCTGAACGTGGATGTGAAGCAGCGTCTGGAAATTCACACCTTCTTTGAGGATATCATCAAGGAATGTGAATTCAAGAAATGGTTTTTCGGCAAATGCCACATGGACCGGTTTATTCCCACGAAATATTATGCTGTATTCGAAGAGATCCTTCCGGTAGAACCAAGACGCCGCCGCAGACTGTTCGGCAGATAACCGTAAAGAACAAACGTCCGCAGAGAGGAAACTGCGGACGTTTTCGTTTTAGTTCACGCTCAGAAAAGCACCGTTTACATATCCTGTAATTCCCTGATAGAAGATAACATACCAGTCGCCGGTTTTACCATAGACAGTGACGTTTGCACCATCGGGGATGGAACCGATCAGCCGTCCGTTCATAGAAGGGTAGCTTCTGATATTGAGATTGCTGCCGCCTGCGGTTACAGTGCCCATACGGACAGGACCTGCCCACACGAAGGGAATACCGAAATAATCACACAAGGACTGTACAAGATTGACTGCAATGGCATTCAGATTGCTTTTGATCCATGCGGCATCCTCGGGATTATCGTGATAGCCGATCTCACAGAGAACAGCCACCGCACGGGTCTGTGTGACCTCGCCGAGGGATGTTGTGGGACGCGGTCTGCTTTTATCCGGCAGGGGGTAGATGGACTTGAAGTTATTGGCAATGATGGTGGCGAGCATCTCGCTGTCCTCACTGGATGGTGCATAGTAGATATCAATGCCCCGTAGCTTGCCGGAGAGAGATTCCGGTGCAGCATTGCTGTGGAGGGCAAGATGCACATCATAACGCCCCGCATTGGAGTCGGCAATTGCACCGACAGCACCGCGGGCAGGGTCATTTCTGCGATAGGAGATGCCGCTGGAGCGGAGATATGGCTCCATACGGTCCGCAATTTCATTCATATATTGTTCTTCCGTCCCGCCGTTGACATAGGGGTTCCATTCCTGGGTGGACGGACTTAAAAATACGCTTGGCAATGTGATGACCTCTTTTCCTGATGATACAGACAAAGGTCTGTTCCTTTCAGTCTATGCAAAGGCTGGAAAAAGGGTCACAGGTATAAATGCTTTTTGGGTCAGGCAATTTTCCCGGAAAATGCCCGCGCAGCCCGGGGCAGTGCCTTGAATGGCTGCATCCGGTATCATATCCTTGTCGCCAGCTTCTCCGAATACTCATCCCGGAACGCCTGGAATCTGTCCTCATCAATGGCATCCCGGATCTTCTCCATCAGCGTATTGTAGAAGTACAGGTTATGCTGTACTGCCAGTCTGCCAGCCAGCTGCTCATTTGCCTTGAACAGATGCCGCACATACGCACGGGAGAAATTCCGGCAGGTGGGACAATCGCACTTCGGGTCGATCGGCAGATCGCTTGTCATGTGCTTTTCATTTGTAATGTGGAGAATGCCATCCCATGTAAATACCGTGCCATGCCGTGCATTCCGGCTGGGCATCACGCAGTCGAACATGTCAACACCGCGGTATACACCTTCAATGATATTCTGCGGTGTACCCACACCCATGAGATAACGGGGCTTATGCACAGGCATGAAAGGCTCGACCTGTTCAATGATGTGATACATCACCTCCGCAGGCTCTCCGACTGCCAGACCGCCGATCGCATAGCCGTCCAGTCCGAACTGTGCAATTTCCTTGATGTGGGATACACGCAGCTCATCATAGGTGCCGCCCTGATTGATGCCGAACAGCATCTGCTTCGGATTGATAGTGCCCTCTGCTGCATTGAGCCTTGCCATCTCCTCCTGACAGCGGCAGAGCCAGCGTGTGGTTCTTGCGCAGGAATCCTTTACATATTTGAACGGTGACGGATTTTCCACGCATTCATCAAATGCCATGGCAATGGTAGAGGCAAGATTCGACTGGATCTGCATGCTTTCCTCCGGGCCCATGAAAATGCGCTTGCCGTCAATGTGGGACTGAAAATATACGCCTTCCTCCTTGATGCGGCGGAGTTTTGACAGAGAGAACACCTGGAATCCGCCGCTGTCTGTGAGAATGGGCTTCTTCCAGTTCATGAATTTGTGCAGTCCGCCCATTGCCTTTACCACCTTGTCGCCGGGGCGCAGATGCAGGTGATAGGTATTGCAAAGCTCCACCTGGCACTTCAGATCCGCAAGGTCGATGGAGGAAATGCCGCCCTTGATGGCAGCAGCTGTTCCTACATTCATAAAGAACGGCGTCTGGATGGTGCCGTGTACAGTTTCAAATACGCCTCTTCTTGCATATCCGTCTTTTTTAAGCAGTGTAAACATTATTCTGTATCCTCCGATTTATATAATACACATTGCGTCGCCGAAGCTGAAGAAGCGGTACTTCTCCTCAACAACAACCTCGTATGCGTGCATAGTTTCCTCGTAACCCATGAATGCGGATACCAGCATGATCAGCGTACTTTCCGGCAGATGGAAGTTGGTTACCAGTCCGTCCAGAACCTTGAATTCATATCCGGGATAGATGAAAATATCCGTGTAGCCTTCATCGGCTGTAAGTGTTCCGTCATGGG
>JAFURN010000124.1 GCA_017480865.1 Ruminococcus sp. | reverse complement strand
GGGACTTAGCCTTGGATACATAGAAGCCTGTGCACTCCAGAACTACGTCTACACCGATTTCGCCCCACGGCAGCTCAGCAGCGTTAGCCTTTGCATAAATCTTCAGGGTCTTGCCGTCAACTGTGATTGTACCAGCTTCATCATCAGCCTCTACAGTGTGCAGGTTTTCACCCATCTTACCGCAGTAGCCACCCTGTGCTGTATCATACTTCAGCAGGTGTGCGAGCATAGACGGCTTTGTCAGGTCGTTGATTGCAACAACCTCGTAACCTTCTGCACCGAACATCTGACGGAATGCAAGACGACCGATACGGCCGAAACCATTAATAGCAACTTTAACTGACATTGGAATTACCTCCTAAATTTTTATAATTCTATTGTACACCAATTCCCGGAAAAATTCAAGCACTTTCATAAAAAAACCAATAGCAGTGCGCCTAAGTTCTATGTTTTTCTCCTTTTTTATCAAAAAGAAGCTTCTATATTCGTGCAGATTACACAAACTTTTTCGTTTCGGCAAGAATCTTTAAATTTATCTTTCTTTATCTCTAAATACATAGTATAATAAAAGCATAAAATAATGCAATAAAAGGAGGTTCTTTCCATGTCAACTGACCTGCTGAATTTTTTGAAATCCGCTTATGAAAACGACTCTGCCTGTGTTCTGATCTTCGACAGCACGCCTGCACTGCTCTGGCACAATGACAAACCGGCACCTTTTGATATCGGAGCCGACCTTCCTGCGCTGCTTCATTTCCCGGAAACAGGTTTTCCCCGGAGCGGCGACTACACCTTCTATGTTAAGAACACACTCTACGAATATCACCTTACCAATGTAAAGGATACGTATTGCATTGTCTCATGCAGCTGCCAGTCTGTTCTGCACAAAGTGGTCAACAGCCGGGAGCAACGGGAACAGCTTACCAATCAGATCGCCCTGCAGCATCAGGAGACCTTCGGCATCCGAAGTGCCGTGACGCAGATCTATGAATTGATCGAAGAGTCCGAATGCGAGCAGCCGCTTCAGGATGAACTGTACGAATGCCTGAACATGATCTCCATCAACTGTGCAAATCTTCTGAAAATGCCGTATACACTGCGTGAGATGCTCCGCTATGCAGACGATCCGGATGAAACTCCGATGCCTCTGAACTGCACAGCTGTACTGGAGGATTTTGTAAACCGATGCCGTCTGATTCTGGGCAGACGCAGCAAAAGCGTCCGCATTCTGCTGCACGCTGAGCCGGAACTGATGGCAGATATTCCCAGAGACCGGCTGGAATTCTGTCTCATCTGCATCCTGCTGATCCTGTGCGGCAAAGAGCGCAATTGTCAGACCATACGCATCCGCGCAGAGGAAAACAACGGCTATGCTGACATCCATTTTCTTGCATCCGAAACCGGCGACGAGGATATAACTGCACATCTTACAAGCCGTTTCGTTCCGTTGTATGATGTCCCTGCCTTTGAGGCAGAGCAGCTGATTCTGAATCAGTTTCGTCAGAAATACAACGCATCCATCGTGGAATCAGCGTCCCCTCTCAACGGAAGCAAGGCACTCCGGCTGCGCATTCCGCTTTCCGATATTTCTCTGGGTGCAAAGCTGCACACATCGCTGACGGATGCAGACCGGGATAAGGAGCTGTTCTATCAGGCAATGCTTTCAGAGCTTACAGAATTCCGATGCTATTAATGCGACCTCAATAAAAAGGGGCTGCTGCAGGTTTTGACCTTGCAGCAGCCCTTGCTTTTTCTTATACATTGAAACGGAACAATACGATATCGCCGTCCTGCATCACATATTCCTTGCCCTCCAGACGAACGACACCCTTTTCCTTGGCTGCAGCCATGGTACCGCACGCCATCAGGTCATCGTAGGAAACGACCTCCGCACGGATAAAGCCCTTTTCAAAGTCCGTGTGGATCTTTCCGGCTGCCTGAGGTGCCTTGGTGCCTCGTGTGATGGTCCATGCACGGACCTCCTGCACACCGGCAGTCAGATAGGAGATCAGTCCCAGCAGGCTGTAGCCCTCGCGGATGATACGATTCAGACCGGATTCCTCCAGACCCAGTTCCTCCAGGAACATTGCCTTATCCTCTGCGTCCATATCGGAGATCTCCGCTTCGATCTTTGCGCAGATCGGCAGCACCGCAGATTTTTCCTCCGCAGCGATTTCACATACTGTCTTATAATGGGGATTTCCATCGATACCGCCTGTAAAATCCGTCTCGCACATATTCGCAGCATAGATAACCGGCTTTGCAGAGAGAAGCGGTGTCTCCTTGATCCATGCCCGTTCCTCGTCGGTAAAGTCAAAGCCTCTTGCGGACTTGCCGTCCTCCAGATGTGCCTTCAGGCGTTCCAGAAAATCCACCTGACCCTGAAGCTTCTTATCGCCCTTGAGCGCCTTCTTGGTACGGTCGATGCGGCGGGTTACTACATCAATATCGGAAAAGATCAGTTCCAGATTGATGGTTTCAATATCTCTTGCCGGGTTGATGTTGCCGTCCACGTGGATGATGTTCACATCCTCAAAGCAGCGCACCACGTGAACGATCGCATCCACCTCACGGATATCCGCCAGGAACTTATTGCCCAGACCCTCGCCCTTGGATGCGCCCTTTACCAGACCTGCAATATCCACAAACTCCAGGGTTGCGGGCGTGAACTTATCGGGGTTATACATCTCCGCCAGCTTGTCGAGACGTGCATCGGGAACAGATACGATACCGATATTCTTTTCAATGGTGCAGAAGGGATAATTTGCAGATTCTGCACCTGCATTTGTCAGAGCGTTGAACAATGTACTTTTTCCCACGTTGGGGAGACCTACCATACCCAGTTTCATAAATGGGACACCATCCTTATTTTCCTTATTTTATCATTCCGGCACTGCCGGCTTTTTTCTGCATACTTTTCTATTATAACGGTTATTCCGCCTTCTGTCAAGTAACGGGAACACAAAAAAGCTGTACACGCCGAAGGCATGTACAGCCATTTGTTGAAATAATTTTACTGAGCCAGCAGCTGCTTTACCAGAGAAACTGCGTCAGCCATTCCGATCACATCATCTTCATTGATGTCGCAGACAACGTTCTCCACGTCTGTACGGTCTGCTGCATCTCTCTTGAGATATCTCAGAATTGCCAGAACGTCACTTTCATTTACCACATCATTCAGAGATGCATCGAATCTTCTGTAGGTCTTGTAAGTAACCTTCGTATCAGACTTACCGCCGTTGTGATAAATCTGATAGCTGCCGCTTGATTCGCCATTCACGTTTTCATAAGCGATCACATAAGCACCGGATGCATCCACTGCTTCATTATCCCATGTGATCGCATCCTTGCCCGCATAGAAGCCGCCGCTCATGAGCTTGCCGGCAACGCCCTCTGCGCTGATCACCACGTAAACCATATCCTTCAGGTCAACTGTGATCTCATCCTTGCTGTCATCGTTTGTGAGACCGATGGTCTGTGTCTGGGTCGGGATCTTCTCGCCTACCATTGCAGTGGTAGTAACCGGTTCCGTCACAACCGGAGCCTTGTCATACTTCAGAGTTACGCTCTGGAAGGTTACGGATGTCGGCCAGTAAGATGCGATCTTCAGCAGACCATCCAGGTTATCCGGAATTGTGTAGGACTGTGTAACAGTCTTGTCAGAAGCTACAGCAAGCTTTGCATATTCCTTCTGAGACCATTCGCCGTCATAAGTACCGCAGAATGCCAGTGTAGCCTGGGTATCGCTGGTCAGAACCTTCATAACAACGGTTACGGAGTCAGCGCCCATTGTATCAATTTCAATGCACGGATTGCCGTCTTCATCCTTTGTCTGTACGAAATCGATCTCAGTTTCCAGTGTTACGGATGTAGTTGTTACCTTAGTAGTTGTTGTAGTTGTGGTTTCTGTTGTAGTTGTTGTCGTTGTAGTTGTGGTTTCCTCTGTCTTCTCCGTGGAAGCTGCTGTTGTTGCAGTTGTGGTTTCCGCAGTATCCTCAGTGGAAGCTGCTGTTGTTGCAGTTGTGGTTTCTGCAGTATCCTCAGTGGAAGCCGCTGTTGTGGTGGTGGTTACTGTAGTAGTTTCTGCGGTTGTGGTTTCCGCTGCCTTTTCACCGATGGTGAAGTTTACTGTTACAGATTCACCTATCCCAATTGTTCCAAGCTGAGTAGAATCAAACTTCAGTACAGCAGAGTGCAGATATTCATATGCTCCGTCAACTACATACTGAGGATACTGGTTTGTCAGCAGTTCATATGTAGGGTTAAGAATCTCTGTATCACCCATAACCAGAGACTCTACTGTAATATCAGTATATGCTGTACCACTTGCCATCCAATCTTCCTGAAGCACAAGCTTAATTACACCCATCTCATTTCCATCATCTGAAATAGTATCAGACCAATTGGCTGCCGGATAATCCTTAGTATTCTCTACAGAAATTGAATAGCTGCCGTCGCCTGTCATCACAATAGAATTGCTCTTACTGTCATTCGTTGCATCAATCGCCCAGTTATCATCTCTTACCCACAGATACGCAATGTCACCATCTGCTGCGTCTGCCTTCGGAATGCTCACGCCCACTGCGGTTGCAGTAATCGCACAAGCTGCTGCTGCGGCTACCGCTGTAAAGCGGGACCACAGACTCTTCTTTGTCATCTTCATGATTTCTCATCCTTTCAAATATAGTCATTTCGTCCACTTACTGCAAATTGCACAATTTACAGTTTGCAGTGTTCTATATCCTTTATTATAAAACGAAACGCATTGTAAATGTTGAATTTTCAGTGAATAAACATTATACAAATCCTGAATTTTAGAGATTTCTGTAACTCCCCATAAGCAAACAGTGAACGACATGAAAAAAACCTTAGATACGCAGACTGAGCATATCCCGCAGACTGCCCCGGGAATGCCCCATAAGCCAGAGGACAAGAAAGTACATAACAACTGCCCCGGAAACTGCACCAGCCAGCTGAAGGAGCGTCTCCTGGTGCCGCAGAAGGGATGCCAGCAGATAGGCAGCTGCACCGCTCATACAGGCGGCGTATAATATGGGACTGAGGCTCCGCAGAAGCATAAGCTTTCCGCCAAGTTCCTTTTGCAGGCTGCGTACTGCAAGAAACAGCATGAGAATATAGCAAAGGCTTGTGGAAATGCCGGCCCCGCTTACCGAGACTGCCGGGATGGGGATCAGCAGAAGATTCCCCAGAAGCTTCACCAGAACCCCCCAGAGCATCAGCTTTACCGGAAGGTCCGCCCTGCCGATCCCCTGGAGTATGCTGAACAGGGGCGTTGTCAGACAAAGGAAAACCATACCCGGAACCAGGGAGCGAAGCGCCTCCGCTGCAATGCGTGTTTCCTCTGTATGACCGCTGTAAAGAACCTGCATGACCGGTTCTGCCAGCAGAAACAGTCCGATCCCGGAGGGGATCGCCAGCAGCCCGGCGGCAAGAGTAACAGAGCGCACCTGCTCCCGGAGGACCTCAGTTTTGCCCTTTGCATGGGCACGTGCAGCACAGGGAAGCGCACTCCGCCCGAACATATTGGTGACAGACGGCACAAGGTTGAATACAGTCAGTGCCATGCCTGTAAAAGCACCGTATACAAAGGCTGGAAAGGAATCGTCACCTGCCATGCTTCCGAAGCGTTCTGCCATGGCATCCGGATAATGGGTCCGGGCATAACCAAAGCAGCGGATGACCGTGCAAAGATCGATGATAGAAGTCAGTGTGGTCGCAATGGAGCCGAGCGCAACCGGGATCATCACACGCAGCAGTTCCCCGGCAATGCTTCTGTGTGATGCGATCTCACCGCCGCAAAGTTCACGCTTACGGATCCCATCCCCGAAAAGATTGCGCGCACCGAAATACAAAAGTCCTGCTCCGGAGGAAAGCGTCACACCCAGTACCGCAGCAGCTGCTGCAACGGAAAGCAGCGGCGTTCCTGACGGAAAATAAAAAAGCACCTGCTCTTCATGCGACATGACCCAGCCGCTCAGTGCCAGACCTGCCGCGACCTTAGCTGCCGCCTCTACAGCCTGTGATACGGCGGTAGGGTACATGTTCTGAAATCCCTCATAATACCCGCGCTCTACAGCACTCATACACCCCAGCAAAGCCGATGGGGCGATCATCAGAACCGCATAATAGGCGTTCGCATCTCCGGCCGCATAGATAGCAAAGGGACGGGCTGTCAGCCAGATCACAAGCGTCAGAAGCATACCCAGACCTGCAAAAAGCAGCCGTGCAGTGCGCCGTATTCTGCGTACATTCCGCCAGCATCCCCGGGCTGCATCCTGGGCAACGGTTTTGGCAACAGCTGCGGAGAGTCCCGTCACTGACAAAGCATAAATCGGAAGAAACAGTCCGTAGGCGCAGCTGAAATAGCCCATACCGATCCCCCCGAGCAGGTTCGTCAGGGGGATTTTAAACAGCGCACCCAGCACCTTGGCAGCCGCTGCGGATACCATCAGAATGACAGAGCCTTTGAAAAATGTCTGTTTTTTCAGGAAGATCCCCTCCCATCGTTCCGCCGAAAATCGCCTTTTGCATATTTTCGGGAGATTTTTCTAAAATTTATGTTGCTGAATCGGAAAATATGTGCTATAATAATAAGGACGGACACTTTTGCAAAGCAATTCGGCAAAAGCTGTCCCTGAAATCACTGATTCAACAGAAAGGAATATAGAGACCCATGCAATTTCAATTCTCTGAAAACGTTGCTGCTTTGCAGCCCTCTGCGATTCGTGAGATTTTAAAGTTCACCAGCATGCCCGATGTCATTTCCTTTGCTGCCGGCAATCCTGCTCCTGAAGCGTTCCCGGTGGAAACCGTTGCACGGATTTCCGAAGAACTGCTTCGTGATAATCCGATTCTCGCCATGCAGTACAGCATCACAGAAGGCTATCCGGCTCTGAGAAGCCTCCTCAAGGAGCGTCTTGCCGGTGAAAAGGCTTTCTATGAGGGCAAGGACGAACTGATCGTCACATCCGGTGCGCAGCAGGCAAATGAACTGACCTGTAAGGTTCTGCTCAACCGGGGAGATACTCTCATCTGTGAAGCACCCAGCTTCATCGGCTCACTGAACGCTTTTAAATCTTATGGCGTAAACCTCGCGGGTATTCCCCTTGCAGGTGACGGCATGGATATGGCGGCTCTAGAGGAGGCTCTGAAAACGCAGCCCAACTGCAAGCTGATCTATGTCATCCCCAATTTCCAGAATCCCACCGGCGGGGTAATGTCCCTGGAAAAGAGAAAGCAGCTTTATGCGCTTGCCTGCCAATACAATGTTGTGATCCTGGAGGACAACCCCTATGGTGATCTGAGATTCTCCGGCGAGCATGTACCCTCCATCAAGAGCATGGACACGGAAAACCGTGTGGTATATACCGGAACCTTCTCCAAGATCCTGGCACCGGGCTTCCGTGTGGGCTATGTAAGCGGTCCTGCGGAGCTGATCTCCAAGATCATCGTATGCAAGCAGGTTTCCGATGTACATTCCAATATCTGGGCACAGGCAGTGTGCGAACGCTTCCTGCGTACCGTAGACCTGGATGCACACTTTGAGAATCTGCGCAGCATTTACCGCAGAAAGTGCAGTCTTATGCTGGAGCAGATGGAAGCCACCTTCTCCGGAAAGGTTGCTTATCAGAAGCCGGAGGGTGGTCTGTTCATCTGGTGTACGCTCCCTGAGGACTGCGATATGAATGCATTCTGTGCCAAGGCAGTACAGGAATATAAGATCGCACTGGTACCGGGTAATGCGTTCCTCATCAATGAATCGGACAAGACTACCTCCTTCCGCATGAATTTCTCCACGCCCACTGACGAACAGATCATCAAGGGCACCCGGATTCTCGGCGCTATGACCCGGGAGGTTCTGGGCGAATAATTCCATATCAACATTTTACACAGAAAGGATGTCATCACAATGGCAATTAACAGACAAGGTTCTTTTGACAATTATCTCGTAACAGAGAAATATCTTTCCATCCGCAACACCGCACTGCGGTTTCCGGCAAAGTCTCTGGGCAAGTATGCACAAACTCCGGTTTTCGGTATGGTTGTGGATATCCCTATGAGTCCCACACTGCTCTGCACACTGGTAGCGTATGCAAATGGTGCATGTAACCTGTATTTCAACAACGGTGCTGAGTATACGGGTGCTGCGCTGCGTCATCAGACCGTTATCCAGCCGGCACGCCTTCTGGTAGGCAACGGCGTACAGCTGCTCAATACCGATGCGAAACTCACAAAGACATATCCCCTCCCCATGGGCAGACAGCATTATGTATACCTGCTGACCAAGAAGGGCGTTTATAAGCGTGAGATCGACCCTGTGAACGTACGTCAGGATACAAAGGAAGCGCAGACCATTTACATCCTGTATCAGCAGCTGATGCAGGTGATGCGTTCTGCACAGCTGAAGGATAAATCCACCGGCGCAGAAAACAACCAGTAACAAACCAACTGCATCATCCCTCGCCTGCTGACAGGGCGGGGGATTTTTTTACAGCTTCTATTTGGGTCGTTGGGGAAATTGTAGTTTGTTGTGCGAACTGCCGAAGGCAGAAAGGCGGTAAACTATAATTTATATCCCAACTTTTTAAACAGACATTTTTACAATACGAAACATAGAAAGGGGAACCCTATGAAAAAAACACTTTCTGCCCTGCTCGCCTGCTGTACAGCTTCCGCTGTGCTGCTTACACAGCTGCCCGGTGTGCAGGCATCCGCAATTTCAGCCCGGACACTGGGCGACACAAGCCTCGATGGTACGATTTCGATCTATGACGCTTCTCTGATCCTGAAAATGTATGCCTATCGTGCATGCAGCATGGAAAGCGGCCTTTCCGAGGAACAGCACGACCGTGCAGATACGGACCGTGACGGTCAGCTTACCCTTGGAGATGCCTCTTTTCTGCTTACGTTCTATGCGGAAACTGCTGCCGGTATGAACCCTTCATGGGGAATTGAAGAGGAAGAGGTGCCTGCTGCACCGGATGTTACGGTCAGCCTGTCCGGCATCAACAGCCCCTATGCGGTCCTGATCGACAGCGCCTCCGGTGAAGTCCTTGCCGAGAAAAACGGGGACAGCACAATCTATCCGGCATCTATGACAAAACTCATGACAGCAATTCTGACCATTGAGCATTATCCCGATCTGGACACCTACATCACCGTTCCGGCTGCGGCACTTCAGTCTGCATGGAATCAGGGCGGCTCTACAGCCGGCTTCTCCGCCGGTTCCTACATTACAGTAAGAGATCTGGTATATGGCATGCTCCTGCCCTCCGGCTGTGAATGTACCATAACAGCTGCACTTCTGATCTGCGGCTCAGAATCTACCTTTGCAGCACTGATGAATCAGAAGGCTGCGGAAATCGGTATGACCGGCACCCATTATGCAAACTCCTCCGGGCTGCCGAACAGCAATCATTATACCACCGCCCGTGATATGACAAGACTTCTGCGATATGCCACACAGAATGATACCTTCCGGGAGATCGACACCTCCAGAAACTACACCACAACAAATGGTCTGTACTTTTCCAGTACCCTGTTCCGTCCCCTGCTGAATACATACGGTACTGCTGCGGTTACCGGCGGCAATATTCTGGGCGGAAAAACAGGCTCTACCAGTGCAGCAGGCATCTGTCTTACAAGCTTTGCAGAGATCTACGGCAGAGAATATATTCTCTGTACGGCAAAGGCACCCTATTCCGGACAGCATATTCAGGATGCACGGACAATTTATAATCGTCTGGGTGCAGCGTTGTCGTAACTCTGTTTTTGTATCATCCTGGCCGCACCCAAAAGCGTTTCTGCCCGTCTTTGACGGAAAATTGATTTTTGTGATATACCTGCAAAAAACTTGACAAATACCGCCATAACCTTTATAATGATAATATTGTATCACTGAAGGAGGATCGTTTCATGGAAGAAACAGCAAAGAAGAAACTGATTTTCAGCGGCATCCAGCCTACCGGTACTTTTACACTCGGTAACTATATCGGTGCAATCCGCAACTGGGGTCCGCTGCAAGATGAATATAACTGCATTTATTGCGTGGTCGACCTTCACGCAATCACAGTTCGTCAGGAACCTGCAAAACTCCGCCAGAATACCCTTCAGGCATATGCGCTCCTGCTGGCTTGCGGTATTGACCTGGATAAGTCCATCCTCTTCATCCAGAGCCATGTCAAGACCCATGCCGAAATGAGCTGGGTTCTGGGCTGCAACACCCAGTTCGGAGAGCTGTCCCGTATGACCCAGTTCAAGGATAAGAGTGCACGTCATGCGGATGATGTAAACTCCGGACTGTTTACTTATCCGGTACTTATGGCAGCAGACATCCTGGCATATAATGCCGACCTCGTTCCGGTAGGCGTTGACCAGAAGCAGCATCTGGAGCTGGCAAGAAATATTGCGCAGCGCTTCAATCAGCGTTATGGTGAGTTCTTCACACTGCCGGAGCCGTATATCCCGCCGGTCGGCGCAAAGGTAATGTCGCTCCAGGATCCGACAAAAAAGATGTCCAAGTCCGATGACAACCCCAATGCCTGCATTCTCATTCTGGATGATAAGGATACCATCATCCGTAAGTGCAAGCGAGCAGTTACAGACAGCGATACTGTTGTTCGTTATGCAGAGGGCAAGGACGGCATCAACAACCTGATGACCATCTATTCCAGTGTAACCGGTAAGGATTTTGCAGAGATCGAAGCAGAATTTGCAGGTAAGGGTTACGGCGACTTCAAGCTGGCAGTCGGCGAAACGGTTGCAGACCATCTGAAGCCGATGCAGGATGAATTCAAGCGTCTCTATGCAGATAAGGCATATCTCAAGGAATGCTATACATCCAATGCGCAGAAGGCACTGGGCTACTCACAGCGTATTCTGAACAAGGTGTACCGTAAGGTAGGCTTTGTAGACGCAAGATAACACAAAAGCGGCAGAGCGTGGCTCTGCCGTTCTTTCACAGGAGGTTTTAATATGGTTGATTTTGTCCAGAAGGAATTTTACGATATCAACGATCTGATCGAGATCGTCCGCATACTCCGTCTGCCCGACGGCTGTCCCTGGGACAGAGAACAGACACATGCCTCCATCCGCATGGACTTCATCGAAGAGGTCTATGAGGTGATCGAAGCCATCGATAAGGAGGATACGGCTCTGCTCCGGGAAGAACTGGGTGATGTGCTGCTGCAGGTCGTTTTCCATACGCAGATCGAACGGGAAGCAGGTACCTTCCATTTCGATGAAGTCTGCGATGAGGTATGCAGGAAAATGATCATTCGGCATCCTCATGTATTCGGTGAAGTAACGGTTTCCGGTACCGGTGAGGTCCTCAATAACTGGGAAGCGATCAAGCAGCAGACCAAAGGACAGACCACCTATACAGAAACACTGGAAAGCGTTGCAGTCTCCCTGCCGGCACTGCTCCGTGCGCAGAAGGTAGGCAAACGTGCTGCCAAATCGGGAATGGACTTTGCAGATGCAGAATCAGCCCTCAAAAATATCCACACAGAGGTAACTGAACTGGAGGAAGCCGCTGCCGAAGGCAATTCCGACCGTATGGCGGATGAACTGGGGGATGTTCTCTTTTCCTGTGTCAATGCAGCACGTAAGCTGGGGCTCAACTCCGAACAGTGCCTGACACAGGCTACAGAAAAATTTATGCGCCGTTTCGCTGCGGTAGAGGCTGAGGTGCTGAAGCAGGGCAAAACTATGGATGACTTTACGACCGAAGAACTGGATGTCATCTGGAACCGCATTAAGCACAATATCGGAAAGAGGTGAATGTATGAGACTCGATAAATATCTGAAGGTTTCCCGCCTGATCAAAAGACGCACCGTTGCAAACGAGGCATGCGATGCTGAGAAAATCTCTGTCAACGGCAAAATCGCCCGTGCATCCTATGATGTCAAGGTGGATGATGTCATTGAAATCAACATGGGACAGAAAGCACTCAAGGTAAAGGTTACCAAGGTGACCGAATATGTTACCAAGGAAACGGCTTCCGACCTGTATCAGGTTATCTCCTGAGGAAAATTGAAAAAAGCTGCTGCAATAAGTTTGCAGCAGCCTTTTTTTACGCCATCCATTGCACAATCGATGCCTCTGTATTTTCTGTATCGGACATCTCTTCTGCCACGCCTTTTTCCAGCCAGTATGTATGCTCACGAAGCGATACCGCTCCAAAAGTAATCATACAGACCAGCACAATCATCAGTATCAGCCATATAACACGTTTTCGTGTAACCATACCACTCATCTCACATTCGTAATTGTAATTATATGCTTTCGAAATAATTATTTCTTATATTATAGCACATTCCACCTGCCATGTCAATAGGCTATTTCGAACAAATTGATTAAATATGAATGAGTGATTCTGACGAAAATGACTTGAAAACGAGTAAATTGCATTTACGATCCGTAAAGAAAATATCCCCATTCCACTGATACAAAAAAAAACGCCGCAGCAAAAGCCGCGGCGTTCTTTTATTTATTTGCTCAGTTTACAACTTTCACAAATTACTTTTCTGCCCAGTAGGAACCTGCAAGCTGCTTCAGAGACGGAATAATTACATCCCACTCAGGAGCCAGACCAGCTGCACTCTGTGCGTAGTAAGCCAGAATGTTAGTTGCATCAGCCAGTTCAAGCTTTTCGGTGTCAGTATTCTTACCAGATTTGCCCTCTGTATCAACATCGGCCAGGAAGTATGCCAGCTGCTCGTAAATCGGATCAGAAGCATCCTTTATCAGTGCTGCGGACAATCCAGCTGCGCTGTTTGCATAGTACGACAGTACTGCAGATGCATCGTCAATGTCAACAGCAGCATCCAGGTTTGCGTCACCCTTAACACCTACGTAAACCATAGATGTAGCGCTTGTCAGTGCTTCACCGTTGTAGTAAGCGGTTACTTCACCTTCATATACACCGCTGTATGCAGCAGATGTATCGCGGCCATCGAACAGGGACTTCGGAGTTGCGCCATTGAATGTTACCTGATCAGTGATATCAGTGGATGTCTGTTCGCCATCATCACCAGTTGTGATCAGAAGGATAGACTCGAACAGGTCAGTGCCCTTGAACTCTCTGTCATCTACAGAGAAGTAGAAGTTCGGCTCCTTAACCTTTACAACGATCTGGCTGGAGGACGGAACGTCACCTGTACCAGAAACATCTACAGTTGTTGTCATCGAAGTTGTAGTTGTAGATGTTGTTGTTTCAGTCTCAGTTGTTGTGGTGGTTGTAGTTGTTGTAGTTGTGGTTGTAGTTGTTGTGGTGGTTGTAGTTGTTGT
>JAFURN010000123.1 GCA_017480865.1 Ruminococcus sp. | reverse complement strand
GATGCGCTGAAAGAGCATGGGATCATCGTTCCGGACGATATCTGCGTCACGGGCTATGATGGCTACACGGAGACAAGACTCCATGTGCCGCCTGTAACGACCTACGAAACCTCATGGAAGCAGCTTGGAAGAAATGCTGTCTGCCGTCTGTATCGGGAAATCACAGGGGAAGATATGCCGCTGTCCGGCTTTGACAAGGGTACTCTTCTGCAGCGTGAAAGCTGCGGCTGTAATTCCCACAGAGAAAAATTTGATGCCCATCAATTCAACCTGCCGGAACTCGAAAAAAACTATATTGATAATAACCTGTCCGCCTATCTGCATGATGCGGACAGCCTGAACGGCTTTATCGATCAGATGTATAGACTCACCTATACCTTTATTGATAAGGAACGCTATCAGAACGAGCAGTTTTATCTTTGTCTGTGCGAGGACTGGGATCGTACCGGAATGGAGGACGGAAAACACATTTACCGTACCGAGGGATATTCCGATCAGATGCTGTTCATCAGTGCAAACCATGAACGGATCATATTTCCGCAGTCAAAGATGCTTCCCGATGTTCTGAAAAAAGAAGAACCGTCTGTGACATTTTTTACAGCAGTACACTTTCTGGAACGCTGCTTCGGATATGCCTGCTTTGCAATCAAGGGAGGCATTGAGGATTTCAATGTGCATTATCTCCGCTACTGTTGTGAGGTCAACAATGGACTGGAACATCTGTGCGTACAGAATGAACTGAAACGCCTTGCCTATCGTAAGTATATTGCCCAGAGCCGTGATGAGCTGACAGGACTGTATCTGTCAACGGGCTTTTCTCAGGCATGGAAGCAGACGTCTGAACTTGCGGAGCTGTACTGTGAGGATATTTATATGGCTGTCATTTCTATAGGCGGACTTCAGCTGGTAGAAGATACGGACGGAGTTGTGGAAAAGGACAAGCTGCTGGTTTCCTTTGCAGATAAACTGTCCAGAAGCTGTACTGTAAAGGAAAAGGCATTTCGATTCCATAATACAAGCTTTGTAGTAATTGGTTCAGAGGCTGCACCCGAGAATCATTATGATGCGCTTATAAAAGATGTGATCACACGGTTTGAGCGTCAGAACATCCTGTCAGGGAGTCCTTATTATCTGAAAATTAAGCATGACTTAAAATTGGTATCATATACAACTTTGTGTGATGCAGATAAAATGTCTTCGATAATTGAAGAAACGCTGCAAAATCAGGCAGAAAGTCTGCAGCCGACTCCTGCGGATCAGGCACTTTATGCTAAGTTTATTGCATTGCGAAAAGAAATCTATCAGTACCCTGAAAGAACGTGGCATTCGGATTCCTGTAGTCAGAAACTGAATTTCAGTTCATCGCATTTTCAAAAGAAGTACAGAAGTATATTCAATATAAATTTCATGGGTGATGTACAGCAAAGCAGACTGAATCGTGCCAAGAAGCTTCTTGTCACAACAGACGATACACTGCAAATTATTGCCGAAAAATGCGGATATGATTACTTTAACTTTATGCGCACTTTCAAAAAAGAAATGGGCATAACCCCTACCCAGTACCGCAGAGGAAAACATAACTGACAGCAGGAGCTGCTGCACGGAATGTGCGGCGGCTCGTTTTTATTCAGTGCTGAAATTGCAACAAAGACAACTGTTTTGGTAATTGAAAACGAATCGGCAGTGCGGTATACTGAATATAGAAGAATTCGTGAAAAGTCTTGCAAAAAGGCGAAATTGTACAAGGGGGAAATACAAATGCTGAAGAAAAAAATTGCATGTCTCGCAGCGGGTATCGTAGCATTGAATACGGCAGCAATGGGTACATTTACAAATAACGTGTCAGTACATGCTGCATCCGCACCGTACATTGAACAGATCGACCGCGGAATTACCGCAATCAATACAGGAAACGGCATGCTCGTAAGCTGGCGATTCCTTGCAGATGATGCGGACGATGCTGTATTTGAGCTGTACCGCAATGATACACTGATCTACACTTCGACTGCAGGAATGGCAACATGCTATCTGGATGAAAGCGGTACGGCAAATGACATTTATCGTGTGGATACTGTGGAGAATGGGCGGACCTCTTCTTCCGATGTCTGCTATATGCAGTCGGATAACGATTATTTTAAAATCGCTCTTGATCCGCCAAAGGGCAGTGTTTCCTATGTGCCGCTGGAGTCCTCCATCGGTGATGCGGACGGTGACGGTCAGATGGAATTCTTCCTGAAATGGGAGCCGACCAACGCCAAGGACAACTCCCAGAAGGGCAAGACTGACAAGGTCTACATTGACTGTATCAAGCTGGACGGTACAAGACTCTGGCGAATTGATATGGGGGTGAACATCCGTGCGGGCAACCACTATACACAGATGCTGGTTGCTGACTTTGACAGTGACGGCTATGCAGAGCTTTGCTGCAAGACTGCTGACGGAACAACGGATGCCAAGGGCAATGTGATCGGTGACGGTTCCAAGGACTACCGCAATTCCAGCGGCTATGTGCTGTCCGGTCCGGAATACTATTCCTTGTTTGACGGCAGAACCGGCGAAGTGCTGGATACAGTGGACTATGAACCGGCAAGAGGAACGGTTTCCAGCTGGGGTGACAAATACGGCAACCGTGTGGATCGCTTCCTCGGTGCAGTTGTATATCTTGATGGCGTACATCCCAGTGCAGTAACAGTCAGAGGCTATTATACAAGAATGGCTGCCTGTGCTTACGACGTTGTTGATAAGAAGCTGGTAAAGCGCTGGTACTTCGACACAGGAAACAACAAATCAGCCGCAGGTTACGGTGACGGCAATCATAACTGTATGCCTGCCGATGTAGACGGTGACGGAAAGCAGGAGCTGATTCTGGGTGCAACCTGTCTGGATGATGACGGTACTGTTCTCTGGTGCACCAACAAGGGTCACGGTGACGGTCTGCACGTAGGTGATCTGCTTCCTGACCGTGACGGTCTTGAGGCTTATATGTGCCATGAAATCAAACCCTATGGCGTTACTCTTGTGGATGCAAAGAACGGCAAGGTGATCTTCCATAAGGACAACAGTTCTGATACAGGAAGATGCTGTGCGGATAATGTCTGGACAGGAAATGATGGTGCGGAATTCTGGGGCATTGGTTATGATGTGTATGACGGAAACGGAAACACCCTTTCCGTAAATCGTCCCGGCATCAATTTCCTGTGCTGGTGGGACGGTGATCTGGAACGTGAGATCCTGGACTATACAAAGATCACCAAAATGAATGAAAAGGGCAAGCTGGATACGCTTCTGGATTCTTCAGACAACTGCACTACCGACCTTCATTCCATGCACGAAAAGCCCGTCATTTCCGGTGATATTCTCGGTGACTGGCGTGAAGAGGTGGTATGGGCAGGTACTGACTGCAAGTCGATCTACATCTATTGCAGCCCCTATGAAACCGATGCAAGAATCACAACAATGATGCACGATCTGCAGTACAGAACACAGCTTGCAGGCGAGTGCGTGACCTATAACATGCCGCCTCATCCCAGCTTCTATCTCGGAACTGGCGAAAGTCTTCCGGAGCGTCCCAATGTTTCCATCGTACCTGCCGGCAGCGGTGTAAATACCGTGCTGAACGGTACTCTTATCCAGAATCTTCAGGTGCTGGATATGCAGAACAGAGCGGACTGGTCGATTCAGAATGGTCTGCAAAACGGCAGCTATATGTTCGGTGACAGAGAAGTGACCTATGCAGCATATCCCTCCTATCTGGAAGGTGCGGAATATATTGAAACAGCGGCGGATTCCAAAGCAAGTACGGCAGCACTGGGAACATTTACAGCGGGAGCAGATATTGCGGTTTATGTGGCACTGGATAACCGTGTAACAACACCAGCTGAATGGCTGAATGACTGGGAAATCACAGGTGATACGATTGTTAACTCCAAGGATGTAACCTTTAATATCTACAGAAAGAATTTCTCAGCAGGCGAAAGCGTGACTCTCGGCACAAACGGACAGTCAACAGGCTGTGTGAATTACACTGTATTTGCGATAGAACATATCGAGCCTATTAACGGTACACTGATACAGAACCTGATAGTCCGTGATTCGGAAAACAGAGCGGACTGGTCTATCCAGTACGGACTGCAAACCGGCAGCTATGTGTTCGGCGACAGAGATGTGACCTATGCGTCTTTCCCATCCTATCTGGAGGGTGCGGAATATATTCTGACAGCAGCAGATTCCAAGGCGTTCACAGCAGATCAGGGCAGCTTTACAGCTGGCGCAGATATGACTGTTTATGTGGCTTTGGATAACCGAGTGACAGCACCTGCCGAATGGCTGAACGATTGGGAAAGTACCGGTGATACGATTGTAAACTCCAAGGATGTTACTTTCAATGTTTATAAGAAAAATGTTACTGCCGGAGAGCTTGTTGCTCTCGGTACAAACGGTCAGTCCACAGGCTGTGTAAACTATACGATTTTTGCAGCAGAAGAAAATGGGACAGTTGAACCTCCGGTTATTGATGATCCGCTCATCGGTGATGTCAATGCAGATGGAAGCTTTGGTGTTGCCGATGTGGTAATGCTGCAGAAGTGGCTTCTTGGAAGCGGTATGCTTACCAACTGGCAGGCAGGTGATCTTTGTGAGGATGGACGACTTAATGTGTTTGATCTTTGTATTATGAAACGTGAATTGCTATCAAAATCATGATTTCCGAGCTTCCTGAACCTGCGTCAGCTATGCAGAATGCTGTTTGAATGTTATCCTTTTCCGTTTCTTCCTCAGGTCGTTTCCACTCGCTACATGCGAATCACTTATAATTACGATTTTTCACATGGTAATATTCCGCAAGCAGGGTGTCAGGCTGTTTCTTCCATTTTTGCATAAGCAAAGGGAGAAATCTATTCTCCCATTGAAACATTGCGAAATTAATCAGGCATCGCCTGCAAATCCGTACTTGAAAATCGGGAAGATTTCCTTGCTGCCTGTCAGCAGGTGCGAGATATTCTCTCCGACTGTACAACTTTGGAGAGAAAGGTGGATGAACTATTAATTCAGCAAAATGAGGTTAATGCCATATTGCAGGTGTACATCAGAGAAAATGCTACAAAGCCTCAGAAGCAGGATGAGTACAACGAGCGTTATAACGAATATGCCCAGAAATCCGCTGAAATCAAGAAAGCCATTGCCGCTGTGCAGGCAAAAATCGCACGGCGACTGTCACGAAAGGAGCTGCTTGACGGTATGGTGCGTGAGCTGGAGACTGCTGATCTTGCCCTTATCAAGTTTGATGAAAAGCTGTGGCGGATCATGGTAGAGAACGTGACAGTTGGACTTGATGGCGAGATGGTTTTCCGATTCCGAAATGGGATGGAGGTAACCGTAGAATAGATATGACGACACCCCACAGGGTTGGCGGACTGGTTTAGTCTGTTTGCCTTGTGGGGTGTTTTTTTATTGATTCAAGAGTTCTCTCTTCATAATGCAAAGATCAAACACATCAAGTTTGCCATCCTCGCAAAGATCACCAGCCTGCCAATCGGCAAGCGTCACATCCGGTACGCAGAGCAGCCACTTTTGAAGTGCTACCACATCGGCAACAGTAAATTTTCCATCCGCGTTGACATCGCCTTCAACAACAGGAGAAGCCGAAGTTACATCCACGCCTGTAATAGCCTTGACGATCTCGGGGAAAATCCACTCGCCGTTATAACGATCATAGAGAGCCATGCCCTTGTAGTAGCCGAACTCCGGATCCGCTTCAATTTTGCCGCCAGCGTCCCACCAGAAGCATTTGATGCCGTACTTTTTCGCATTCTCTACAAGATAGCCTGCATAGTCAGCACGATCGCTTTCGTTATCCTTGTTGTGTGCACCGAATTCACCGAGAATGACGGGAATTCCCTTGCTTGTAAAATGCGTATACACATTGTAGAGCATACCGTCCATAGCAGATTTACCGCCGCCGTCCGTCCAGACACTCTGAGTATTGCCATCAGCGGAGATCTCACCGCAGTAAGCACCAGGATCGTAGTAGTGCATCTCCACGATCAGGCTGTTTTCGGCAGTATCGGTCGGAACAACAAAATCATCCTGCGAAGAACCGTTCGTGCCTGCCGCATAGGTGTTGACGATCAGTACACGCTCTGCATTGTTGCCGCCTGTTGCACGAACTGTATCCACAAACATCTGATTGAGTGTGTTTACTGCGGAGGTTGCCGCTGTTCCGGGATAGCCCCAGTTGTTGCTCTCGTCAAGAATTTCGTTGAAGCCCTCGAACATGAGCTTGTTGTCATAACCTTCAAAACGATCGGCGATCTGCGTCCAGACAGCCTTGAATTTATCGCCATTTTCCGCAATATTATTCTCTGACGCCTTCAGCCAGCTGTTACCGCCCACATCGTGATGCACGTTCAGAATGCAGTACAAATCATTGTCGATAACATAATCCACAACCTCCTGCACACGGTTCATCCATGCTTCGTCGATGGCATAGCCATTGGCATCATCAATATGCTGTGTCCATGTGACAGGGATACGAACTGCATTGAATCCGGCAGCCTTTACATCGTCAATCATTGCCTTTGTGGTAATGGGATTTCCCCATGATGTCTCAAAATCACTGGGTGTTCCGGAGGAATAATCATAGATCCAGTCACCGAAGGAATCGAGCGTATTGCCAAGATTCCATCCGGCACTAATATCATTCACGATCTCTCCGGCAGGTCCTGTATATTCCACTGTGATCTCCTCCTGCGCACCCTCATAGAAAAATGCAACTTCAGTAACCGTCAGATCCGCACCGCCGGGCATGACGTTGATGCCATTGAGGAGAGAAAAATCATCACCGTAATTTTCACAGATCGTATCATAGGTATAATAGGCTGTACCGTTTGCCGTATAGGTGGGATTCATCTGACACCATGAAGGACCTCCCGTCCAGGAAAAGAACACCAGCACGGGATTGCCTGCGCTTTCGTAGTCTACTGTTATGGTGAACGGCTTCGTGAAATCGTTCACATCAAACTCGTTATTGCCAAGTCCCACAGCCTTATCCCATTCGTCCCATGTGGTGAACTCCTTAGATGCACTTCCCGAAAAGAGGACAGTTTTCTCTGCTTCTTCAGCAGAAATCGTTCCAAGTGAAAGACCTGTCATACACATCAGTGAAGCGGTCACCGCCGCAAGAAAACGCCTGAATCGTTTCATAAAAATCACGCTCCCGAAAGTATTGTTATTTTTATTATACAACATTCCAGAAAAAACAAAAAGGGTAAATTCTATCGGAAAACACTATCATTTTTTACGATTTCATGGTATAATGAAAATGGGTGAGTTTTATGAATATTACAGAACGGCTTTTGCAGTACAATGCGGATGAATTATATTACAAGGAGTACTGCAATTGTACGGATGCACAGCAGCGGCTTGCGTTAATAAATCGCATCGGACGGGATGAGATCATCCGCCGCGGACTTCTGACGCCGGAGGTCAATGATGATTTCCTGACGCCATTTGAGATGGGAGAGGGTATCTTTGCCTCTAAGGGGAAGCAGCATATCTGCCTGTCAAAGCACAACCGCTATACGCCGGAGTTCCTGCACAGCCATACTTATTTTGAGCTGATCTATGTGCTGAGTGGTTCGTGCAGTCATACGATTTCGGGTGAAACTGTCCGTATGGAGCAGGGATGCTTCTGCATCGTTGCCCCGAAGGTCTACCATTCTATCGGTGTATTCGATGACAGCGTGTTGCTGAATATTCTGATACGGAAAAGCACGCTGGAGGAATATTACCCATCACTGCTGAAGGGTGAGAATATCGTATCGGAATTTTTCATGAATGGTATTTTTGCAAAGGAACATGCGCCGTTCCTGATGTTCCACATCGGGGATGAAACTACACTGCATGATCTGATACTGGAAATGTACCGTGAACAGCTTGAAAATGAAAGCTATTCGGAAGAAATCATCAGCAGTATGATGCAGGTGTTCCTGTACCGCCTTGTACGGCACGGGGATCTGTATGCGGCGCAGTCCGAATCCGTCCGCAGCAGTGATGCCGCAAGGATCTACCGCTATTTTCTGACGGAATACCGCACCGCATCGCTGACAGAGCTTGCAAAGCAGCTTGGCTTTTCACCGACCTATTGCTCCGTCTATGTGAAGAAAGCCACAGGACAGAATTTCTCACAGCTGCACAAACGGTTCCGTTTCAGAAAGGCAAAGGAGCTGCTGAAAAATACCTCGCTGAGCATTGCAGGCATCAGCGAGGCGGTTGGATATACCGACAGTGAGAATTTCATTCGGGCTTTTCGGAAGGAGTATGGGGTTTCACCGTCAGTATTTAAAAATCAGAATATAGTACAATGAATGTAAATTACACGATCAAATCGTGATGTTGAAAAGTGATATTAAGATTTTAAGTTAAAATCCACTCCGAAACCCAAGCCCCCCAGAACAACAACTCCCAAATTTCACTCAAATTCTCGTGTCACACCCGTGTCACCGAGCCTTGAAAATGGCTGCAAAATACGGAAAAATTCTTCCATATGGTGACATACCATGTGACACAAAAAAGCCTGTATTCCATTTTTTT
>JAFURN010000122.1 GCA_017480865.1 Ruminococcus sp. | reverse complement strand
TTCGCTCTCTGCGGAGAGCGACCAGCTTACGCAGCTGGACCGCGCAAGCTGGAGCCAGCTTGACCGCCTTTCTGCCTTCGGCAGTTCACCCGATAAACTATAATTTACCCCAACAATTCGAATAGAACCAAAATGCGCACCCGAAACGGATGCGCATCTTTATGTATTTACAAATTACAGATTGAACATAATATTGTTCATAATGCTTTCCAGCATTTCCTGACGGCCGCTTGTCAGGGAGTCTGTAACCTCGCCCTTTTCCAGAGCGTACTTTTCCAGATCTTCCATGGTAACCTTACCCTCGATGATATCCTTACCGATGCCTGTGTTCCAGCTTGCATAACGATCTTCAACGAACTTGTCGATTCTGCCGTCAGAGATCATCTTGTCAGCAATACGCAAACCCAGAGCAAATGCGTCCATACCAGCGATATAGCTGTGGAAGATGTCCTCCATTGTGTAAGAACCACGGCGAGCCTTTGCGTCAAAGTTCAGACCGCCGTTTGTAAAGCCGCCAGCCTTCAGAACTTCATACATACACAGAGCAGCCTCATAAACGTTTGTGGGGAACTGGTCTGTATCCCAGCCGAGGAGTGTATCGCCCTGATTTGCGTCGATAGAACCGAACATGCCGTTTGTTCTTGCAACTCTCAGCTCGTGCTGGAAGGTGTGCTGTGCCAGTGTAGCGTGGTTAGCTTCGATATTCAGCTTGAAATCGTCAGCCAGACCGTACTTGTTCAGGAAGCCGATAACTGTAGCGGAGTCAAAGTCATACTGGTGCTTGGTGGGTTCCTTGGGCTTCGGCTCTACATAGAAATCGCCGGTGAAGCCCTGGCTTCTTGCGTAGTCAACCGCCAGATGCATCAGACGAGCCATGTTGTCCAGCTCCAGACCCATATCAGTGTTCAGCAGAGTCTCGTAGCCCTCTCTGCCGCCCCAGAATACATAGCCCTGACCGCCCAGCTTTACGGTAGCATCGATTGCGCTCTTGATCTGAGCAGCTGCATATGCAAATACATCAGCACTCGGAGATGTACCTGCACCATGCATATATCTCGGATGATCAAAGCACTTAGCTGTACCCCACAGCAGCTTCTTGCCGGTCTTGTCCTGGAGCTCCTTGCACAGATCAACGATCTCAGCAAGCTTTGCGTTTGTATCAGCCAGATTGCCGTATTCCGGAGACAGATCTCTGTCATGGAAGCAGTAGTAGTCGATGGAAAGCTTGTCCATGATTTCAAATGCTGCATAAACCTTAGCCTTTGCACGCTCAGTTGCATCAGCCTCGCCCCATGTCTTGTCGGTGGTGCCGCAGCCGAACATATCGGTTCCGTCGCCGCCCATGGTGTGCCACCAGGACAGAGCAAACTTCAGCTGCTCACGCATGGTCTTGCCGCCGATGATCTCGTCCGGATTGTAGTACTTAAATGCCAGGGGGTTGGTAGAAGACTTGCCTTCGTAGGGAATCTTCGGGATGTCTTTGAAAAATTCTTTCATGATTACCTCCATTAATTCATTCATTGGTCTATTTCCAAGCATCGTCAGGGCGATTTTTAGAATACGGAAGATACACGCTCAGAGGAAGAGAAATATTCCTCCAGAACGGCGATATAGGAACGGAAGCAGGGAGCACCGTTCAAATACAGGACGTCAGTTTCTACGGGTACGCCCAATGCGGACAGGGTATCATCTGACAAATCACGCAGATAAACGTTGGACTTATCGGAATAGTTCAGATCTCTCTTTACATCCGCCGGGAGATTGATGGTTACGCTGTCAGAAATCGCATTCAGTTCCTTTGTGATTTCCTGTCGGCTTACGGTTTTCCATTCCAGAGTGATGTCTGTCTGAATGGGACGTTCTACATAAACAATGCGGTCATAGCTTTCTGCCAGGAAAGAGATGACGGTAAAATTGATATCCATATCATTGGGGGAGATTTCTATCGTTGTGCTGCCGCCGGAACTGTCCTCTGTATTGATGAGTGTATAGCGGTATGCACCGGAATCTGATACACGGGACTCCAGAACGGTGGAGGTGCTGTTTGTGGAAAAAAGAGATGTTGCCAGGAAAAAGCCCAGCGAACCCAGTACATACAGCAGTAGATAAACGGTACCGAAAATGGTTTTTGGTGTCTCGTTGACACCTACAAAAAAGAACATCAGCAGACAGGTAACAGCAAGGGGAACCAGAAGTGCCCATTCTCCGAAATTCATCAGAACTGCCGGCAGCAGACAGGGCAGCAGCAGCATACAGCTGAACTTAGTCAGCGGATGCGTCCGTGAATAGAGCATTGCAGAAACCACCAGAATACCGATGAGTACCAGCACGATCACCAGCAGAGGCGGATTGGGAATGCTGACCGTATAAAGTGCAGATAAAACACTGATGCCTCCGACGATCAATAAATAAATGAGGCTGACACACGCAAGAAAAAACTGCGTCAGCTTGGAATTTGTCTGATCCATGATAAAGTCAATCTTCGCTTCAGCACGAAGCTCCTTTCTCAGTTTATATATACCATATGATAATATACTCCATTGTTATTATACCATCTTTTTTACCCGATGGCAAGTGGATTTTGCAAAAAACTCCCGATATTTTTCCGGATCTGTCTGTACATCTATATATAATAGTACGATGCCCGGCTTATTGCATATTGCCGCTTTTTTATGCGCAAAACGACTATGCCTCTTGACAGGAGAAAAATGTGTGGTATAATGGTAGTATATGTTTCAGCGTGTTTGAACACGCAGACTAATGGAGGTAAAAGAAAATGAGTTTCTGGAAAAAGTTTCTTGCATGCTCAATGGCTGGTGCGATGGCACTTTCCATGGCAGCGTGCAGCAAGGATGAATCAAAAGACAGCAGTGTGATCTCCGGTGCTGACGGCGAGGTTGCTGTACAGTATGACAGCGACTTTACAGTTCCGGTAGCTGACGTTGCAGCCGAAATGGGCGCAGGCTGGAATCTGGGTAACCAGCTGGAGGCCAATGCAAATCAGGTTCCCAGTGAAACAGCATGGGGCAACCCGGTCGTTACACAGGAGCTGATCTCTGCGGTTGCAGACGCAGGCTTCAAGACCATCCGTGTTCCGGTATCCTATCTGAGCATGATCGACGACGCAAACGGCTACGCAGTGGATACTGCATGGCTGGATCGTGTAGAGGAGGTTGTACAGTACTGCTA
>JAFURN010000121.1 GCA_017480865.1 Ruminococcus sp. | reverse complement strand
TGCCGTACTTCTTCATTTTCTTCATGAGTACATCAAAGATACCCATGCTGTCCATAGTGTTGCCGTTTTCATCGCAGAAATCGGGATTGAACATATAATCCGGACTGTTGGAGGCGTTCAGACCCACCGGTTTCAGCGGAGTGCCGTTCATCCAAGAGACCAGCAGTTCTGTTGAAACAGGAAAGCGGATACAATTGACACCGTGATCCGCCACAGAAGACAGAAGTACGTCTGCATCAGCACTCCAAAGACCATGCGGGAAATTCTCAGTACAGTTGAAGCCGAACCAGTTTGCACCGGTCAGCCACACCTGATTTCCGTTCATGTCATAGAGTTTGCTGCCCTCAGCATGCAGCCAGTCGTCATTGGTGTCATCCGCAGCCTGAGCGGTCAGCGGTGCAGTCATAACGGGCAGACTTGCAGACAGACCGGAAACTGTCATAGCGCCTGCCATTACAAGACCTGCAATCTTCTTGTATAGTTTCATACGATAATACCCCCTTCTTTTTGCACAATACAATACTCGTACACATACCTATACATTATTATTATAATGGCATTTTCCGGAATTGTCAATAGATATTATAGGGATTATTTCTGCCGCACAGAACAGAGAAGCATTCCGGTCATAACAAGCAGAAAAAGTGCAGGAAGCGGCGAGCCGGTGTGAATTTCCGCAGAGGGATTCCAGATAACAGCCGCCGCCGCTGCAGCTTCTGTAGGAATGAGCAGCTGCCGCAGAAAGAGAAACGTGCCGGTAAGTGCAGCTGCTATGCAGCGAAGAAGAAGGATCCAGCCCATATGAAGCCTGCCTTCTGTAACAGCTGCAATCTGGAGCAGGACGCAGATCCCGCCGAAGGAGAGCATTGCCCCCAGAAGCGGAAGCTGTGCGGTACGATACGGGATGAGGTCTGTGATCCGGCTGATCTCTGCAAATGCGCAGAGAATCCGTTCCGCCTCATTTTCCGGGATCTGTAACATTCTCCCCAGAAGCTGCGACGGGAGTGTGAGTGCTCCGGATGCGGAGAGCAAGGCAAGCCCTCCGCCGAAGAAAATTACCATGGCGCAGATTTTCAGCAGCGCAGCACCGCTGGAGGCGGCTGCTCCTACAAGTGCACCGGCTCCTTTTGCGTCCGGGTATTTTTCATGTGCCGGAGATGGATCTGTATGGAGAAAACGGCTCATGCAGCAGAACAGGATTCCGTTTGCCAGGAGTCCTGCCAGAAAAACCGCACGACCGTCCCCTGGATGCTCTGCAAACAAAGCGGAGAGAAAAGCAGGACCGCCTCCGAAGCAGACTCCGGCAAGAAGGGATGCCTGTTTTCTGCTGAGCTGTTTCTTTTCTGACAGATTGCTGAGCATTTTTGCGCCTATGGGATAGCCGGCAGCCTGACTGAGCAGGAAAATCACAAGCACCTGACCGCTGCATCCCAGCAGAAGCTTTGCGGGTTTGTGCAGCGGAGTCGCCAGCATCCGATGGGTTCCCCGCGAAAGAAGCAGTTCGCTGCAAATCATCATGGCATACAGGGAGGGTATCATAGTTTCCAGACAGACCTGCACTGCTGCACGCATTCCTTCATATACAGCAGTGCTCCAGAGCAGTACCGCTCCGGTGATCAGCAGAAGAACAAGTCCCCTCAGATACGGATAAATACGCAGATTTTCCATAAAAACGCCCCCTCTGAGCAGAATATGCGGGAGTCTCTTGTACTATTCCGCAGCAGAAGGACATAGACTGCATTGAGGTGATTGCGGTGAAGGAAGGTTTGTCAGGTGTGTGCCGCCGGCTTACATACGGGGAGAGCAGCGTTACAGTGACCGGAGGACAGCACGTTTATCTGGAAAACTGTCGTCGCATCCTGGAATACAACGATATCCGGATTTCCGTACAGATGTCTGATGTGCAGCTGCATATCTGGGGGAGGAATCTCTGTGCAGACAGCCTTTCTCCCAATACGCTGACGGTCTACGGAGAAATACAGTCCATGGAATGGATTCGGAAAGGAGCCGGTTCCAATGAAGCATCCTGAGGGAAGTCTTTTTGAACGATTCATCCGGGGCAGGATCCGTCTGACGGCAAAGGGCGGTTCTTTGTACCGTTTCATCAACGGAATGCGTGAGAGCAGTATCGTCTGCCGCCGTCAGCAGTGTAAGGGAGATACCTTCACCTGTACCATTCGCTGGCATGACCGGAAACGGGCAGAGGCTCTTGCAGAGATGCATCATGTCACCCTTACACAGAAGGAGACACCCTCGCTCCCTGAATTCCTGCACCGTTACCGCATGCGATGGGGGATCCCTCTGGGAATTCTTTTGGGAGCAGGACTGCTTCTATATACCTCCAATGTCATTATGGTGATTGAGGTGCAGGGAAATGAAGCTGTCACCGATACGGAGATCCTGACGGTTCTGGAAACCTGCAATGTGGAACGCGGGGCGTTTGTAGGAGCGGTCGATTTTTACCGCAGTGAGCTTGCGCTTCGTTCTTCCTTTGATGAATTTGCATGGGTGGGGATCCGTCACACCGGCAACCGCATTGTGGTAGAGGTCATGGAGACTGCACCGAAGCCGGAAATGCTGGCAGAGCGGAATCCCTGTCATATTATCGCTTCGAAAACAGCGCAGATCACTTCGGTATCCATTCATTGCGGACAGCTCATGAAGCTGGTCGGAGAGGCAGTCAAAGAGGGGGAGGTCCTTGTCAGCGGTATTCAGGCAGATGAATACGGGCATATGACATTCCGGCACGCAATGGGGGAGATCACTGGTGTTTATGAGGAGGAGCAGACTTTTTTCTGTGCGGCCCGGCAGCAGGAGCGTACCCGGACCGGCAATGTAACAGAGCAGCGGCGGCTGGATCTGTTCTCTTTGAAGATTCCCCTTTCCCATGAGGTGCCTTCCTACACAGACTACAATCTGAAAACGGAAATCACGCCCCTGACGCTGTTCGGAGCAGATCTGCCCATACGTCTGGAACGTGATCTCTTTATGGAATATGCAGTTACGGAACGCATGCTTACCCAGGAGGAGATGCGTACTGACCTCCAGGAGCAGCAGAAGCGGTATGAGGAAAATTTCCTCTCGGACTGTAAAATCATTCAGCTGAATACAAAATATACAGAAAAAGAGACTGCCATGGTGCTGACAGTCTCTTATGTACTGGAGGGAGAAATCGGGATACAGAAGGAGCTTCTTCTGAAGGAGTCCCGAAAGCCCTATGTATCAGGCCGCTACAAAGAGGAGCAGAGCCTGTCTTAGTCGAGGAAGTCCTTGACCTTCTTGCTGCGGCTGGGGTGACGAAGCTTACGCAGTGCCTTGGCTTCGATCTGACGGATTCTTTCTCTGGTGACCTCGAATTCCTTGCCCACCTCTTCCAGTGTGCGGGAACGTCCGTCCTCCAGACCAAAACGCAGACGGAGTACCTTTGCTTCCCGTTCGGTCAGGGAGTTGAGTACCTCATTGAGGGTTTCTTTGAGCATCATAAGGGATGCAGCATCTGCCGGCTCCGGAGCGTCGTCATCCGGGATAAAGTCGCCCAGGTGGCTGTCCTCTTCTTCACCGATGGGTGTTTCCAGTGAAACCGGATCCTGTGCGATCCGCATGATCTCACGGACTCTTTCTGCCGGCATTTCCAGCTTTTCAGCGATTTCCTCCGGAGACGGGTCGTGACCGGTTTCATGAAGCAGCTGGCTGGAAACCTTCTTTACCTTGGTGATTGTTTCTACCATGTGCACCGGAATACGGATGGTTCTTGCCTGGTCTGCAATGGCGCGTGTGATCGCCTGACGGATCCACCAGGTTGCATAGGTGGAGAACTTGAAGCCTTTGGTGTAGTCAAACTTTTCCACCGCCTTCAGAAGACCGAGATTGCCCTCCTGAATCAGATCCAGGAACTGCATGCCTCTGCCTACATACTTTTTGGCGATGCTGACAACCAGACGAAGGTTTGCTTCTGACAGGCGCTTCTTTGCAGAGGAATCGCCGTCTGCCATGCGCTGTGCCAGTTCTGTTTCTTCATCCGGAGACAGCAGCGGGACACGACCGATTTCCTTGAGGTAGATCTTAACCGGATCATCGATGGCAATACCCTCGGTGGAGAGGGATGCCTCCAGATTCTCCATCATGTCGATGGTATCGTCTGCCGGAGCGTCATCGATCACAGCGATGTTCATATGCTCGCAGGCATCATAGAAGGCGTTGATCTGATCGGCATCAAAATCCATTTCGTCCAGAGCGTCGCTGATTTCCTTTGTAGTCAGCTTGCCGGATGCCTTGCCCTGTTCCAGGAGCTTGTCAATTGTTGTTTTTGTTGTTTCCATTTCATATTCCTTTCACCGCAGTCATATGCGGATTTGTTGACCATTATGAAATTGAGCGGTTTTTCTTCTGTGCAACGAGCCGGAGCAGATCATCGTTGCTGTTTATGGAAAGAGAAACCTGATTGCAGATTGCACGGATGCAGTCTTTGGCAGTTTCCTCGTTGGGTGGGACTGTATGCTGCCGTGCAAGGATCCGGGAGAGCCGTCCCATTTCTTCTGTAGAAAGGGTTTCTCCCAGTGCTGACAGCGTACAAGGTCTGTGCTGCTGCTCCATCCGGCACATCTCAGTGAATACCTTCTGAAAGAAGGCAGTTGTATTCTGGACCTGTGTCAGCTGTGAGGCGGTATCAGCGATCGCCTCGGGACGAAGGAGCAGGTATCCCAGCAGTGTTTCTTCTGCACGCTCCAGATGCTGCTGGCTTTCGCCTTCCGGCGTACGCTGCGCAAGAGGTGCAGTCTGCTGCTTCAGCTGGTCCCAGTTGTTTTTCTTTTGTTTTCTTCTTTCCTTTCGGCTGTACAGGTCGATCTGACTGCGCAGAGTATCCGGAGAAATGTCCGTCTCTGCTGCCGCTTTGGAAATATACACATCCCGGGTAAGGCGGTTCGGGACATTCGCCAGAACCTCCACCAGGCGGTTGAGCCATTTGCCCTTGTCGCTTTCCTTGGAGAGTTCAAGCCCGGATTTGCACTGTTCCATCTGAAAGGCAATGGCATCACCGGACTGCTCCAGCAGGAGCCGGAACCGGTCAGCGCCGAATTTTTTGATATACTCATCCGGGTCCTTTGCATCTGTGATATGCAGAATACGTGTATTCAGCCCGACTTCATTGAAATGTGCAATGGCTTTCTGTGTCGCCTTTTGTCCGGCACCGTCGCTGTCATAGGCAATAATCACCTCAGAGGCATACTGGGAAATTTTTCGTGCCTGGTCCGGGGTGATCGCCGTACCCAAGGTCGCCACTACGTTGGGAAAGCCCGCCTGATGAATGGCGATAACATCCATATACCCTTCAGCCAGAATCATGATCCGGCTGCTGGCATCCTTGGCAAAATTCAGGGAGAAGAGATTCCGTCCCTTGTCAAAGACCGGTGTCTGGGATGTATTGAGATACTTCGGGGTGCTGTCATCCATCACGCGCCCGCCGAATCCGATGACATTTCCGCGCACATCTACAATGGGGAATATGACACGGTTGCGGAACACATCATAGATGCCGCCTTTTTTAGAGCGGTGACAAACGCCGGCGGTGATCAGTTCCTCCTCGGAAAAGCCTTTTTTCACCAGATGCTTTGCCAGGGCATCCCATTGGTCCGGCGCAAAGCCCAGACCATATTTTTTAATCGTTGCCGGAGCGAGCCTGCGCTGTACAAAATAGGCAAGCCCTGTTTTATTGCTGCCGGAGAGATTCCGGTAGTAAAAGTTCGCCGTTTCCCGGTTGATTTCGAGGGTACGCGCTCTCGTCTGAGAACGTTTCTGCTCCTCCTTGTTTTCGGGAATGGTCAGACCGCCTCGTTTGGCAAGGGTTTCCACCGCTTCCATGAAGGTCAGGTTTTCCATACGGCGCATAAAGGTAATGACATCGCCGCCTGCACCGCAGCCATAGCAGTAAAAGCTCTGCTGGTCCGGGTAGACAGTACAGGAAGGCGTTTTTTCAGAGTGAAAGGGACAATTGCAGACAAGGGTACGTCCCCGCCGGATCAGGGGCACATAACTCCCCATAACGGTTTCAATGGGACACGCCATACGCAGCTGTTCCATAAAAACATCAGACAGCATAGATGGTCGCTTCACCTACTTCCACTCTTTTGGTACGAATAATTCATTGTAGAGATCAATGGCATAGCCGTCGCTCATGCCGGAGATATAGTCACACACGGCACGATGTTCATCGAACCGATGCGCAATATCCAGATAATTCTGCGGAAGCTGCTCCGCATGCTCGATATAATACTGATAGAGTCTGCGCAGAAGGTTCTGTGCCTTTTTCTCCTCCTGCTTTGCTACAGGGTTATAGTATACGTGCTGGAACATGAACTCATGCAAGGTGTTCTGCGCTTTTTCAATATTTTCATCCATGCCGATGCTTTCTGCGCCATTTTCAATAACAGAAGCCACCAGTGTTGTGATTCTCTGGGATTTGGTCATACCCAGAACGTCCGTGGATTCCTTCGGCAGATCCTCCTGTCGGAGAATATTGGCACGGATGGCATCTTCAATGTCATGGTTGATGTAAGCGATCCGGTCAGCAAGACGCACTACATTTCCCTCACGGGTTGCAGCGGTCCTGTTGGTATGGCAAAGAATGCCGTTGCGGACCGCCTCGGTGAGATTCAGTCCCTTGCCGTCCTTTTCGATGTAGTCGGCTACACGGACGCTTTGCTCATAATGACGGTATCCGTGGGGGCAAACCTCATTCAGGACACTTTCACCGCTGTGTCCGAAGGGAGAATGTCCCAGGTCATGTCCCAGTGCAATGGCTTCTGTCAGATCTTCATTCAGATGCAGCGCACGGGAAATGGTACGGGCAATCTGGGATACCTCTAATGTATGCGTCAGACGGGTGCGGTAATGGTCGCCGGTGGGGGAAAGGAAAACCTGAGTTTTCCGTTTCAGCCTGCGGAACGCATTGCTGTGCAGAATGCGGTCACGGTCACGCTGAAATGCGGTTCGATAGGGGCATGGTTCCTCCTGACGCTGACGTTGAATCATCGCTTCATTCTGACTGGAACAGGCATATTCTCCCAGAAGCTGTGCTTCCAGCAGTTCCTGTTGCTTGCGGATCTGCATAGAAAACCCTCCTTTTGCGACAGTGTATTTGCTCTATATAAGGATATACGCAGGAAAAGAAAAAAATCCTTCCCGAAACAGAAAAAATCACAAATTTTTTTCGACAGAAGAAAAATCAGCAAACTGCCGCTCACCGATCCGGATCTGGATCTGACCGTTTGTCAGTTCTATAAGGTCAGCACGAAGTTTTTCTGTTACAGTATCCTGTACCAGAAGAGAAAGCGTAACATCGTTTCCGAAATCGGAATCCTGCTGAAGCACATGGTACTGCGGCAGTACATAGCTGACCTTTCCATACATGGAATAGTCCATGGAAAGGGTTACCGGGCAGCATTCCCGCATGACCATGATTTTTGCCGCCTGGACCGCCATGGATGTACTGCCGGAATAGGCGCGTACAAGACCGCCGCCGCCCAGCAGAATGCCGCCGAAATAGCGTGTTACCACACAGCAGACATCCGTCAGCTGATTTTTCAGCAGCGCATCCAGCACCGGCATACCTGCCGTACCCTGCGGCTCGCCGTCATCAGAATAGCGTGAGGTGTTCTGGTCACGCACGATATATGCATAGACATTGTGCCGTGCTTTGCGGTGATTTTTCTTGACCGTTTCGATGCAGCTGATTGCCTCCTCGCCGGTATGTACGGGAAATAAATGTGCAATGAACTCGGATTTTTTCTCAATGAGCGTTGCGGTAACCGCTTCTGCGATTGTACGGTATTCCATAGATTGCACTCCTTTTGCAGATAGCAAAAAGGACGGTAACCGAATACCGTCCTTTTTTTGTCTTACTTGCCCAGATTGAAACGCTTCTTGAAACGGTCAACACGTCCGCCTGTATCAACAAGCTTCTGCTTGCCGGTGAAGAACGGATGGCACTTGGAACAGATTTCAACCTTGATGTCCTTCTTGGTGGACATTGTTTCCATTACGTTGCCGCAGTGGCAGGTGATGGTGGTCTTTTCAAATACCGGATGGATACCCTCTCTCATGATTTTCACCTCTTTCATACTGTTGTTCTTATCAATTAACAGCAGCCCATCGGATCATGACGCCGACAGTAGTCCTGTAATTTCTGATGGTATCAGAGCGTAAGGCTCTCACAATTATTTATTATAACACATCAAAGAGGGCTTGTCAAGTGCTATTTTTCTATTTTTCCAATTTTTTGCATACAATAAAACGAGAAAAACAAGGAGGAAAGGTTTATGCAGGGAAGAAGTATCCGGAAGGACACGGTCCGGCTTACCGTAATTCAGTTTGTTCTGGAATGTCTGAGTCTGAGCCTGAATCTCTGGCTTTCCAGACAGGCTGGCAATACGGCTATGGGCATGATCGCACTGGTGGGGGCATTTTTTCAGTTTGCATCCACAGCAGCAGGAGGCAGCGGTTATCTTTGTGCCAGCCGTTTTGTTTCAGAGGAACTGGGCAAACGGGGTGGAAACCCCGAGCGGATCCTCCGCTATGCGGTCTGCTTCAGTCTGATTCTGGGGCTGCCGGGCTGCGGCGGTATTATGATTGCTGCGCCGTACATAGCCGAGCATTTTTTTCATAGCCCGGACATGACAGACCCCGTGCGGATACTGGCAATGGTACTTCCTCTGGGCGGAATCGCAGCTTGTATGAAGGGCTGGTGCAATGCGGTCTGCCGTGTGAACGTTGCCGCAGCCTGTGATGTAACAGAATTTCTGGTACGCATGGGGGTTCTTTCTTTATATCTTCTGCGGACGGATACGCCGGATGTACGCAGTCTCTGTATCGTGCTTGCCGTCAGCATGGCAGCAGCATCGCTGGTGAGTCTGATTCTTCTGCTCAGAGATTTCTGTATCCATCGCATCCGTTCCAGGGGGAAGGCATCGGTCAGCTTCGCGCGATATCTGCGGTTTGCTGTTCCGGTGATTCTGGGCGGATGTCTCACCTCGGCACTGAGCACAACAAATGATGCGCTGATTCCTGTAACGCTTCGGCAGTCGGGCAGTTCTGCGGAGGCTGCACTTGCACAATTCGGCGTATTTGAGGCAGTTGTGATACCGGTGCTGTTCTTTCCGTCTACGATTTTATGTGTCTTGTCAGGAATTCTCATTCCTGAGGCGGCACGTGCGGCAGCAGGCGGCAAAAAAACACGCCTGCAATATCTTGCAAAGCGTGCGCTCGGTCAGACGCTGCTGTATTCTGTTTTTGCAGCAGCCGTGCTATTGGTATTCGGGGATGCCATTGCGTCGTTGCTTCATGCGGATGCGCTTGCAGGAAGGATGATTGGTCTTCTTGCGCCTGTAGTCCCCTTTATTTATCTGGAGATCGTGCTGGAAGCCCTGATCAAGGGTACGGGTCACCAGCGATTCTCCTCTCTCAATTATCTGGGGGAATATGCGGTGCGTATTTCGGCAGTTTTAATTCTGATTCCGCTGTTTGGATTTTATGGAATTGTGGTTTCCTACTATGCAAGCAACATCTGCGGGAACTGCATACGCTTGTGGAAGGTGTTCCGCATTGCAGATCTGTCATCTCACTGGAAGAAACTGTTTCTTCCGCCGGTTTTCTCAGCAGGGGCAGCTTTTTTGCTTCCCTTTACGGTACTCCGCTGCATGGGCATTCACCCGGCACAGTCCATGTTCTGGACGGTTCTGTATATTCTTTCTGCTGTACTGATCTATCTGGGAACAGCACGTCTTCTGAACGCTCAGACTACAACATCAGCAAAAGTATATGGTACAACGTCCTTGAGTTCTGTGAGGGATACCTCCAGCTGATGTCCGATCTTTCCTGCACTGAAGAGGATTTTTTCAAAGTCCTCAGCGGACTTATGGATGGTTGTCACGAACAGCTTTTTCATTCCCACAGGGGAGCAGCCGCCGTGTACATAACCGGTCAGAGGAAGCAGATCTTTGGCTTTCAGCATGGTGAGTGCTTTTTCGTGAACCGCAGCGGCAGCTTTTTTGAGGTCGAGGGTTTCTGCAACGGGGATGAGGAATACATAGTGAGAGCCGGACTTTGCCTGGGTGACGAGGGTCTTGAATACCTGCGCCGGATTTTGTCCGAGAGCAGCGGCAAGTTCCACGCCGGTATGCTCGGCGGTAGCCTCCTCCCAGCTGCGGTGTATGTAGCTGACCTTTGCACGGTCGAGGATGCGCATTGCGTTGGTTTTTGTGGGGTTTTCTTTTGCCATGATTTGATTCTCCTGAAGTATGATAAAATGTGCGACACATAAATTGGAATTTTATAACTCGCTTCTTTATTGCTTATAAAAGTCAAGTTCAGTTCCATTTGGTAAGAAATCTTCAAATTCCCAATCGGTAATAGTAACAAGTAAATGTTCGTCTTTATTTATTATATTAGCTGAAACCGATTTACCATCATAATTGTTTGCAGTGAAATGTAAAATACCTGTTGCAGTATCATATTCGCCAACAGCAGTTTCAAAACGAGTTACTTTATATACACCAAAATCTATTAAATATTGGTTGTCCTCATTATGTGAGATGATAAGTCCGGAACCCATATTATCTTTGTAGCATCCATCTTCAATTGTTTTATTATTTGAATCGCATCCAGTAAGTATAGAAATTAAAAGTACAATAGTTATTGTAAACAGCTTCTTCATATCAACACCTCTAAATTCCAATTTACACTGCCAAGCATTATACCACATTTCCCGCAGCAAGTCAACATATCCGCCAGCCCCGCAAAAAATGTGGATTCTGTTTGAAAGGTTAGAGATATGAATTGTAGTTTATCGGGTGAACTGCCGAAGGCAGAAAGGCGGTCAAGCTGGCTCCAGCTTGCCGGGTCCAGGGCGGGCAGCCCTGGTTGCCGTCCGCAGACGGCGAAACTCCTGGCTTCTAAATTACGTGCTTTTTCAAAAGTGAAAAACCAAATTCCGCATTCAAAAAAAACTTTCCCATACGGTCAAGCCAATCTAAGAAAACCTTG
>JAFURN010000120.1 GCA_017480865.1 Ruminococcus sp. | reverse complement strand
TGTTGTCTTCCACAACGCCGCCCCAGTTGGTATTGAGGATGGGCTTGCGTTCCTTGCCTACGCCGTCCTTCCAGTGATATTCATCTGCAAAGCAGCCTCCGGGCCAGCGCAGTACAGGCGTACCAATTTCCCGAAGCGCTTCAATGACATCCTTCCGGACACCGTTTACATTGGGAATCGGGGAATCCTTTCCCACATATATGCCGTCATAGATGCATCTTCCCAGATGTTCGGAAAAATGTCCGTAGATCTCCTTGTTGATGCGGCTGATGATTTTGCTGCCGTCAAATTTCAGATATGCTGTTTTCATGGAAGCTTCTTCCTTTCGGTGTCAGATTTGATATCTCTATTATACGTGATTTCTCATTCTTTTTCAAGAGGGGAAGAAAAAGGGCTGCTGCATGTTCGCAGCAACCCTTTATTGTTTATATAAGCTTTGCCTTATGCTTTTGCAGACGCTTCTGTTTCTTCCTTCTTCTGACCGTATGCAATTACAAATGCCTTTACCACGGAAATTCCGATATAGCCCAGCAATACGATCGCCTCAACCAGAAGCAAGGGCTTCATGATGTTCTGAAGCAGCATGGAAACATAGCTTGTAGAAAGCACACTTGCCGGAACCAGAACGGTGTAAGCATTGGCGAATTCTACAGATTCATTGTATTCCATTACAGTGGCATTGACATCCTCAACCAGCTGGTCTACCTTTTCGCCCAGCTGAACAAGACGCTCTTCAACATAAGCAACCTTATCTGCATCTGTGGTTCTGCTGCCCAGCTTCTTGACGGATTCCAGATGCGCTTCGCATTCAGCAATCATCTGTGAATAGCGGGAAACCTGTTCCTGTGCCTCGTTCTTCTGTATAAACAGCTGGTCATACTTGCTGGATGCCTTTGTGTAGGAAGCTGCATCCTCTTCCGAACCGCCAAACATCACCACCGCATTCTTCTCGTATTTTTCAATGGATTCTTCGATGGTATTCAGCTGGCTGACAGCACTTGTCTTAGTGCGTTCCAGTTCTTCGATCCGGTATTCATAATAGCTGATCATTCCCTCCTTGTCACGTACAACGCTGTTGGAAAGAATATAAGCTGTCAATGTATCTGCGTCATAAGCCAGTGCAGTTTCTACAGAATCCTTCAGGTCATCGAAACTAAAGCCTGTCTGTGTGGAACGGAACTGTGATTTGTCCGCATGGCTCATAGAAGTCAGCTTGTTCTGAAGTGTTCTCAGCGTCTCGCTGTATGTATCCACAGCCACCAGGTAGTCATAATCATTGTAATCCAGTGCCAGGGATGCATTACCGATCGCGTTGTTGCTGCCATAGGTTTCAAAGAAATAGATTCTGTAGCATTCCAGAACTGTATTGATCACCTTTGCAGCCTCATCGTCACCGAAAGGCGTATTGGCAAAATTGAAGGTCACACGATACTGAGTCGGGAAATATTCAACCTCCAGCATTGCCTGTGCTGCGGGAAGACCGCCGGACTTTTCATAGGAAGCCTTATAAACAGAGATCTCATCTACTGCTGCTTCCGGTACAATACCATCAATGGTGATCGCACTTCTTACAGATTCTACATATTCCAGCGGATATCCCATCTTAGTCAGTGCCATCTCTACAACCGTAGGGTTCTTAATGGAATTGACATCCAGCTTCTTGCCGTCCGGCGTCAGACCCTTCTCGGCACCGCTGTAGTTGAATTCGATCAGAGAAACCGGAGCAGATGACAGCTGCTGAGAAAAGGTAGCAGTACCGGCTGCAACCAGAAGCGCTGTCAGGATCGCAACTACGATCCAGCCGATCGCAAAACGCTTCAGGCACCGGAAAATTCCGGTTACCGGAATGGAGATTCCCTCCGCTTCCTGTTCCTCATGTTTCAGCGTAATATTCAATTGATTCTGATTCAGTTCGTTTTCATCCATATGATTCAGCATAGTGTTATTCTCCCAATCTATCAAAAATCAGATAATTCAAAGCATGAATGCTCATAATTGAGTATAGCACAACGATTTTACAAAGTCAATGATATTTTTTGGATTTAGGCATTCTCGACAACGTTTTCCGTTTTATTTCCGGGGATTTCTCAAGGAAATTCAAGGTATTCCCCTTTACAAACGCAAAGAAATGTGATATACTTTCTCTTAGTTGTATTGTATTCACAGCAATTTTCTGATAGATCAAGATTAGGAGTATGGATATGAAAAAGAAAAATCATGCAGTTCAGAATGCCGGCAGTACCGTCACAGCCGCTGAGACGGGATTCAGACTGCCTGTCATTCTGCGCAATCTGAAAAAATATTTCCTGCCGTGGCTGATTTTAGCGGTTCTGGCTGCCGGAATTGTGGTAGGCAAGAACATCATCTTTTCAACAGAAGTACAGGCGCTGGAGGTTACGATCTGCTTTAATTATAAAGGAATTGAAGCAGGCCTGGATCCGAACGGCTGCGAATTTGAGACAAGCTCCATCAAAAACGACCAGTGCGTGAAGGATGCGCTTGTAACTCTGGGACATTCTGAAGATCTGATGGAAACGGTTCAGAACAGTATTTTCATTGACGGTATTGTTGCAAACACTGCAATTGACAAGATCACAGCATATAAAAGTCTGTACAGTTCCGCAAGTACAGCTGCATCCGGTGCATGGGTAGAGGCTATGCACGATGACACTTATCATCCTACCCAGTATCGCGTATCCTTTAATTATGGTGTGACTGGTCTGGAGGGTGATGAAGCAGCAGATCTGCTGAATCAGATTCTTGCAAATTACCAGAATTACTTCTTTGAAACCTATGGCTACAGCGAATCCATTGGTGAATCGGTTCTGAGTGTCAGCTTTGATGATTATGATTATCTCATTGCACTGGATATGTACAGTTCTACGCTCAGTTCTCTGGAACGTTATGTAGATACGCTGGCAGCAAATGATCCTTCTCAGTTCCGTTCTGCTGCAACCGGCTACAGCTTCTCCGACCTTTCAGATGCCATTCAGCTGATTCGTTCGGTTGATATTGACACATTGACATCCTATATCCTGAACAATGGCATTATCAGTGACAAGGAAGTCATGGTCAGCTATTATAACTATCGGGTTGATAATCTGACTCGTACGAAGAAGAATCTGACAGAGCGGCTGGAATCTGTACAGAGTTCCATTGACACTTATCAGAAGGATGCGATCCTGATTTATGACGGTGCGGAAAGTGATTCTACCTCTGTTACAGAGGCAACGCAGACATATGACGATCTGATCAACCAGAAGCTTCAGCTTCAGGAAAGTACATCCTATTATGACCGCCAGCTGACGACCTATAAGGAACGTCTGAAGTCTATCACCCAGACGAAGAATAAAGCCTCTGAGTCTGAGATCGCTTATACGCAGGAGCGTGTAGCAGCACTTCAGGAGAAGGTTGCTGCTCTGGTAGAGGATGTAAAGCTTACTGCGGATGATTACTTTGAGAATGAGAAGTTTACCAATGCATTCTCCATCGCGGCACCTGCGAATTCCTCTCTGGTTCAGTTCATTAAATCTGTAATCAATGAATCCATGCGTGAGATCATCATCATCGAACTGATTTTCCTGACCATATATCTGGCCATCAGCATTCTGTTCTGTTTTCCCATTTGTAAGAAACTCAGAAAGAATAAGAAGACTGCTGCTCAGTAAGTAAATAGAAGTGAAAAACAAGGGACTGCTGCAAGCTGAAATTTGCAGCAGTCCCATTTTGTATGTTTGTGAAAGGCGATTGTCAATTGAATCATTCTACAAGGAAAACGAGTTCCTGCGGCATTTAAGCTTGCGGGAACTCGTTTTTTCAATCTTGTTTTACTTCTGAAATACAAAGGCACTGATCATACGGCAGATCCCTGTCACATCCGCATTGCCTGTGAATTCAAAGCTGACTCTGCCCACACCGCTGATCCAGATCTGCAATTCAGAATCCAGATCAAATGTTCCGGACGTTTCTACAGAGAATACCTGAATCTTGCTGTAGGGAATGGATGTGAAATCCTTCTTCTTACCGGTCACGCCCTGTACATTGATGGCGATAATACGGAAATTGGTGAATACGACACCGTCTCTCATACTCCGGTAGGAGCCGATGATCTGTTCGTTCCCCAGAAGGATCGGAGCGATCATAGGATGGAAGGTGTTGTTATCCACCATCTGCATTTTGATAATCGACTTATTATTGAAATCAATCATTTTTCTCTCTCCTTTTTGCAGTTTCATCATTTATGTGTTGGCAGTGTGTTTATGTGCAGTTGTCTGGGTCAGAGTGTTATCGTGATCCGTTCATATTCGTGGTATTGTGACCGTTGCATCTGCCTGCAATGCTGTATATGCAGAATGCCGGCATCACGAGAACTGTTAAACATAGTATACCATTTTTGCATGTGAAAAGTCAAGGCTTTTGCACGAGATAACGAAAATAAATGCGCGTAAATTTAATTTGTAAATTTTCTGTGAAACATGACGCTTTTGTGTCAAGTTTTTGCGCCACGCCCCTAATTATGAAGGGCTTTTTTGCTCTTACAAAAATAAAGGAGTGGTAGTATGATACAACTGACAGCGAGGGGGAAATTCATCGACACAGCATCCATCCGGCATCTCCTGACACAAGGAGAAAAATTTGTTGACTGCATCCGGATCGTAGTGGATGCCGTCAACAACGAGGTGGATGTATCCGGCTGCACCTTTGTGATGCGTACCGTCGCCAGCGATGGCAGCATGATGGAAACGCTTCTGCAAAAGACAGTACAGGATACGCAGGTTTCTCTTTTGTGGATGATTCCGGCGGAAACGACAGCAGTTGCTGGAATGCTCTGTCCGGAACTGATCGGTTCCAAGGAGGATACCAATATCATCAAGTACAAAATGCCTCCGATTTTTGTGAAGGAGGCGGTAATGGGCAGCGGTCTGCCTGTCCCGGATGTGCTGGATGAAAAACTGGCTCTGATGAATGCGATTCTCGAGGATGTCACGGAGATCGCAGAGAATGTTGATGTAAGCACCGGCACCATCCAGGAAGTCATCGATGCCCGGACGGGAGTATTCTCCGACTACACATATGCAAGCCTTTCCCAGCGCCTTGCAGCGGAGCTGGGAGCCTGTGTCCGGCAGAACACACTGGAAACCTCTCTGAGCAATCTGACAACGACACTGACAGAGGAGATGGTCGGACGTTTCGTGAGATCGGATATAGGTGATATCCGGGGTGAGATTTTCAACGACTATGAACATAACAGCGCGCCTGGTTCCTGGTCGACGGCAAGAGGCTTCAGCACACACGCACACGGCGACTTTTCATTTGCTTCGGGCTACACGGTATGGGCAGAAGGGAACGGCGCATTTGCACACGGAGAAGTGATCTATGCCACAGCACCGCTTGCATTTGCTGCCGGATCTCATCTGCATGCGGATGCAACGTGTCAGGTCGTATTCGGCAAGTACAATAAATCCGATTCGACAAAGGCGTTGATTTTCGGCAATGGTACAGCAAATGACAGCGGCAGCGGAGTACACAACGCCTCCAATGCCATGACGCTGACCTGGGATGGTGTGCTGTGGACTGCTATGGATATGACGGTTCCTGCCAGAGACGGGGGAACTGCGAGCCTGCGTGACATGCAGGATGCAATCGGCATGCGCAGAAAGAATCTCCTGAACGTAACAGCATCCACGACCACGAAAAACGGTATCACCTTTACCGTGAACGATGATAGATCCATCAAGGTATCCGGCACAGCGACAGCCGATGCAACGCTTGATCTGGGCACATTGGATCTGACGCTGGGCGAGCAGTACACACTGACCGGATGCCCGTCCGGAGGATCGGAAAGCACATACCGTCTGTACGGACTGAATACCACATCGTGGGCAGGAGCCGGCAGTGATACCGGAAGCGGCGTGACGTTTACAGCGCAGTATTATGCGAATACAGTGTACCGCATCGTGGTATACAGCGGACAGACGGTGAACGCCACATTCTACCCCATGCTGCGCTATGCGGATGTGACGGACGATACCTATGCGCCTTATGCAGATGATCTGCAGACGCAGATCAATGCGCTGAAGGCAGCGATCGAGGCGCTGGGAGGTACAGTGTGATGAAAGAAACCATTTGTACCGCTCTGGGAGCGCTGGGCAGTGTGATTGCCGGATTCTTCGGAGGATGGGACGCATCAATCATTACCCTGATCGTGTTTATGGGCATAGACTATATTACAGGGCTGA
>JAFURN010000119.1 GCA_017480865.1 Ruminococcus sp. | reverse complement strand
GTACAAAGCAAAGAAAATATGCGGAATTTGAAACATAGCAGGAGAGAAGCACGAAGTGCAAGAATCCTGCGGACGGTACGAGCCTTGTTCCACAAGGATAATCAGTTTAAGGGTTACAGCCAGAGTCTGAATGTCTGTATAATATCCTGATTCTTAGATTCACTTTACTCGTGTCGTCCGCAAAAATTGGTCGCTTTGCTCCCTCTTTTGCTGCGTCTCAAATTCCGCATATGATCTTTTCTGCGTACCGCAATAAGGCTTTCTTGGATTGGCTTGACCGTATGGGAAAGTATTTTTTGAATGCGGAATTTGGTTTGTTTGTTCGACGAAAAAGCACTTAATTGAAAAGCCAGGAGTTTCGCTCTCTGCGGAGAGCGACCAGGGACGCCGTCCCTGGACCCTGCAAGCCTTTTGAGAAAGGCTTGACCGAAAACTTTTATACCTGTGCGTACGATCAGACAAGCATCCCCTTCAATGCAGACAGATCATATATGTTCACCCTGCCGTCTGCATGAACATCCGCACAAATCATCTGCCCGGCGTTGAATACCGTCTGACATACCAGATGCTTCTGCATCAATACTGCGTCCAGAACCGATACCCTGCCATCCAGATTGATATCTCCGATAAGATCCATCGCACCGCCCGATTCCGGCACCAGCCATGCGCCATCATCCGCTATCAGACAAAGCATCTTGATGGTGTCTCCATAGTACACATCCTCCCCGTAGTTCAGCACTACATCACGCACCGCATCATGCCACCCGCTCTCGTCCGTACAAGCCGCCGCCACAAGAAAAGGCGCTGTAAAACACAGGTCATTGTATGTCTCAAAGGATTCACCCTCCGGCGTATAGCCTGCCATGATCTCCCATGGATCACCGCCTGCATCCTTTATCATAAAATCAGTAATCGTCTCTGCAAATGTAAGCGCATCTTCATTGCCGTTGATGAGATAATCCATGCTGATTCTCCACGGCGTACGGCAGCTGTTATAGTAGTAGTGCCCGTCATGCTCGCTTTCCAGAAAATATGCATCCGCAGGCACAAACTTCCCCGTATCATCCTTCACAATGAAATCCGGCAGAATGCCCGTCTGATATTCTGCCACAAAATCATGGATGATAGCATAGGTGCTCTCATAAACATTCATCCAGCGATCATCGCCCGTCGCCTCTGCAAAAACCGGCATGTACTGTACCAGAAAATCCGAGGCTCTTGTAGCAGCATAGTAAGGATCACCCTCCTCCGACCACATCGCCCAGTCTCCCAGCTGAATGATCCAGTCCGTCTTGTTGACCTCATATTCCATGATATCATTGATCATAGCAACTGCTGCCTGCTTGTAGTTGATCGCGCCGTCACTGCCCCAGATGCTGTCCGCCAGCAGAAGGGCATAGGCAATGTCCATATCACCGTCAGAAGCAGAATCCGCACCAGAGCAGTTTACGATCGCACTGCCGTTGTCCTCCTGCTGCCACGCCATGAGATTCGGTCCGATCCCGCTGAGATGCGCTCTGTAATAACGGTACATGCCGTCAAAGATCTCCTTTGCTCCGGAATCCTGCTCCGCCATACATGCGGTGATGAGCATACCATAGCCGTGGGCTTCGGATACCGTTACAGCAATGGAGTAACCGCTGTATTCCTCATCACTATAGTGAACATAATACTGCGCATCACTGGTAATATAGGGATCCTGCCTGAGATATTTCTCCTTCCATTGGGTATAGAAGCTTGCAGTTTCTTCTGAAATCTCCTGCATCTCCGGGAATACCGGCTCTGCGGCATAGCAGGGCACTGTCATTACAAAAAGAGTAACGGCTGCGGTAAGCACTGCGGCTGCTCGTCTGATTCTTTTCATAAGTAAAACCTCCTTTGCGCAAATATACTTGTGTTATAGGCTCAGTATAGCATATCCCTGCAAAAAATTCTCCCACTATCTTTTTATGTCCTTGCGGTATCTTATGATATCTGCTATAATAAGAGCATCTATAACAAGGAGCTGAACCATCATGAAACATACACCCAGACCCTCTCTTGTGGAGGAACGTTTTTTCCCCTTTGAATGCAGTGACAGCTACGGCGTGGAAGAGGAATACCGCACACTTCACTGGCATGAGGAAATGGAGATCTGCTATATCAAAAACGGCACAGGAACCTATCTTATCAACGGTGTGGAGTATCCCTTTCAGAAGGGCGATATTTTCATCATCAATAATGATGATTTCCATGTCTGTAAGGATGACCACGACCTGATCATGCAGGTCGTGATGTTCGATCCGTCCTTTCTTCAGAGCGGTTCCGCAAGCCTCTACAACTGCGAATATCTGCGCCCGTTTCTGGAATCCTCCTGTACCTTCTGCAATATGATTTCCGGGGATATGCCATTTGCGCCTCAGCTGGCGGCTGTTCTCATGGAAATCGAGTCGGAATATACAAAAGAGGACAAGGGCTATGAACTGATGATCAAAGCCCTTGTCCTGAAATTTCTTGCACTGATTGTACGGCACTTTCCTGCGGAGGATGTCTCCCCGCCCCAGCTGCCCGTCAGCCGGAAGGCAGCAGAAAAAGTCCGTGATGTTCTTACTTTTCTGGATGCACATTACTGCGAGGACATTCGTCTGTCCGTGCTGGCAGAGGATTTTTGCATGAGTGTCCCCTATCTTTCGGGCTGTTTCAAGACCCTCACCGGTATGTCACCCATTGATTATATCATCCGCAAGCGTATTGCCCGGGCAAAGGTGGAACTGATGAGTTCCCGGAAAAGCATCCTCACCATTTCCGAGGAATGCGGCTTCCGTTCTCTCTCCAACTTCAATCACCTATTCAAAGCCCTTGCCGGCTGCGCACCCAGCGCATATCGGAAATCCTGAGGTTTTCTTAGCCTCTTACGCCGTCCAGATACTTTTCTGCATATGCTCTGCACTTTTCGCCGTAGGTATCGCTCTCGCTCTTCAGCAGACGGATTCCCTCGTGCATGTTCATATGCTTGCTTGCAGCTTCCATAACACAAGCTGCAACATTGGAGCAGTGATCAGAGGTACGCTCCAGATTGATCAGCAGATCAGACCATACAAAGCCAGTCTCAATGCCGCATTCACCCTGCTGGAGACGCAGGATGTGGTGCGAACGGAGAATCTCCTTCAGACGGTCGATAATATGCTCCAGCGGCTCAATATCCGCAGCAGCCTGTACATCGCTGTCTGCAAAAGCCTTAACTGCGAGTTCCATGATCTCTTCTACTGCAGCCGTCAGAATGCGCAGTTCCTTACGTGCCGCAGAGGACAGAGACAGGTTCTTGTCATGCAGTTCCTGTGCGGATTCGGTAAGGTTCAGACCATGGTCGGAAATACGCTCGAAATCACCAATGACATTCAGGATCTTTGCAGCCTCTGCACTGTCACGCTTGCTGATCTGGTTGGTACTGAGCTTTACCAGATATGTACCGATGACATCTTCATAGTGGTCAGTCTTTTCTTCATTTTCCTTAACAGCCTTTACGAGGTCAGCACTGTAGTCGGTCAGGCAGCGGATACCGTCCTTCAGGGACTGTACCGCACATTCTGCCATTTCCATAGCAAGCACATGACATCTTTCCAGAGCCACTGCCGGAGTCGCAAGCAGACGTTCATCCAGTTCTGCGATCTCATCCGGCTGCTTGGTTTCCGGAACCAGCTTATATGCCAGCTTTTCCAGCAAACCAGACATGGGAAGCAGCAGACAGGTACACAGAATATTGAAGGAGGAGTGTGCAACGGCTATGCCAGCCTGATTTGCTGCCTGATCAAAGAGTACCGGTGCTGCGATGAATTTCACCAGACTGAATACGCTCAGCCAGATAATGGTACCGATTACGTTAAAGGACAGATGCACCAGCGCTGCACGCTTTGCATTCTTGTTGGTGCCGAAGGAGGAGAGGATCGCGGTGATACAGGTACCGATGTTCTGACCCATGATGATCGGGATCGCTGCACCGAAGGTAACCTGACCGGTAACTGCCAGAGCCTGAAGAATACCAACAGACGCAGAACTGGACTGGATAATTGCTGTCAGGATCGCACCTGCCAGAACGCCCAGGATCGGATTCTGGAACATGATGAACATATCCCGGAACTGCGGAACATCTGCAAGACCGGATACAGATTCGGTCATGGAATCCATACCGAACATCAGGGTCGCAAAGCCCAGCAGGATCATACCTGTATCCTTCTTCTTGTCGCTCTTGCAGAACATGTAGAAGATGATACCAACAAGAGCCAGTACCGGTGTAAAGGACATGGGCTTGAGCAGCTGTACGAATACGTTGTCACTGCTGATGCCGCCCAGACTGAGAATCCATGCAGTTACAGTCGTGCCGATGTTGGCACCCATGATCACATTGATCGCCTGCTTCAGGGTCATCAGACCGGAGTTTACAAAGCCTACGACCATAACCGTAGTTGCAGAGGAGCTCTGGATGACAGAGGTTACACCCAGACCGGTCAGAAGACCCGCAATTTTACCTGTGGTCAGCTTGCCAAGGATGGTCTGGAGTTTGCCGCCTGCACGGCGTTCCAGAGCCTGACCCATAATGTTCATACCGAACAGAAACAGACAAAGTCCGCCGATCAGAATCAATACGTCAAAAATACTCATGTTTCATTCCCTTTCATTTTCAATCATTTGTTTTCCAAGGAGTCATTCAGTTTGTCACATACCTTTGTGAAGCCGTAGGAAGCTGCGGCTCCGCCGATGATGCTTATCATACAGGGCAGGATATTCTCTGCGCCGATTCCCTCCGCGGGAAAAATCATCACCATTGTTGCAGCCACAATGCCAATCACGCAGTGTGAAACTGCACAGTATTGCTTTTCAAATGCTGTCCGTATCCCTTTTGCCAGCAGCAGGATACAGGCTGCCATTCCGATTCCCATCGGAATAAGGACATGAAGCGCAAGCTGAGAAATTCCTTCCAGCATGGGCTGATACAGTCCGAAGAGCAGCAGCAGCGATGAACTGCTCAGTCCCGGTACAATAAAGCTCAGCCCCCAGAGAACACCGCACAGCAGATAGCCCGGTATGCCCGGCGCAAGCGTCAGACTGCTCTGATGCTTCAGAAGCGACAGAATCAGAAGCATGGCAAGAAAACCGCAGCCTGCAAAAAGGTAAGCACGTTTTCCTCTGCCCTGTTCTCCGGCGTCATGCCAGAGTGCCGGTAAGGTCCCCAGGATCAATCCGATGAATACACAGGTCAGAATCGGTGCATTCTTTTCCAGCAGCGCACCTGCAAGTCCGGAAAGCCCTACAAATCCGATGCCTGCACCCAGCAGGAAAATGCCCAGTTTTCTCCAATGTTCTTTCAGTCCCTTTCCAGGATTCGCACAGACCTCGATCAGAGGACGGTACATGCCGAAGGCCGCACAAAGCGTCCCTCCGCTGACTCCGGGCAGAATTGCACCGAAGCCCACAACAGCACCCTCCAGAAGCTGCACAAGCATAGAAAGCAGCACATTCTTTTTCTCTCGTATGATTGTCTCATTCTCCTTTCAGACAAGTTTTCAGAAGAGCCTTCTGCTCTCAGTTCTATTATACCATGAAATGGTGCAAAGATGCAGCTAAGGGTTTTTTCGCACTCTTTACCGAATCTTAACTCAAATGGATGCTTTTTGGCATTTTTGGATATTGACAATGAAACAGATTTATACTATAATAAAATAACTTTTACATATACTTATACTGTTTTTTTGAGAAAGAGGTATGACTTTGAAAACCACGATTTTTATGCTGCTGGTACAGGTGCTGCTGATCGCCCTGAACGCTGTTTTTGCAAGTGCGGAACTGGCAGTGCTGTCCATGAACGAAACCAAGCTGCAAAAACTCACCGAAGAGGGCGACAAGCGTGCAAAGCGTCTGTCGAAGCTTACCAGCCAGCCGGAAAAATTCCTGGCAACTATCCAGGTTGCTATTACCCTGTCGGGCTTCCTGGGAAGCGCATTCGCTGCGGACAACTTCTCAGACGGTCTGGTAAACTGGCTCATCGGGCTTGGTGTGCCGATCCCCCGGAGCACGCTGGATACGATCTCTGTCATTCTGATCACACTGATCCTGTCCTATTTCACACTGATTTTCGGTGAACTTGTCCCTAAGCGCATTGCTATGAAGAAATCTGAAAAGACGGCTCTGGGTGTATCGGGACTTCTCAGCGGCATTTCCGCAGTATTCTCTCCGGTCGTATGGCTGCTTTCTGTTTCGACCAATGGTGTGCTGCGTCTGATGGGCATTGACCCCCATGCAGAGGAGGACTCTGTCAGCGAGGAAGAGATCCGTATGATGGCAGATGCCGGCAGCAAAAAGGGAATCATTGATCACGAAGAAAATGAACTGATTCAGAATGTATTTGAATTCGATGATCTGACAGCGGAGGAAATCGCCACCCACCGTACTGATGTAGACCTGCTCTGGCAGGAGGAATCCATGGAGGACTGGGCGCAGCTGATCCACCAGACACGGCATACGCTGTATCCTGTCTGCGAGAATTCACAGGACCGCATTATCGGCATTCTGAATGCAAAAGATTACTTCCGGCTGGAAAACAAGAGCCGTGAGAACGTCATGAAGCATGCAGTAAAGCCGGCGTATTTCGTACCCGAATCCATCAAGGCTGACGTACTGTTCCGCAACATGAAAAAGGGCGGTCACTCCATGGCGGTCGTCATTGACGAGTACGGCGGCATGACCGGCATTGTAACGCTCAATGATCTGGTCGAGCAGCTGGTCGGCGATTTCACAACCGATCCGGAGCCGGCATACAGCATCAGCCGGGTGACAGAGAATCTGTTCAGTGTATCCGGAAACATTACACTGGAGGAGCTGGAGGAAGCGACCGGTGTTTCTCTGGACGCAGAGGAGTATGATACCCTGAGCGGAATCGTATTCGGGGAACTGGGCTTCATCCCGGATGACGGCGTACAGAATCTGGAGACGGAGCTGGGTGATCTGCATGTACGCATCCAGAGTGTCCGTGAGCATCAGATCGAAAAGGCAACCGTAAGACTCAACAAGGCTGAATGAAAGATAACACAAAAAAGTGTTGATTCTGCCGGAAAGATATGCTATAATAAAACTACCGTAAATACATCTGCGAAAGGTAGGTTTCCATATGAATCAAGCATCTGTTATCAACTGGAAGGGCATGCCCTGTGCGGAACTGAAGGCAGGCGGCTACACCGCTATGATCGCCTATGAGATCGGTTCCAATGTCATCCGTCTCCACGACGATGCAAACGGCATTGAATTCTTCCGTTATACTTCCGACGTTACCCCCGAGATCATCAGCGGCAGCACCGAGGTATGGGGTCTGCCCACACTGTATCTGCCGAACCGTATGGCAGACGGCGTACTGCGTACATCCGATGCTGTCTATCAGCTTCCTGTCAATGAAAAAGCACCCTTCCACAATCATCTGCACTTCATTCTCCAGAAGAGAAACCATCGTCTGACAGAGCTTTCCGCTGACGAAAACAAGGCATGGGCAAAGACAGAATATCTCTTTGATGAAAAGGACGAATTCTATCAGTACCTGCCCATCCGCTTCAAGGCAGAATTCTGCTTTACGCTTTCCGGGAACGGTCTTGACTATCAGGTGAAGTTCACCAACCTCTCCGATGTCATGATGCCCATGTCTCTGGCAACACACACCACCATCAACAGTCCGTTTGTGGATGGCGGCAAGCAGGAGGACATCCGCATTCAGATGCCCATCGGCGAAAAGTGGATTCTCAACGAACGCTGCCTGCCCACCGGCGAGATCCGTCCGCTGGATGCCTACGATATGGAGTATAAGGAAGGCACAAAGTGCCCGGTTCTGACAAATATCTCCAACGATATGTATACCGCACTGACCCAGAAGCTCAGAGGTACGGATTTCTACGGTGTGATCATGACCGATGTAAAGGAAAACAAGGGCATTGCCTATGAGGTATCCCGTGATTATAATTTCTGGATCATGTGGAACGACCGCGGCTTTAACGGTTACTTCTGTCCGGAGCCGATGACTGCTATGATCGATGCGCCGAATCTCGATATGCCGAGAGAGCAGACCGGCTACTGTGAACTGGCTCCCGGTGAGACTTATACCGCTTCTCAGAGATTCTATTCTCTGGTGTAATTTTATTGGTACATAAAAAGCGTTCCGCTCCCTGTGTGAGGGCAGAACGCTTTTTGTTTTATGGTTCTGTTCCGAGTGTTGGGGCAAAGTGTAATTTATATGTGGCGGACGAGCAATGCTCGCCCCTACATTCTCACGTAATATAGAACGATTTGTAGGGGCGACCATTGGTCGCCCGCATCAATACGAATTACCCCAAGATTCAGAATAGAACCTGTTTTATTGTACAGCTGGCGCATCATCTGTTCTTGCAAGCACGGCTGTTTCCAGTTCACTGCTTCGGAAGGTTTCACCTATGTTTTCGTTAACATAAGCATCGCCGTCAATCTCAAACATAGAACGTGCATAACTCATTAAAACCTCATAGCTTCCTTCCGGGAATGGTCCGCCGGACATCGACGGAGACAAAAAGAACAAATAGGACTCTCCTACCTCAGGAAGCGGTACTCCCTCAATTTCATCCAGCAGCAAGGTGTTTTCCTTTTCTTCTTCGGAAAGATCCGGATAGAAATCACGGATCTCACTTTCACTGAAATGGTCGGCAAAGGAAACGTATCCGCCCAGCGTATACACTGAAATGATATCCCCCTCTGCAAATTCACCCAAAGGACAGCTGGTCAGACGAACATCCAGCTGTGTCCATGCAATACGTCCGACATGCGTATAATATACCGCCTGAATTTCGCCCTCCGCAATGAGCGATGCGAGTTCACTCTGGGTAGACAAGGACGGATCATAGGCATAATCCATGTGACTGTTCAGGCTGCTTCTTACATCTTTTCCCTCTATCTGGTAGGTACTTGCCGGTGTTACCGTATAATCCATTCCGATTTTCTCACTGCCCGGATCGGTTGGATTGTTCTCAGCAGTGTGACTGCTTTCTGCACATCCCCACAGGCTGCATGCAAAGATACATGCAATTACCACACAGATACGCTTTCTTTTTGTCATAAAACGCACTCCTTTCAGAACTCAAGCGAGTGGATACAAATGGTTTGTAGTTCTTACTTCTATCGCTTGCGGGACAGAAACAGTTCTGCCATAACCAGTCTGACACATAAGGCTTTGAGGATTTGTATTTCTATGAGACAACCCTATTGCATGCCCAAATTCATGTGCCGCAACTCCAGCAATATCCTGAACAGTATATGATAAGCTTTCCATAATAGTATCATTTAAAGTAATAGAAACCCAATCATAGTCACTGGTTAAGCTTCCATCTTCTGCAAGCGAAACCTGCTGCGAATACTGAGCAAAACTCTTATAATGATCTGTACGCCCCAAAACTGTGTTGATATTATTACCCAAATAATCCAAATGGTAACGGAATACAGCTGTATTTACAGAATTCTCATACGTCTGACTGACACAAGTGTTGCTGTATCACACCAATCAGAAATAGATTTTCCGACTGCCAGTCCGTATTTAGTGGAATTTTCTGATGAATACATATCAGCTTCAATCAAGTAGTATTGATTGCTTACACCCGGTGAAAGAATACGATCTCCAAAAGTGTGAAAGCCATGCGAACAGCACGAACCATCAATCACATCATTCGCATACGCCGTCAAGGAAGTCGCACTCCATTTCATCTTTCGGTTCATACAAAGCCTCCTAAATTCTTTCTCAATCCGGCTTCGATGCTTTCCATATTTACATTTTACCACAAAACAACAATTCAATCAATTTGCAATTTTGCAAAAAAAACACCGCATCCATTGTTTGCAATCCTGATTTTTATTATCTTTTTGTAAAATATGCCGAAAACTTGTAACATTCAGCCCCGAACTTGTATTACCCTTTAAATAAGGGTGTTCTGAAACACAAAACCGCCGCATATACTGTGCCAGAAGGACAGCCCTTCTTCCAATCCGGAAAAATCACCAAATTCTGAAACAGGAATTTGTCTGCATTTTTTGTAAGGAAAATTGCAAAAACAGTTGCCTTGTTCATTTTTTTATGGTATAATGAAAACAATACCGGAGTTTTCCGGGTTTTGTACTATTTATAACAATTGTAAAGGAGCTTAACTATGAAATTTGGTTACTTTGATGACGTAGCTAAGGAATACGTCATTCAGAACCCCAGAACTCCCTATCCGTGGATCAACTACCTCGGCACACAGGAGTTTTTCTCACTGATCTCTAACACAGCCGGCGGCTACAGCTTCTACAAGGACGCTCGTCTCCGCAGAATCACACGTTATCGTTACAACAACGTTCCGATCGATATGGGCGGACGTTATTTCTACATCAACGACGGCGGCACGATCTGGAATCCCGGATGGTCACCGGTCAAGACAGAACTGGACAGCTATGAGTGCCGTCATGGTATGGGTTATACTGTTATCACCGGTAAGAAGAACGACCTGAAGGCTGAGGCTACATTCTTCGTTCCGCAGAACTATGCCGGTGAAGTTCAGCAGGTAGTTCTCACAAACGAGGGTACAGAGACTAAGACCTTCAAGCTGTTCTCATTTGCTGAATGGTGTCTGTGGGACGCTCAGGATGACTGCACCAACTTCCAGAGAAACTTCTCTACCGGTCGTGTAGAGGTTTGCGGCTCTACGATCTACCACAAGACAGAATACAGAGACAGACGCGATCACTTCGCATTCTATACTGTAAACGACGAGATCGACGGCTATGATACAGACAGAGATTCCTTTATCGGTCTGTACAACGGCTTCCATAATCCTCAGGCAGTTGAAGCTGGTCAGGCAACAAATTCCTTCGCAGACGGCTGGTCTCCGATCGCTTCTCACTATAAGGAAATTACTCTGGCTCCCGGCGAATCCAAGACTCTGGTATTCATTCTGGGTTATGTTGAAATGCCTGTAGACCAGAAGTTCGAGGCTGACGGCAAGACGATCAACAAGGTAAAGGCGCTTGAAATGATCGAAAAGTACAACACACCGGAAAAGGTTCAGGCAGGTCTTGCTGAACTGAAGGCTACATGGGACAGACTCCTGAGCATCCTGAATGTTGATACTCCTGATGATAAGGTTAACCGTATGGTTAATATCT
>JAFURN010000118.1 GCA_017480865.1 Ruminococcus sp. | reverse complement strand
TCATTGTGCAGTCTGGTGTACTTTGTGGAGAAATGATCTGCACACAATGCCGCACGGATTCCACGGATCTTATTTGCAGCAATGGACATACCAATGCCGGTACCGCACACCAGAATACCCTTTGCACCCTGCTCTGCAACAACAGCGCTGCACACCTTCTTTGCAATCACAGGATAGTCAATGCGCTCTCCGTCACAGCCCATATCCTCTACGGTATAGCCCTTTTCCTTCAGCATGGAAATGATTTCCTTCTTCATATCATAACCTGCATGATCGCAGCCGATATAAACCTTCATATAAATTCCTCCGTTTTCAGTCGTTTTACGCCATTTTATCCAGTCTGTCCTTTTCCGCCTTGACCAGCTGCAAATATTCTGCCTCCAGCTGTTCCGGCGCAATACCCTCACATGAAACCGCAGCACGGCAAAGACCGCATCCATTTTGCAGGCGCACCATTGCCGGTGCAAGAGATACATCCAAGGAGGAATGCTCCTCGGAGAATGCTGCTGCGCCGTCACCAGTCATCAGTACCGTACTGTCAATTTTTTGAAGCTGTTCCAGAAGTTCCTCATTCCGGAGCAGCTGCTCCTGCATCAGCACTGCGCATTTCTCACCGGAAAAGCGATAGATTCCTGCATAGGAAAGCCCCTGACGCGCCTTCATCACGGAACAGATCGTACTTTCTCCCGAAGCATGCGCCTGGAAAGCAAGTGCCTTCAGTGTAGAGATCCCGCAGCAGGATTTTCCGAGCGCAAACGCCATTGCCTTTACCGCTGCAATGCCGATCCGAAGCCCCGTGTAAGAACCGGGACCTACAGCAACTGCAAAACGGTCCACATCGGAAAGCGTCAGTCCTGTATCCTCCAGAACTCTCTCCACCAGCGGCAGGATCACCTGCGAGTGTGTTCGCTTGGTATAAACAAGCTGCTGTCCCAGAAGCAGGTCTGCATCGCTGTCATACAATGCGGCAGCTGCAACGGTTCCGGAGGTATCAATTCCCAGAATGCGCAAAGCGTTCATCTCCCTCAATGGTTATTTTTCTTACGTCATCATCTATGCGGTCGATCTGAATCCGGATCACATTTTCCGGAAATGCATCCTCAATGTTTTCTGACCACTCAACAGCAAATACGCTTTCCTCCATCGGATAATCGTAAAAGCCTGTCGTCTCAAGCTCATCCGATCCCATAATGCGGTACATATCGAAGTGATACAGGGACAGCGCCCCCTTGCCGTGATATTCGTTCACGATCGCAAAGGTCGGGGAGGATACCGCATCAGGCAGCCCCATTCCCTGTGCCAGACCTCGTGTGAAGGTTGTCTTCCCTGCGCCCAGATCGCCGTAGTAAGCGATACAATCCCCTGCACGCAGCTTTGCACCAATGCGCTTTGCAAGCGCAATCGTTTCCTCAGGCGTGCGGGTTATAAACTCATATTGCATGTTATTTCATCCTTGATCAGAATAAGCCGGTGATATTGCCTTCATTGTCGCAGTCAATGCGCAGTGCGGAAGGTGCCTTGGGCAGACCCGGCATGGTCATGATGTTGCCGGTCAGCACGACAATAAAGCCTGCGCCAGCGGAAAGAGTTACATCACGAACGGTAATCTTGAAGCCCTCCGGCTTACCCAGCAGAGACGGGTCATCCGACAGGGAGTACTGTGTTTTTGCAATGCATACGGGCAGTTCGCCATGACCCAGTGCTTCAATCTGTGCGATCGCCTTGGCAGCCTGCGCAGTAATATTCACGCCATCCGCACGATAGATCTCCTTTGCAATCGTCTCGATCTTCTCTGCAATGGACAGATTTGTGTCGTACAGCACGTGGAAATTGGATTTCTTGGTTTCAATGGTCCTGCAAACCTGCTCTGCCAGAGCCTTGCCGCCCATACCGCCCTTTGCAAACACCTCAGCCAGTGCGAAATCAGCACCCAGCTTTTCGCAGAATTCCTGTACAAATGCCAGTTCCGCATCGGTATCGCTTGCAAAACGATTGATCGCAACCACAACCGGTACGCCGTACTTCTGCATGTTCTCAATGTGAACCTGCAGGTTTACGATACCCTTGGACAGAGCCTCGATATTTTCCTCCGTCAGCTGCGCCTTGGGTACACCGCCGTTATATTTCAGTGCTCTGACCGTTGCAACCAATACAACGCAGTCCGGATTCAGACCGCCGTAGCGGCACTTGATATCAAAGAACTTCTCTGCACCCAGATCGGAGCCAAATCCGGCTTCGGTGATGCAGTAGTCACCCAGCTTCAGCGCCAGACGGGTTGCACGGATGGAGTTACAGCCGTGTGCGATATTTGCAAAGGGTCCGCCGTGAATGAATGCCGGTGTATTTTCCAGCGTCTGTACGAGATTGGGCTTCAGTGCATCCTTGAGCAGAGCGGTCATTGCACCATTTGCTCCCAGATCCTTTGCATAAACCGGATTGCCGTCCAGATCGTATGCCACCAGGATCTTACCCAGTCTTTCCTTCATATCCGCAAGATCCGCAGACAGACACAGGATCGCCATTACCTCAGATGCTACTGTGATCTGGAAGCTGTCGGAACGGGGTATACCGTCCACCTTGCCGCCCAGACCGATCACGATATTACGCAGTGCTCTGTCATTCATATCCAGAACACGCTTGATCATAATACGGCGCTGGTCAATTCTCAGGTCATTTCCCTGCTGCATGTGGTTATCCAGCATTGCGCAGAGAAGATTGTTTGCCGCAGTAATTGCATGCATATCGCCGGTAAAGTGCAGGTTGATATCCTCCATGGGAACCACCTGGGCATAGCCGCCGCCTGCTGCACCGCCCTTAATGCCGAACACCGGACCCAAAGACGGCTCACGCAGTGCCAGAACTGCATTCTTGCCGATCTGACCCATTGCCTCTGCCATACCTACACTGATCGTAGTCTTTCCCTCACCTGCGGGAGTGGGGTTGATTGCGGTTACCAGAATCAGCTTACCATCTTCCTTGTCCTTGAGTTTGCAGAACAGTTCCTCAGAAAGCTTCGCCTTGTAGTGGCCATAATACTCAATGTCATCCTCTTCGATAGACAGACCGGCAGCAATTTCGCCAATCTTCTTCATTTTCGCCTGCTGTGCAATTTCGATATCTGTCAGCATAAAAAATTCCTCCTTGTGTGTTATCATTCACAGTCAAAATCATACCTATATTATAGCATTTCCCCCTGTAAATTGCAAGCATTCTCACTGCTTTTGAGAATTCCGTCATATTTTGCCGGATTTGCGCAAAGCCTTTGTACAGCCTGCGTAGCCTGTCCCATTTCTACAGAATCTCCTGCATACTTCCTGCCGGACCATCGTATTCTGTAGAAAAAGGAGGTTCATCTCATGAAACAGATTTTCCGCACTGCCGTCTGTTTGCTTTGCCTGTGTCTCCTCTGCGGATGTACACCCCAGGCGGACACTCCCTCATCCTTTGCACAAGAGGAACTGCATCTTTATGATTACGAACAAACGCCCCGGCATCTTGGGATATCCGAAACGGAAACCCAGCCGGAACCATACTATCAGCCTCTGAATTATTCCCCGCAGTATGCAATGTGGTTTACTGTAAACGACTACCCGGAGATCCTCATGACCCGGACGGAAGAGGGCTTCACCGCAGCAATTGAGGAACGGTTTGACAATGCTGCTGCCATGGGCATCAATACCGTATATGTACACGTGCGCGCCTTCGGGGATGCCTATTACATGTCAGAGTTCTTTTCACAGGGGCTGTATGCACCTGCCGGCATGGATTTTGATCCCCTGGAAATCATGATACAGGCAGCGCATGCAAGGGAACTGTCCGTGCATGCCTGGCTCAATCCCCTGCGCTGTCAGTCTGATGTGCAGATGCAGGAAATGGACGACAGCTTCCCTTTGAAGCAATGGTATAATGATGCCGAAAAAAACGGAACGTATCTTTCGCTTGTAAACGATCGCTGGTGGCTCTGTCCTGCCTACCCGGAGGTTCGGGAACTGATTGCAGAGGGGGCTGCGGAGATCGTCCGGAATTATGAAGTAGACGGCATCCACATAGATGATTACTTCTATCCCACAACAGACATAGACTTTGATGCCGAAGCCTTTGCAGAAAGCAAGGAGACAAATCTTTCCGCTTTCCGGAAAGCGCAGTGCAATCTTATGGTATCGGAGCTGTATCGTGCTGTGAAGGCAGAAAATCCCGATACAGCGTTCGGAATCAGCCCTCAGGGAACCCTCAGCGGAAATGAAACGCAATATGCGGATGTGGAAACCTGGTGCAGCGAAGAAGGCTACTGCGACTATATCGTACCGCAAATCTATTTCGGGCTGAAAAATGAAAATGCGCCCTTTGCGGATACCGTCTCACTCTGGAAAAACCTTGTCACACAGGATACCGTAGAACTTGTCATTGGAATTTGCACCTACAAAATGGGGAAGGAAGACATTTACGCCGGCAGCGGCAAAACCGAATGGCTGGAGGATTTTTCTGTATCCTCAAAGGAGGTTTCCCTGGTACAGGAAATGGGACTGGGGGCTGCAATTTACAGCTATGACTCTACCTTTTCTCCTGCTGAGGAGATCCGGGAGCAGATGGCGAAGGAGCGCAGCGCCATAGAAACACTTCTGACCGAATAAGCACAAAAACTCCTGTGCGGCGATTTCACCTGCACAGGAGTTTTTCTTTTGTGATTATGCTTTCTTCTCTGCCAGAACCGGCTTCAATGCAGCTTCTACAACCTCATTCAGACGGTGTTCTGCTTCTGTAAAGGAGATATCACTGGAAGCAGCAAGTTCCTCTGCCAGAATTCGCTTGCAGTCATGCAGCAAATGGTCATCACTGACACAAAGACCGCCCTTCTGTCCCCGGAACTGTCTGCGCTGCTTGGAAAGATACAGCGTTTTGAGCACCTGCAGCACTTCATCCTGACTGCCGTCCAGCAGGATTTCCCGGTACTTTCTGCGCCGTCCATGAACATCCGGAATCCACACGGTATCCAGTTCAGCCAGGCTCTCCAGACTCTCCAGGATCTCCTCTTCACTGCGCAGTGCTTTCATACGATGCTCCAGATTATGCGGTACAAAAATCGTCAGATTATTTAAGTACAGAGGCACAAGCGCATAGCACTCCTGCGTCTGGTCGCCGAAGCGTTTTTCGGTGAGCGCTGTAATCTCGCAGACACCAGTTCCCCGATATAAAATCACATCATTCACTTGATACATATGCTTACCATCCTCTCCGCCTATCACTGTTTTCCGAAAAAGAAAACGTGCAGCTGCATCACAACCGGCTTTATGCTCGCTCTGCAAACTACACGTTGTTTATATATATTATACCATAATTTCACGAAAAAAGGTATAGGCGTTTTTCACGAAAAATCCGAACTGTATATGCACGAAAAGTCCAAACCAGGAGGATTTCCCCTCTGAGGATCTCTGTTATTTGCAGGCAGCGATCAGTTCCTCTGTCTTATCGCAGCGTTCCCAGGCTACACCCAGGTCCTCACGTCCCATATGACCATATGCAGCAAGTCTGCGGTACTGAGGCTTACGCAGATTCAGCATCTCGATGATGCCTCCCGGCGTCAGCTTGAACACCTTCTGCACAGCCTCTGCCAGTGTTTCATCCGCAACCGTACCTGTACCGAAGGTATCTACCAGTACAGATACCGGATTAGCCACACCGATCGCATAGGCAAGCTGAACCTCGCAGCGTTCAGCCAGTCCTGCTGCTACAATATTCTTTGCAATATAGCGTGTTGCATATGCCGCACTGCGGTCTACCTTTGTCGGATCCTTTCCGCTGAATGCGCCGCCGCCGTGACGTGCATAGCCGCCGTAGGTATCTACAATGATCTTGCGTCCTGTCAGACCGCTGTCACCCTGAGGACCGCCGATCACGAACCGACCGGTAGGATTGATATAGAACTTTGTGTTTTCATCGATCATATCTGCCGGAAGAACCGCATTGCAAACAATATTCATGATATCCTCACGGATACGCTCTGCGGGAATATCCGGTGCATGCTGGGTGGATACAACCACTGCATCAATGCGAACCGGCTTGTTATCCACATATTCCACTGTAACCTGCGCCTTGCCGTCGGGTCTCAGGTACGGCAGAATGTTCCGCTTGCGCACATCCGCAAGCTTCAGGCAAAGCTTATGCGCCAGTGCAATGGGCATCGGCATCAGTTCCTTGGTTTCGTTGCAGGCATAGCCAAACATCATACCCTGGTCGCCGGCACCGGTATCGGTATCCTCTGTACCGCGGCTTTCCATTGCATCATTCACACCCATTGCAATATCCGGAGACTGCTTGTCAATGGCAGTCAGAACCGAACAGGTATGTCCGTCAAAGCCGTACTTTGCACGATCATAGCCGATATCAATCACTACATCACGTGCGATCTGGGAAATATCCACCCGTGCCGTTGTAGTAATTTCACCCATACACAGAATCATACCCGTGGTAGTTGTGGTTTCGCAGGCAACACGTGCCATAGGGTCCTGTTCCAGAATAGCATCCAGCACCGCATCTGAAATCTGATCACAAATCTTATCCGGATGGCCCTCCGTAACAGATTCAGACGTAAACAAATAGCGACTCATTTTCATCATTCCTTTCATACATCCATAAAAAAACGCACCCGTCAGACGAGTGCGCGATTTCATTTCTTGTTCGCGAATTCCTCATCTCTCGGTAAATACCGCAGGATTTAGCACCGTTTTTGCGTTGCTGCAATCGGTTGCCGGGCTTCATCGGACCAGTTCCTCCGCCGCTCTTGATAAGGTTTACACTTACATTATAGCGCATAACCTGTCGATTGTCAATAGCTTTCCCCGATTTAACAGACTGCACACATCCGGGCACAAAAAAACGGCACGACATTACGTCGTGCCGTCATTTTTATTTAGTTCATCCTACTGCGTCAAACAGAAGCTTACGCTGCAGTTTCCGGCAGGCTTGTAATCAGACGAACGATGAACTTCATCAGAGCGGAAACGTCACCGCCGTTGATCGAACCATCATCAACGCACTGTGCGTTGTACTTCTGCTGATCATTGAAGTCCAGAACCTTAGCAATGTACTTGTTCAGGTATACAACGTCCAGCAGAGTGATAGCGCCGTCCAGGTTGGTATCACCAATCAGACCGTCTGTGGGCTTTTCGCCGCTGGTTGTTGTTGCGGTTGTGCCTGTTGTGGAGTCAGAACCGCTTGTAGCTGTAGTAACAGTTGTTGTGGATGTTGTTTCATCCGGCTTGGTTGTGGAAGCGGTTGTACCAGAAGGATCCACGTTCGGAGCTTCGTCTTCCAGGAAGGAAGCAACCCAAACCAGCGGAGAGTTCCAGTTGATTGTACATTCGTTTACAGACCAAGCTTCTACGTTATCCAGGAAGCATACCATCGGAGCGATTTCGCCAGCCTTGTAGCCCTTACCCTGAATCATCGGGTCCTGCATCTGGGAGTTCGGACCACCGGACAGAACAGCCTTCGGAGCAGACGGGAATGTGTTATCCAGCTGGTAAGACCACCATCTGTGGTGCGGATACTTCAGCATGTTTTCACCGTAACCGGTTACATAGGACTGTTCCAGAACGTTTCTACCCATGATGTAGTCCATAGCTGTGGATACACCATCGATGTACTGCTTCTCGCCAGCGATATCATAAGCCAGACCCATAACCATAGCGTTGTTCATAACGAAGGAGTTGGAGCCCCACTCGTAACCGTTGGTCAGAGTACGCTTTTCCATACCGTTTGCCAGAGTCCAAACTTCGATTTCGTAGTCGTGACCAACATACGGTACACCGAAGTCAGATTCATCCTCGAGCTTCAGGAAGTAGTCAGCTGCTTCCTTAACGCTGTTCTGGATAGATGTTACTTCATCAGCTGTCAGCAGGCCAGCTTCCAGCATTGCGTTTGCATTGATAGACAGGGACAGAGTACCCAGACCGCCTACAGTACCCCATGTGAAGGCACCAGCAGAACCGTTATTTTCGCCGCCGTGCAGAGCAGTCGGTACATAGAAGCACTTACCGGACTTATCGTTGTAAGACAGCATATCAGTCTTGTAAGCAGCATCGCCGGATGTGATGTACAGTTCGCAAGCTGCCCAGTAGAATTCGTCAGTTACGCATGTATCACCGTACGGACCACCGCCCTTGTTCTGAGCCAGCGGAGCATACAGAGAGGTGTGATCCTTCAGTTCATCCTGAACCTTTTCATACGGCTTGTATGTGCTCTTTGCACCATCATAAGCCTTCTTAGCCAGTGTCAGGCACTCTTCAGCCTCAGCTGCATCGTAGGGCTTGATCAGTCTGGAGTACTGAGCCAGAGCAGCAGCAAAGTTCAGAGTAGCTGCATAGGTCTTCGGCTTAACGATACGAGTCAGCTTGCCTTCATTGGTCAGAGCTGTTGCATCAGCCGGAGAAACTGCCAGAGCAGTCCACTTGTAGTCGTGGATCTTGTGGTAAACCATGCCGTCAGCAGAATCCTGCATGGTCTTGAAGAAGTCGATTTCAACCTGAACTTCGTCCAGGAGGTCCGGAATGGAGTTGCCGTTTTCCGGAATTGTGATTGTGCCGTTGCCATCATCCCACTTGGATGTATCGCCCTTGTTTACGTCACGGTCGAACAGAGACAGCAGAGTCCAGATGGAAACACCGCCGTTTACTACGTACTTACCGTGGTCACCAGCGTCGTACCAGCCGCCGGTTGTATCGATCTGACCGTTGCTGGTTTCTACGTCAGCATCGGACGGAATGATATAAACCCACTTGGACTGGATATAAGCCAGGTCGTTTTCGTGACCAGCCGGACGAGCCAGATCATTTGCAGATGCCTTTGCGCCATCCGGGTTTGCAGAAGTGATGTACTGTGCAAGAATCTCTTCACCAGAACGGTTCTGATAGAAGTAGTTCATAGCCTCTGTTGTCAGGTTGCCATAAATGTCATCGCCGATATCGAACGGCAGAGAGGTCTTGCCATCACAAGTAATTGTGTAGCCAGTACCCGGTGTCTGGAAATCGGAGAAGTCGATTACCTGGTTGTATGTACCGGAAGCATCACACAAAACATCGCCGCCTGTGGTTGTGCCTTCGTATACAGTTGCACCGCTGGAATCCTTAACCTGGAATGCCTTTGCAGTTGCATCAGCGCCGTCCAGAACCAGAGTAGCCGTCTTAGCCAGCTTTGTGAAGTAACCAACCTGGTTTACTTCCAGACCTGTCGGAACGTATGCAATATCATCTTCCCAGTCAGAAACATCGTCTGTCATGTCGAGCAGAACCATGTTATCGAACTTGATAACAGAGTTTGCCGGGAGACATTCAAAGTTCTGATTGTACTGCGGTGTCGTACCACCCAGGTGGAATGTCCACTCGCCAACGCCCTCAGCGCCGCCCTGGGACTGGAATTCATATGCATAGGTTGTCCATGTCTTAGACGGAAGCGGCTTGTTCTTCCAGTCATCCCAACCCATACCGTAGTCAATTGTCTGACCAGCGGAAGGAGCATTTCTCAGAGCCTCTTCGATTTCTTCCTGAGACTTGCCTTCGATGGAGCTGTAGGACAGGTTCAGTACAGTACCGTTACCATGCCACATTTCCTTATCATCCTGAGTCATATCACCCAGCTTTGCGTAGATATGCGCATCGGAAGCATCTGTCCATACAGAGTAAGTCATACGATAGGTGTGACCTTCTTCGATTGTCAGACCTCTGTGACGGAACTGGCAGTCCCAACGGCCTTCACCGTCGTTGCCCACACCACCCGGATTGGTGATCAGGATGTTGTAGCAGCCGTCTGTGATTTCGAACTTCATGGTACCTGTTGCAGATTCACAGATATGCCACGGCAGACCAGCACCATCGTTGAAGTCACCGTGACCAAGTTCTTCACCTGCATATGCTGTCAGGGAAGTCAGACCCGCCATAAGAGCAGATGCGGACATTGCAACTGCCATTACGCCGGAGAGCAATCTCTTGCTCATTTTGTTCTTTGGCATAAGTTATCCTCCTTAGAAATAATAGAGTGTTTCGAAGCATCGTTTCAGATACTTCACCTTTAACGAAATCCCCTCCCGGGAAAACCAGAGACAACGCTCAAACGACCGTTTGTACTTTTCAGATTCCTGATTTCTCAGGCATCCTCCACAAACGGCATTCTTTGTCATCTTCTCGCTACGCTTATTATACCATAACCTCCATTTCTTGTAAAGCAGATTTCAGATTTTCAGTAGTTTTTTCTAAAAGTGTGGTTTGTTTTTTGTGACATTTTACCACACGCTTTTCTTCCAGCATTTTTGCCGGCGGATCAAACAAAAGCACTGTTTCAAAAGTCGGGGGTATAAATTGTAGTTTATCCGGCGAACTGCCGAAGGCAGAAAGGCGGTCAAGCTGGCTCCAGCTTGCGCGGTCCAGCTGCGTAAGCTGGTCGCCGTCCGCAGGCTCGCCATCCTTGGGCGAGTCTGCCGAACGCATTTCCACTGGCGTTCGGGCTGACGGCGAAACTCCTGACTTATAAATTACGTGCTTTTGGGTCGAATGAGCAAACCAAATTCCGTATTGTAAAAGAGGTGCGATCTCAAGCAAGCACATCCAGGATATCTTGTTACAGTATGAAGAAAAGATCATATGCGGAATTTGAAACATAGCAGGAGAGAAGCACGAAGTGCAAGAATCCTGCGGACGGTACGAGCCTTGTTTCACAAGGAT
>JAFURN010000117.1 GCA_017480865.1 Ruminococcus sp. | reverse complement strand
GTTGTTGTCGTGGTTGTGGTTGTTGTTGTAGATTCCTCTGTTGTAGTAGTTGTTGTGGTAGTTGTAGTAGTTGTAGTTGTAGTTGTCGTAGTGGTTGTTGTCGTTGTTGTAGTTGTGGTAGCCTCCGGAACGATCAGGCAGATCGCACCATCAACGATTTCAACTGCATCATAGTCGATCATGTCGTTGCCTTCATTATCCAGGAATTCCCACGGAGCATCTGTTTCCGTCTGCTGTACAACAGGGAATTCATAGTAATCAATGTCTGCATCGGCATCATGCTTCTTTTCCAGACCCATGGTTTCTGCCAGTTCGAGTGCTTCCGCATAGGACAGACTCGGCTGATAGTAGTAGGTAATGATCGAACCGCCGTCAGCAGCCTTTGTTACAGCTTCATCGCCGCCGATTGCTGCTGCAAAGAGCATATCCGGATCATTTACCATCATGCTGCCCAGCCAGTCATATGCATCACCAGCTGCGCTGCCAGTGCTTTCTGCAAAGCTTGCAAAGTTTGCATCCATTTCCAGGTTGCCGCGGACACCCTGAGAACCTGTATAATCGTTGTATACATTTACAGATACAGATACTTCGCCGCCGTCCCATGCTGCTTTGTCATAGAAGTTCTTGGAGATCACCAGCTGTACCTTATCATCATAAGTCGGAGCTTCGCCTGCCAGAATGTAAACATAGCTTGTCTCAGTCAGTTCCAGACCGCCTTCTGTATAAACGTTTACTTCATCTGCATTCCACCATTCCCAGGTCAGAGAGAAGCCATCCAGCTGCTCAACGAAGTTGGTATCCAGGTGAACCGGGAATGCATAATATTCCTTACCAGTTGCTTCATCTACCTGCTTTTCAATGTTGTACATAGCTGCGGTTGCTTCTACAACACTTGCATCTGCAACCTTATAGTATACACCGAAAATCGGCTCGCCTTCTGTAATGGTTGCGGTAGAGCCATCTGATGTTGTTGCAAAGATGTTATTGGTAGTGATCATCCACTCCATACCCATCTGGAAGTCTGTGAAGTCATGCAGATCACCTTCTGCATAAGGAGTCAGAACAGCCTTCAGTTCATCACTCAGAATGTAACGGCCGCGGATGCCCTGGCACTGCTCTTCTACATTATAAGCAGTCAGACCCAGGATTGCGTCTTCGCCCGGAACCATGAACTTCTCATTATAGGACGCGTTCATAGCTTCATCATAAACTACACGACGGCCTTCCATCTGTACAGACAGTTCAGTCGGAATATACGGAGCCTCTGCCTGAACATATACATAGCTTGTTCCATTCAGGTCCAGAGCATTCTCTTCATAGATATTGACCTCATCACTGTTCAGCCATTCCCATGTCATCTCATAATCGCCGACAGCTTCTGTGAAGTTGGTATCCAGATGAACCGGGAATGCGTAGTAGTAAACATCAGCCTCTGCATCGTGCTGGAGTTCCAGACCATATGCTTCAGCAGTTGCCTTTACTGTTTCTTCATCTGCAACGCCGTAGTAAACACCGAACATCAGTTCGCCCTCTGCCGGATTTACAGCGGAACCAGTTGCATTGGTTGCAAATACGCCGTCTGTTGTGATCATCCAAACGTCAGCACCGAATGCAAAGTCAGTCTGTGTCATCAGATCACCCTCGGAATACGGTGTCAGAATGGACTTCAGAGCAGCACTCAGATAGTAACGGCCGCGAACGCCTACACAGTCTTCTGTTACATTGTACGGAGTCAGACCCAGAACCATGTCATTTCCCGGAACCAGATACTGATTGCCGATGGTTTCTGAACCGTCATCTGCAACTTCAACATCACGTGCTTCCATCTGGAGACGTACACCGCTGCCAGTATAAGCTGTAGTAACCTTGGTTGTTACAGTTGTGGTGGCAGAAGATGAACTGGAACTGGATTCAGAAGCAGAAGATGCTGTGGATGCTGTTGTAACCTTAGCGGTTGTAGTGGTTGTAGTATCTGATGTGGAAGCAGTCGTGGTAGTTGTAGTAGAAACAGAACTGGACTGTACTTCCTTGCCAACAGAGATGTTTGCAAAGCCTTCCATCAGAACAAAGTTGTCACGGTTTGTCTTCATCTGGTCTACGTTATCATCGGTATCCCATTCCAGATCTGCATTGTCAACCAGTTCCAGCGGGAAGGAGTAGTACTGTACACCATCTTCGTCAACCTGAAGCGGAATGTTGTACTCTTCAGCAACCTGTTTTACAACTTCGACCTCTGCAACATCATAGTAAGCGATAAATGCCATGGCGTTATCCAGAGGATCAGAATTCTTGGAACCGTTTTCTACAGCGAACAGAAGTTCCTCTGCATTTACCATACAGTTGGCATTCAGCGCGATCGGCGAACTGTCAATCGTATCTCCAGCCTCAGAGAGCCACGGTGTCAGGACCTTGCTTGTAGCCTCGCCCAGCTTATACATACCCTTAATTGCAACGGCACCCTCTGTATCGTTATATACGAACAGACCGATACCTGCATTTACTTCATCCTGGTCATCAGCCGGAATATAACGGCTCTGTACTTCACCGCCGACTGCTACTGCACCTTCCATACGCAGAACGATCTTGTCTGTGGGCATGGTGGTTGTAGCAATGGTAGATGTGGTTGTGGATGTATCTGCGGGTGTAGTGGATGTCGTAGTTCCGCTGCCGGTAGTAGAGGACTCTGCTGCACTGCTGTCTACCTGTACAGTAATAGAACCTGCATTTACATTAACGTCATACTCAACGTCAATGTCGGATGCTACATACAATTCTTCCAGTGTAACCGGGAAGGTGTAGGAGACAACATCACCCTCAGCAATACCTGTAATGTCATTTGCCTTTGCAGCATTTACGATCTTCTCCGCAGTGTTCAGTGTCAGAGACCAGGTAATGACTGTCTCATCTGCTGTTGTGGATGTAAATGCATCCTCTGTTACGAACATCCAGCTGAACTGATCTGCATCAATATTGCCGTCAGAAGCAATTGCAGATGAGAAGGCAGTACCAACCTTTCCTTCTGCCGCAGAGATCAGCTTGCTTGTTCCCTGATATTTTGCCAGGTCAAGCTTACCGGAACTGATAACCTCCGGCATTTCACTGGAGATCGAATCAACCTCGACAGTCAGCTCTACAACTTCGCCGGGCTTACCCGTAACATTACCAACGGTATATGTAGGGTTTACAGCTGCAGACGAACTCAGGCTCAGTCCGGCCGGCATCATTGAAATTGCTGTACAGCATGCTGTCATCATCGAAAGCACTTTCTTAAACTTCATTTCAAATTCTTCCTTTCCTTTTATCATTTTTTGCGCATTGTTCTCATACACCTGCATGCATACACATTGCATCACGCTGCATCTGCACATGATTGCAGGTGTACTTTTTATCCGCTTTGATCCCGCTTCCGCCGTTCATACTCCTCGCCTTCAGAAGTTTGAATTCTCACTCTAAAACGCACTGCATTTCACGTGCCGACGGAAGCTGAATCTCAAGATACATCTATTATACCAAATCGCATTTCAAATTGCAATAGATATTTCAAATAAATTTTCAAAAATTTAGGAAGATGCACCTAATAGACAGTTTCCAATACCCTCTTTTGTGAAAAATGATATGTTTTCGTTGCACTTTACACACCGATACTTCATCGTTCGTTATCGGTATCATTTTAAAGCATTCGCTGTTTCGTCACTCAAAGCTTTTCCAATATTCACCTGCAAGAAATAATTACCACTTCTCAGCCGGACTGATGGTCCGCAAGAAACCCCTCTGCCCCTCTGAGCACCAGCTGAAACATCATCTTCAGCAGTTCCATGGAATTCATATCCTCGTCGCTCTGAAGCCAGCTGGCGAGCATTGCCACACAGCCATTACAGAAAAATGCCGCAGCATGCTCTGTACGGCGAGCATCCGAATGCTCACCCAGGATAGAACAGATCCATACGATCGCATGACGATAAACCAATTCTACCAGCCGGTCAAAAAAGCTGTGGTCACCATTTTCACTGCACAGGATCAGGAACGTGCGTCGGTTCTTTTGCAGGAACAGGACTGCCTGCTCCATAAAATGATAGACCTCTTCCTCCGTAGTGCGCTCAGCCTTGTCACGTTCCAGTTCCTGATAAAATGCATCGATCAGCTTCTGTTCGATCTTTTCCACCATATCAAATATATCCAGGTAGTGCAGATAAAATGTTGAGCGGTTAATGTTGACTCGTTCTGTCAGTTCTCGTACCGTAATGTTTTTTATATTTTTTTCTTTCATCAGCTGAAGCAGTCCCTCTTCCAGGAACAGCTTCGTTTTCTGCGCTTTGCGCTCTCTTGGTGTCAAAGAAAGCACTCCTTTCTTTTAGAGTTCTCTCCTATTATACAAAATTTCGGCAAAAAAATCAAGACTCCCGGCTTTTCCTCCTTTTATAAGCAAGCTGCGCATAACACACAGGCTTTTCTATCCCATCCACCAGCTTTTTCCGGTTGCAGTATTTCTGACGCACACTTTTTTTCTGAAAATATACATGACAGACGGGACAGCAGCCCACCCGTTCCCCCGGCTTATAAAGCAGCTGCGCCATCTGATAATACGCCGCTTCAAACAGGGTTGCAGCATGCACGGTCAGATGCATCTCCTCCTGTTCAAAATGAATCTGATTGGTATAGGTGATCGCTTTGTACCTCTGCTGAATCAGTTCTCTGCACGCTTCACGGTCCTTTCCCGGATACATACGCTCCGCTGACGCATCTGCATCCCCCGTCACGATCTGATAAAGCACAAAAGTCCGGTACAGGTCCTCCAGTTCCTTCAGAAAATCGATCATCCGGAAGGAAAGCCGGTGAAATCCTTTTTTTGCCGGCTCCGGAGGTCTGAAAAGCGGCTTCCGTTTACTCCTGGGCGGCACACCATACGTATGCTGCGCCACATACCTTTCTCCCCACATACAAAGTTCCCGCAGCTTCGTATCACGGATGGTCAGATCATAAGGATACTGCACCAGTATCTGATAAACATCATCCCCTCTGAAATTCTGCTTTTTCTCGATCTGAAAAGGATATCCATACTGTTCACACCACCGGCAGACCGCTTTCTGCTCCTTGGCACTCATCTGCAGATCCCAGGGGCACTGCTCCAGCCTTGCAAAAACAGCATCTGACAGCTGTCCCCGAAGCGTCAGCAGACTGCAAAGCAGCTCAGAACTATGACTCATAATGGTTTCTGTAAAATCACTGATATCTGCATCATAATCATACGCCGCATATGCAAGCATCGAATCCCCCGCGCCGCTGATCCGGTAGTTCCGCAGACATACTTTATTATAGTAAAAAGCATCGGCGACCCGATTGTAATTTCCGGCTTCATCGGAGAAATACTGATCCGCCTGTTCCTTTAAATTCCCGCTTCTCATCATGCTGCTCCTCAATCACATCAAAAGTTTATGCTTCGGTTTATTTTCGCATCGTTTCTATAAACCAAAAAGCTGGTATAATAAAAGCAGTCAGTCAGGATGCGCACCTGACCGACTGCAAAACAGCTATTCATCCACACCCAGCAGAATGTTTACCGCCTTTTGCAGGTCGGTCTTGGCACGATATGCCATAATCACCCTTCGTTCCTGTTCGCTCAGGTCATCCGGTTCCAGCCGGACATCCAGCAGCAGACTGGGTGATACCTTCAGTTCACTGCAAATGGCTGCAAGATAACCAGCGTCCGGACGGTTGATTCCTTGCTCCCAGTTGGACACTCTGCTGCTGCTGACATGAATTCTCTCTGCCAGCTCCTTCTGGCTGATACCGCTGATCTCACGATACTTACGGATTCTGGCGCCGATTTCGTATTTCAAAAGAATCACCTCATCTTGATTATACAACACGAATTCTGATATGTCAACCAAACACAACAGTTTCTCTGTAAATTCATCTTGACATTTCAGAATAACTGTGATATCATGAAGATGATTCCAGAATTTCTGAAAGGAAGAATACATTATGAGCATTCACGAAAAAATCCGCATTTACATTGACAAAAATGGTCTGAATCAGTCCAGCATTGCGAAGAAAGCAGGCATTCCGGCAGCTGCGTTTACAGAAATTCTGAATGGCAAACGCACCCTGTATTCTGACGATCTGAGAGCCATCTGTTATGCGCTGAAGGTCAAACCGGAGCTGTTCATGTAGTCTGTACCTTCTGCTGCGCGGACCTGAAAATCCAAGCAGACCGTTTTATGGCAGTGCTGAACATTTTTATGCGGTACTGCCCTATAATAAGGAGGAATTCATATGACAAATCAAACCAACAAGGACAGCAGCGTTATTCTCAAGGATGTACACTGCCCCTACTGCAACACCGACCACGCTCTGCTGCTCAGCAGAGTTACAGCAAAGCGCATCGCACTTCAGGTCCCGGCGTTCGGACTGCGCTTCATTCTCTCTATGCTGTATCTCCCCATCATCTACATTTTCATTCACGGCTACAAGCTGATCGAAGCGGGCAAGGAGACAGACTCCATTACATACGGTTTCTGTCCCAACTGCGGGAATGGCTACTCCATGGCGCCACCAGAGATGGTGAAAGAGGAAACCAAGGCACCCAAGCTTTACAAGGTGCAGGAGGGCAAGGCGGTCATGGGCTTGTGCAGAGGTATTTCCGAATACACAGATATTCCCCTGCTGTGGGTACGGATTCTGACCGTACTGTACGGCTTTACGGTAATCGGTGCGGTATTGTACTTTCTGATCGGTGCCTGCATTCCTTTCCGGGAGGATGCTGCCAACGGAACCGCTGATAAGCGGCTGTACCGCTCCTACCGGGGTCGGGACATTATGGGACTTTGCAAAGGCTTTTCCAATTATACTGGAATTCCAGTTATGTGGGTACGTATTTTTACGGTACTGTTCGGACTGACTGTACTGGGCACGATCCTCTATTTTATTGTAGCAGCCTTTGTACCAGTTCAGGAGCATGTGGAGCAAGGCATCCAGAAGAAAAAGCTATATAAAATCCGCAAGGGTAAGGTCCTGCTGGGTCTGTGTACAGGCTTTGCAGAATATTCCGGCATGCAGCTGTGGCTGGTGCGGCTGCTTGTCTGCCTGATCCCGGCGCTCCTTCTGGTTCTGTATTTCCTGATGATCCGGATCATTATTCTTCCGGCACTTCCGCTGGGACTTTACTGTATCCTGGGTGCGATCGTTCCTACAAAGGAGGATGAAGATGCAGAAAAATAATTTGCCCTCCGGATGGGGACAAAGCAGCCAGAAACCCCAGGGCTGGGGACAGCCTTCTGTCCCTGAACATGCTCACCTTCCGGAAAATCATGCAGCTGCAAAATCACACAAGGATAACGCACCGGTAAAGGAAGCAGCTCTTCCGGAGGTACAGGAAAAGCCTGTGCAAGTGCAGTCTGCATCCGGACCGAAGGAAATCCCCCCGGAACAAACTGAAAAAGCCCCTGCTTCACCAAAGGAAACGTCCCGGAGGACTGCGGATCCAGAAAAAAAGAATACAAATACACCCATTATTATCCTGACTGTGCTGCTGATACTTGTACTGGCTGCACTGGGCATACTGGCATATCTGTATTTCAGTGAAGCAGAGCCAACTGAGAATGCTGTTTCCGGATCCGGAACAGGTACGGTCACTCTTCAGGCGGAGATATCTCATACGGAAATAACAAAGCCTGTACTGACGAACGCAACCGCATCCACAACTGCACCCTCCAGCACCGCAGCAACGACCACCACAACAACAGCTGCAGCGACCACAGTTCCTGTATCCACAACAGAGCCTGCCCCTTCCGCCCTGTATCTCTGGACGGAGGACAGGACCTATGATGCAAAAGCGGTATCAGAATTGTCCGTATACAGTCAGCCGGATCCCGCCTCCGATATAATCAGCACCCTGAAAAAGAATACAGCATTCCAGGTGGACAGCTACTCTGTCAAGGCAGACGGTACTGTCTGGTTCCGGCTGGGCGGTGACAATGGCTGGATAAGGGGAACGGACATAGAATGCGCCTATGCAGACTGCTTTACCCTCATGCAGGGAATTGCCCAATACGATACACTCTGCACCTCCAACACCTTTGCCCACTATGATATCAACGGCGACGGCACAGACGAATGGCTGTTCCAGACCGGTGCGTATACTGCGGAAATGGCATACTCCATTTATACGGCAAAGGCGTATCATCTGCAATATGCCGGTTCTATCATTAACGGCATGTTATACACCGAAGCAAACGGACAGCTGCTGGTTCAGTACGCACGTATGGGCGTAGAGGAGGTATATGCAGTCACCTTCCAGGACGGGGAAATTGCCATGGAAACGATTTATGTAAATGATGCTGCCTCGGAATATTCTACCCCCGGTACGCCTGTTGACACCTTTGTCATCGGTGAAATACTGGGACTTCACACAGAAACAGCGGAATTCACTCCTTACACGGTAAAAGTACACAATCCTGCATTGTACATCTTTGACGGTCCCGGATTTTTCTATAACGCGGTAGGTGTTATTACGGACCAGGGAACTTATACCATTGTGGAAGAGGCGATCGATTCTTCCTCCTCAGACAGTGGAACCAATCTGTGGGGAAAACTCAAATCCGGTGACGGATGGATCAACCTCTGGGAAGCATCCATCAGCAAGAACCCTGATGATGCACCGTGATGAGAACATCTGAAATAAACCATATATAAAAAGTACTGTGATCAAATAAACAAAATTCCCCCCATCTCTTGATGGGGGGAATTTAGTGGTGGACAAACCGTTTCCAAAAACAAACCCTCCTCCGTCTGCTGAAAATGCTCCTCAATTTCAGACAAAAGAAGGTCGTCAATGGTAACAGGTTCACCGCCCGAATTAAAAACAATCGTCATTTTATCATCGTACAGATATATAGCATTTACAAATAGAGTAATTAATGCTTTTCGATATTTTATATCACTTGTATCGCCTTTTTTGAGCGAGTTCAAGAAAAACCGAATCTGTGGTTCTGAAATTACAGATTGATTCTTCATCTCATTTGTCAAGCTTTCTTCAAGTCTCTTTAGAATATTCTCGACTTCCTCGATTTTCACAAAAATAGATTTGCAGACACTCGGAATATCGCATTCCGCTACGTTGTTCAACAAATTATTGTGTTTACGCTCATACTCTTTTATCTGCTTTTTAAGTGCGGCTATTCTGTGAGATTCAGCGGATGTGTTTGCTATTGCCATTAGCTCCTTTGCAATTTTTCTGATATTCTTATCAGTCAATTGCTGTCGGCAGACCTCTACAACCAAATCTTCTATATATTCTTTGCGTACTCTCTTTTTATCACAGGTTTTATCTCTGCGACCCTTACATTCGTAG
>JAFURN010000116.1 GCA_017480865.1 Ruminococcus sp. | reverse complement strand
GGTATATGATGATCCACCGGTAATCATAGGAAATTCCTTCGGAATCCGGACAGAGCCGATCAAACTGCAATATGCGATTGGTGAAGAACTGGATTATACGGGAATCTGGGTGGATCATCTCATGACCTATCAGTATGTGCGTTCAACAATATATAATGATGGATTCTACAATGATGAGAAATTCATGAGTCTTTTCAAGGATATCTCTGAAAAGCCGGAAACAATACCATATTCGGATCCTATTGTCTGGCCGTATTTCTATCCGAACTATTACTATGTGGATGCAACGGATTTTGACAATCAAGTTCCCGGCACCTATGAGATTCGTTTGTATGGTTACATTGCAGCAACAGATGCCATCTATGAAAAGATGGACAGCTTCTATGTAACCGTTGGTGACGGTATACAGACTGGAACTGCAACATCAGAGTCAACCACAACTCCTGCAACCACCACAACAACCACAGCATTTACCGGAACTATGACGACAACCACAAGTGATTCCGGTAAGGAAAGCTGCGGTGATGTAGATGGAAATTCCGTCATCGACCTTGTGGATGCGAGTGCAGTGCTTTCTGCTTATGCGCAGAATGCAGCCGGTCTGACGGCGGAGGATTATACCGGATCCCAGCTGACAGCAGCAGATGTAAACGGTGACAGCAAGGCAGACCTTGCTGATGCATCCTTCATTCTGCGTTACTATGCCCGGAACGCAGCAGGACTCAGTCCCACATGGGAAGAGATTCTCGGCGCATAATATCATCAATCAAAGCGGCGCAGCAGAGGATGCTGTGCTGCTTTTTGCTGTAAAAATCTCTACCTTCCCCCTTGCACTGGGGCGAAGAATGTGATATAATATAATAATGTGAAAGAATAGGAGAGCGAGGCAGAGACAAATGAACGAGCATTATCTGGATAATGCGGCAACCACAAAGCCCTGTGAGGCAGCCGTGGCAGCAATGATGCGCTGCTTTCAGGAGAATTACGGCAATCCGTCCTCTTTGCACCGGATCGGTCTGTATGCCCAGCAGGAAATGGATCATGCACGAAAGGTTCTGGCAGCGGCTCTGGGATGTGATGTGCGTGAGATCCTGTTTACATCCTGCGCAACGGAAAGCACCAATATGGCACTGCGCAGTACAGCTGCTGCATACGGCAGAAAGCGGAAGAAGATCATAACCAGTGCAGTAGAGCATGCATCTGTAAAGCAGACCCTCCGGCATCTGGCAGAAAATGAAGGCTTTGAGATCATCGAAATCCGCCCGGATGAAACCGGTACATACCGTGCAGGAGATTTTGCCGCAGCAGCCGATGAAAATACCTGTATGATCACGATGATGATGGTAAATAATGAAACCGGACATGTCCTCCCCGTGAAGGAGGTTTTTTCTGCGGTGAAGCGCAGATTCCCGCATATCATTACCCACTGTGATGCAGTACAGGCATTTATGAAGTATCCGGTACGCCCGTATCAGCTTTGTGCGGATCTTATTTCCCTGAGCGGTCATAAGATCCATGCTGCCAAAGGCGTAGGCGCTCTTTATGTAAAAAAAGGTACGAAGCTTCGTGCGCTTCTGTTGGGCGGAAAGCAGGAAAACAGCCTGCGTGCCGGAACGGAAGGCGTTCCGTTGATCGCAGGCTTCGGTGCAGCCGTGGAGGCACTTGCTCCTACGATGGAAAGCCGCTTTCAGTATGTGAAATCATTGAATGCTGCTCTGCGGGAAAAGCTGAATCAGCTGCCCGGTGTGCGCATTTTGTCTCCGGAGGATGCTTCGCCTTATGTAATGAGCATCATCGTGCCGAAGATCCGGTCAGAGATCCTGCTTCATTATCTCGAGCAGAAGGGTGTGTATGTATCCAGCGGTTCCGCATGCTCCAAGGGAGCAGGCAGCGGTGTGCCGGAGATGTTCGGGGCAGCAAGAGAGGAAGCGGACAGCGTACTGCGTATCAGCTTCAGCAGTGAAAATACAATGGACGATGTGGATGCAGCAGCAGAAGGAATTGCCGCTGGTCAGATGGAAATTATGCATAAATAAGTGAGGATAAAGAGATGAATGAGAAGAAGGAACTGATTCTTGCAAAGTATGGTGAAATCGCCCTGAAGGGTCTGAACCGCAGCACCTTTGAAGATATCCTGATGAAGAACATCCGCCGCAGACTGCGTATGGTAGGAAAGTTTTCTGTGACAAAGGCGCAGTCTACAATTTATATAGAGGGTAAGGATGAAACGGCCGATATCGATGCTGCAATGGAACAGATGAAGCGGATTTTTGGTATTGCGGCACTGTGCCGTGCAAGAGCCTGCGAGAAGAATTTCGAGGCGATCGCAGCACTGGCAACAGAATGCCTGGAAGATACACTGCTGAGCGCACGTACCTTTAAGGTTACAGCAAAACGTGCGGATAAGGCGTTCCCCATGAAATCCCCGGAGATCTGTATGGAACTGGGTGCAGTCCTGCTGGATGCCTACCCGCATCTGGAGGTTGACGTTCATAATCCGGAGGTTGTGGTAACGGTTGAGATCCGTGATACCCACGCTTATATTCACGGCGAGAGCATCAAGGGTGCAGGCGGTCTGCCGGTAGGCTCCGGCGGAAAAGCCCTGCTGCTGCTTTCCGGCGGCATTGACAGTCCGGTTGCAGGCTATCGCATGGCACGCAGAGGGATCCACATTTCTGCGATCCACTATGTAAGCCCCCCTTATACTTCTGACCGTGCGCAGCTGAAGGTAGAAGCACTTTGCCAGAAGATGACCGCCTATTGCGGCAATATTGCATTCTTCTGTGTTCCGTTTACAGAGCTTCAGGAGGAGATCAAAAGACATTGCCCCGAGGAGTATTTTACCATTATCATGCGCCGTCTTATGATGGAAATTGCCCAGCGCATTGCCGAACAGGATAAATGCAGTGCCCTGATTACCGGTGAGAGCATCGGTCAGGTGGCAAGTCAGACCATGGAGGGAATCACCTGCACGGATGCGGTCAGCAGAATTCCGGTGCTTCGTCCGCTGATCGGTCTGGATAAGACAGAGATCATCGAGTCAGCACGTGAAATTGATACATTTGATATTTCTACTCTGCCGTATGAGGACTGCTGTACTGTATTTACGCCCCGTCATCCGAGAGTGCGTCCCCGCCTTGCTGATGTAGAGGCGGCCCAGAATCAGTTTGATTTTACGCCCCTGATCGAGAAGGCAGTGGCAGAAACTACCATGAAGGTGTTCAAGGTAGGCGGCGAGATCGTTCTGTAAGAAAAACGGCAGTTTGAAAGGTTCGTGAAAAAAGTGAGAATGATGCAGATAACCGATGAGGAGATTGTGCAAATCTATCAAGAAGACAGAAATACCCTTGACAAAACCGTTTCCGATATTGTACAATTACTTGATAAGAGAGCACAGAAAATTGCCGTAGCAGAAAGCTGTACCGGCGGTATGCTGTCTCAGTGGATCACATCGGTTTCCGGTGCATCAAATGTGTATGAACTGGGGATTTGCACCTACTCAAACCGGATGAAGGAATGTTATCTCCATGTTCCGGGAGATCTGTTGGAATCCTATGGTGCAGTGAGCCGTCAGACCGCTCAGGCAATGGCAGAGGGTCTGCGTGAGGCTTCCGGTGCCGAACTATGCATTTCCATTACCGGTCTTGCAGGTCCCGGCGGCGGTACCCCTGAATGTCCGGTCGGAACAGTTTTTGCAGGCATTTTGTACGGAGACTGCCTATGCGTGATGCATCTGCATCTGGAACGTCTTTGTGCGCCGGAGCGTCAGGCGATCCGTGAGGGTGCGGCTGTATGTGCATTCGGAGCAGCGCGCAGAATGCTGGAGGAGGAATCGGAATGCAGGATGTAAAGTCGATAAAAGATGAAAATACACATTCTGCACCGCAGAATGAACGTCCGCCGACTGAGAAAAACGAAGCGGCGGCAGTGTCGGAACAGCCGGCACAGAAAACAGCTTCGGACAAGAATGCGACCAATAAAATCGAGACCATCCGCAGTGCGCTGGATGAGATCTCCAAAAAGGAAGAGGAAGCGGAAATCGTTACACGCATTACAGAGCATGTGCGTATCTATAAAGACCGCAAAGAAAATCCTGAAAAGTATGCTGAGGAACAGAAGGCAGCAGCGGCTGCGGCAGCTGCAAAGCGGCGCAGGAAAAGAAGACGTGTGCCTCAGAAGAAGCAGAGCCTTATAAAAGGTGTGCTTCCCCAGAGAGGAGACGGAGTCGGAGAGATCCTCCGGAAATCCATCTTCTGGCTGTCCTCCTGCGTATTTGTGGGATGTATGATATGGATGGGAACGGAGCTTTACAGCCGTCATCAGACGCAGCAGAAGTACGATGATATCATGAGCCAGTACAACAGCGGCAGCAATTCCGGTTCCATCGGACGTGTGACAACAAAGCCGGATACGGCGGCTACGAAGCCGGCATCCGGGGAGAACGCAAGTGATGCCGAACCTCCCACGGAGGAGACTACCTATGAGCTTTTGCAGGGTGCGGCAAATTTGCTGGAAATGAGCGATGATGTTGTGGGATATATCCACATTCCCGATACGGTTGTGAATTATCCCATTATGCAGAACCCTGAGGATGATGAGGGTGAGGAATACTTCCTTCATCATGATTTTTACGGAAACAACTCCAATCTGGGTTCTATTTTTCTGGATTTCCGCTGCAATTTTGATGTAGTGGGCGAGGATAAAAAGCTTGCAAAGCCGAATTCAGATAATCTGGTTATATACGGACATAATATGCTGGACGAGTCGATGTTCGGCAGTCTGCGTAAATATAAGGATGTAGAGGGCTACTACGAGCAGCATCCTCTCATTGAAGTCAATTCCAATTATGAAAGCTATGTCTATAAGATCTACGGTTATTTCATCGCAGATGCTACAGATACCACAGATACACGTTTTGAATATTGGAATTATATCGACTTTACCGGTGAAAACGGTTTCTATGAATATGTCAATGAAGTGAAGCGCCGCACACTCCGTCTTACGGATGTGGATGTGAAATACGGCGATCAGCTTTTAACCCTTTCCACATGCAGCGGTGTGTTTGACAGCGCACGTCTTGTAGTGTGCGCACGGCGGCTGCGTGAAGGGGAGGACCCATATGCGGGTACAACGGGCAGTACCCCCAATCCAAATATCAAATGGCCTACAATTTATTACAACTGGAACGGTAACACATATGACCCGGATGCGGAATTCGTTCCATACGGTTAATCTGAGAGAAAAGGGATGTGTTTTATGAAAAAGAATCTTTTAGCTTGTGCTGCTTTTTTGTCTGCCTTTGCATGTGCGGCGACCGGATGCAGTTCGAACATTGACCAGAATGCAGATGTGACAAACATTGCCACAGATGCGCCGGCGGCGCAGACAGAGGAGGCAGCGCAGCAGCCGGTTGTTACAGCGGAACCTACCACAGAGGCACCGACAGAGCCGCCGCTGCTGGAACGTGCGGAAAAGCTTCTGGCAGAGAATCCGGATACCATCGGCTATATCAGCGTACCGAATACGGATGTAGACAATCCGGTCGTACAGACTACAGATAATGACTACTATCTGCATATCGGCTTTGATGGTCAGGATTATCGTGCAGGTACTGTCTTTATGGACTTCCGTGATGTATTCAGCTGGAAGGAAGAGGAGCATTCTGAAAATATCGTGCTGTACGGTCACAACATGGCGGATAATACCATGTTCGGTTCACTGCGCCGTTATCGTCAGGACCTGGAGTTCTACAAGGAAAGTCCCTTTGTCAAGTTCAGTTCCAATTATAAGGATTATACATATGTCATTTTCGGCCTGGTGATCACTGCAGGAGATGCAGCACCGCCCAGTGATGACCTGTACGCAGATCCTATGACCTGGGACGGCTTCCCGTACTGGAATATGGAAGAACTGAATGATGAAAAGCACTTTAACTACTATGTAGATACCGTTGAGAGCATGAATATGATCGAAAATCATGTGGATGTAGAATTTGGTGATGATCTGCTGACTCTGTCTACATGCTATTCCGATGAAGATAACTCTCGTTTCCTGATCGTTGCAAGAAGACTGCGTGAGGGCGAAACCGAGGATTCTCTGAAAAAGATAATCAATGGTGAAGCTGCCGAGGCAACAGAAGCAGCTGCTCAGTAAGTTAAGCCATGGAAAAGAAAAGGATGTTAAAAAAATCACTCCTTCAAGGTATGGCAGTGCTGACGGCGGCAGCTGTTCTGGCAATGCAGATGATCTTTCCGGCAGAGGCGGTTCCTGCGGTACCATCGCTGTCTTCTCCGGCAGTGATGAACATCCCGCTGGAGGAGGAAAGTGCCGCAGAGGAAGCGCTCCGGGAGACCTTTTGCAGTGTGCGGATGAAAACAAACCGTCTGAAGCTTTCCTTGGTACAGTATGAGGAGGTTGACGAGGCGGAGGCAGCACAGAAGCAGACCTTGAAGCCCGGTGAGATTGCGAGTTCCGGAATTGGAGCAGCTGCGGGACCGGATGCCCCGCTGTCTATGGCTGCATCGGTAAAGCCGGGACAGTTTGCTTTTACCACATATGGTTTTGGTCATGGTGTAGGCATGAGTCAGAACGGCGCAAATTTCTATGCGAAATACGGCGGCTATAATTACCAGCAGATTCTGTTCCATTATTATCCGGGAACAACGCTGGTACAGACCGAACTGCCTGCTTCTGTCACTGCCGGCGGCAGAACCGGAAGTGTATTGGATATAGTTTCCATGGTTGTATATAATGAAATGTCCGGTTCTATGGATGACGAGGCGATGAAGGCTCAGGCAGTTGCCGCCTATTCCTTCATCATGCATCCGGAGAGTGCGTCCGGCTCCCTGATCTGCAAGGCAAATCCCCCGGCGAATGTTATTGCTGCGGTACAGTCTGTACTGGGACAGGCACTTTACTATAACGGAAGCTATGCTCTGACTGTATTCAGTGCATCCAGCGGCGGTTATACAGCAAATGCATCGGATGTATACGGTACAAATTATCCGTATCTGATCAGCGTTCCCTGTGCCTATGACGCCGCATATGATCCCCATTATGGTACGGTTTCCTATCTTTCCTCGGAGGAGGTACGGAGCCGTCTGGTGAATGCATACGGTGTTGCGCTGGGCGGCAGTGCGCATTCATGGATCACTCTGAATGTGGGCGGCGGCGGATATATCAAAAGTGCGGTGATCGGCGGACAGAAAACGGTCAGCGGTGAGTCGCTCCGATCGGTGCTGGGACTGAAAAGCGGACGATATACGTTTGTGATCGGATAACAAGCTGAGGTCCGGGTCATTTCTGATGAGAAGTGTCTGTCTGATCTTTTTCTCCACATGGTGGACTGGAAGAACGGATTTATAATGAGAATAACAAAAAGCTGCTGTATTTCAAAGGAAAACAGCAGCTTTTCAGTATATCAGGCGAACTGCAATTTATATCCTCAAGTTTTCAAACGGCCCTCTTTTTCTGTATATTGACAAAAAAACATAAATATGGTAAACTGTTCCTATAAAATGTATGTATATGACAAAACAGGGGGATGACATATGGCAAAGCTGGAACATGTATTGAACGGTGATTTCTATCAGACAATAAGACGCATTACAGACGGCATTCTCAACGGCAGTATTTCTGCTTCGCTGGAGGATTCCAGTGATTTTCAGGTAGGGGATTCCCGGTGCAGCGTCCGCGTATTCGAACGGTACAGCTATGCTGGAAGCAACCGTGTAAGTATGAATCTGACTTTTTTTCAGTGCGGAAACGGACCAATCATGCTGTCTGCGATTACAGCTGGCGGCAGTCAGGCACTGTTTTTCAAGGTGAATACCTGGGGTGAGGAGGCTTTTCTGGATAAGCTGAGAGAGTTGCTCTGAGTAAATGGAATGGATATAGAAGCAAGGGCTGTTGCAAATAAAGCATGCAACAGCCCTTTTTGTATTATTCCTCTGTATCAATTCGTTCTGCGATCTCCGCAATAACAGTACGGTCGCTTTCAGACTTGATTTTGTATTCTGTTCTGGAATAGAAGTTGTTGTTCACGTCCCACAGTACAGGAACGAAGTCGTAATCTAACGCCATATTCAGAATGGTCTCCAGACACGCAGAGGACTCCGTTACAGATGCACCTGCCTCAATATGTTCTGCTTCATAGATCGATGTGGTTTCACCCACAAATACCGGAATATTGCGGCTGGAAAATGCCTCCTTGAGAAGTTCGCACTGATCTGTACTGTATTTCTGCCAGTAATCACCGCCGACACGGTTTGTCCAGTAGCAAACGTTGTCAATGTAGTGAACCGATACCATCATCCTGTCCTCAGCAGAATCCTCAGGCATCACAAAGCTATCTTTGGTGGTATTATCAATGTTCGTCCAGTAACCCGATGCGATCAGAATGCGATTCTTATTATTGCCGCCGGTTTTGCGGACCGTATCTACAAATACCTGATTCATGTCGTTGACATAGTCATAAATCTCTTCCTCAGTAAGATTGTCACCCTCACGCTGAGAACCCAGTGCCTCGTTAAAGCCTTCGAAAATCAGATAATCGGAGTATCCCTTGAAGTGTTTTGCAATCTGCTCCCAGATGATTTCTGTTGCCTTCAGAACCTCCTCCTTGTCATGATTCTGAATCAGGTATGCATCATAGTGGTGAACGTTAATGACAACATACAGATCATCCTTGCGGCAATAATCCACGATCTCCTGTACACGATCCATATATTCCTCGTTGATCTGATATTTGCCGTCGTCCTCCATCATGTTGCCCCAGTATACAGGGATCCGCACGGTATCAAAGCCCTCATCCCGCATGCCGTCAATACATTCCTGTGTAGTAACAATAGCGCCCCAGCAGGTTTCGTAATTGGAGGGCTTATCCTCTCCGATGAGAGAGGCACCGGAGGTTTTGTTGGATAGATCTTCCCAGTATGCATCCATCGTATTGCCCAGATTGATGCCCACACCCATATCCTTTGCGTAGTCCATAGCAGACATATCCTTACGCATTGTACCATCATCAAATTCGGAGCCTGAGCCGCCGCATCCGGTGAGCATCATGGAACTGAGCAGAGCGCCGCATGTGAGAACTGCAAAAATTCTATTCCGAAGCATGTGTATTCTCCCTTTCTGTCAGAAAAAATGTATTTTACGGCAGCATCTGCCGCATCTTCACAGAAACTTTTTCTCATAGGATGCTGTACACATTTCCCATAAAAACAAGTTCTGAATATATGGTACCATTTTCACAGATAAATGTCAATTGCCGAATGTGCTATTTTTCTTGCGGAACCCTTTCAATGCAGTTTTGCATAAGATGGAACGGAAGAGATTTCTTCCAACGAATGGAAAGGAGTTGACAATATTGAAGGAATCCTACGAATTCATGCGGATGTCAGCCCGAAGTCCCTCGGAAATGCAGCCAGCGGTTTCTTTGCGGCATGTCGGTGAACGAAATGCAATGCGGCATCATCTGCTGAATGATAATACGGAAGCGATGCGCAGTACTGCGGCTCATACGGAGCAGTCTGTGGATCGGTTTCCGCGGAAAACACCCATTGGTATGGCATATGTACCGGTACAGCAGTGGGGCGAGACGTTTACGGCAGAGGAAGCACTCTGCAAGGGAACTCTGTTTCCGGAACTCAACTATCCCTTTGGCGGAGGTGACTGCGGCTATGAATGAGAGAAGGGATCTGCTTTGCACCATTCAGCAGTACGACTTTGCACTGTATGATCTGCAGCTGTATCTGAATACCCATCCGACCTGTGCCTCTGCCATGCGGCAGTACAAAAAGTACAAGGCATTGAAGCAGGCGGCTGTGGAACAATATGTGCGTCTCTATGGTCCATTGACGGCAGAGCAGTCTGATACGGAGAATCAGTGGAACTGGACGAAAAACCCGTGGCCGTGGGAAAAGGAGGCTAACTGATGTGGATTTATGAAAAGAAGCTGCAATATCCTGTCAGGATACAGAATCCCAACCCGAAGCTTGCAAAGGTGATCATTTCTCAGCTTGGCGGTCCCGATGGTGAACTTGCAGCTTCCATGCGATATATGCATCAACGCTACGCCATGAAGCAGGGAAAACTCAAGGGTACTCTGACTGACATTGCGACGGAAGAACTTGCACACCTCGAGGTGATCGCAGCAATTCTCCACCAGTTGACACGGAATCTGACCCCGGAAGAAATTACTGCCAGCGGCTTTGACACCTATTTTGTAGATCATACTGCGGGAATATATCCTCAGGCAGCGTCCGGTACACCATTTACAGCAGCATATTTCCAGTCAAAGGGTGATCCCATTACGGACTTGACCGAGGATCTGGCAGCAGATGGTGCTATCATGTAAAGGCAACATGCTAAGAAAAGCCCGAAATTTCGGCGTTTTGTGTAGGACATGCCTTTTCACTGCTGCTATCTCATATAGGCAACTTATGAAAAAAGATAAAAGCAAACGGTTTGGTATCACAGATTCAGTTGATTGTACATAAGATTTTCCGAATAAGAATGATACCCGGAAGAATAGAAAACAACCTTATAGAAATGAAAACAGCTGTATCATGTAGCGAATCTGCACATGATACAGCTGTTTTTTATATAAGTAACCAGAACCTGTAATAAAATTCCTTTTAAATCATAGAATGTAGAGAAATAGTGTATATTCATGGAACTTGACCGAAAAAAGTCGCAGAGTTAACCACTCTGCGACAGGCGTTTTCGCTTATTTTATAAGGATATTGTAACAGAATTAAGAGCATAAGTCAATGAAAAAACTTCAAGTTCTACAAATTTCACGATATTTCGATGCCTGATTTGTATATAATGTATAGTGCAAAAAGGCGAAAAACATCTATTCGGGGTCAAGAAAAGGGTATTATTACAGGAGGAAATTCTATGCCGAGACGTGGAGAGAACATCAGAAAAAGAGCTGACGGAAGATGGGAAGGAAGATATATAGAATCCTATACAAGTACAGGAAAAGCCTGTTATCGTTC
>JAFURN010000115.1 GCA_017480865.1 Ruminococcus sp. | reverse complement strand
GGTCGCTTCTGTCCTGGGTACCTTCCTGGCACCTATCTCCAGCCTGGCCTTCGTCCTGGATCAGATCCGGATGCAGAAGGATGGCTCCGCTCCTGCTGCCGAAGCAGAAGCTTAAGCTGACCGCGTAACCCCACAAATCATTATCTAACTCAAAACATATTTTAGGAGGATTTTATCATGGCATCTGAAAAGATCACTGCTCTGGTTGAGCAGGTTAAGGAACTGACTGTTCTGGAGCTGTCCGAGCTCGTTCACACCCTGGAAGAGGTTTTCGGCGTTTCCGCCGCTGCCGCTGCTGTTGCTGCTCCCGCCGCTGCCGCTGTTGAGGTTGAGGAGAAGACTGAGTTTGACGTCATCCTGAAGTCTGCCGGTGCTTCCAAGCTGGGCGTTATCAAGGTTGTCCGTGCCGCTACCGGCCTGGGCCTGAAGGACGCTAAGGAGCTGGTTGACAACTGCCCCAAGACCCTGAAGGAAGCTATCTCCAAGGAAGATGCAGAGAAGCTGGTTGCCGAGCTGAAGGAAGCTGGCGCCGATGCCGAGATCAAGTAATTGATCCCTACTTCAAAGCAATTGCCGCCGCCAGAACTGGCGGCGGCTTTTCTTTTGATTATATCTATACTCTGGTGAATGCAGAATCATGTTCGGCAGCCTATGCCGGATATGCTTCTATATTTTCCTGCCGAAAGGAATCCCCCCATGAATCTGGATAGTACCCTTGCAACCATTTCTGAATATATCCCCGAAAGCTTTGATCAGGCTCTCAGCTATGCATCTGCCTATATCCCCCAGGACCTTGCAGATGTGATCTGGCATGCTTCCTCTTATTTGCCCCAACAGATTGATTTTATTTCTGCTGCATATTTTATGCTTTATTTTACTGCCGCATCCCTGGTTTTGGGTGTACTGGGACGGGTGGTTCTGGGCAAACGCTCCAGTCTGAACCATTCCCTGTCATCTGTCATGGGTATTCTGTTTATTTACGCAGTAACCATCACCGTGTATACGTTCAAACCCTGGGTTCTGGAAATTCTGCTTTCTCCCCTGCCCTTTGTAACATTTGCCGGGGATTATCTGATCCTGCTTCCAATTACAGATGCTCAGTTTCCGGCGCTTTGTACGGAGATTCTGTCTCTGATTATTCTGGCTTTCCTTGTAAATCTGCTGGACACTTTTATACCGAAAGGAAACAATGCTGTCAGCTGGTATCTGCTGCGCTTTATTACTGTCGCCCTTTCCATGATGTTCCATCTTGTAGTCTGCTGGGCTTTTGAAACTTATCTGCCGGAAGTTCTCGTAAAGTATGCACCTACCCTTCTTCTGGGAATTTTAATATTTATGCTGCTTTCCGGTACGCTGAATCTGATTCTTGGGCTTGTGATTGCAACTGTCAATCCCTTTATGGGTGCCATGTATACCTTCTTCTTTTCCACTGTAATCGGTAAGCAGGTCACAAAAGCAGTGTTCTCCTCAGCTGTTGTCTGCGGTGTTTTCTGGCTGATGGATTACTTTGGCTATACCGTTATTTCTATTGCTGTGGCATCTCTTCTGACTTACATCCCTCTGGCTCTGGCCCTGCTGATTCTGTGGTATCTGATTGGCCATGTTCTGTAACAATCCGTTCGCAGGGTGAAGCGGTTGCTTTACCCTGCTTTTTTGAGGTGTTTTCTATGAGATTCTTTTTTCTCCTGCTGCTCTGTTTCCTCACCGGCTGTACTGCTTCCGGTTTTGAGGATTCCACCATCCCAACGGTTCCGGAAACCACAGTCTGCACCACGGAGCAAACCCACGCAGAAGTCACACTTCCCCCGGAAACTCTGCCGCCGGAAACAGAGCCATACGATCCCATAAAAGAGATCATCGGAGACATGTCCCTGCAGGAACGGGTAGGACAGCTGTTTCTCGCCCGGTGTGATGACAGCGTCGCCCTTGCCGATATTGCACAGTACCATCTGGGCGGTTTGCTGCTCTTCGGACGGGATTTCGAAGGGCAGACACCGGAATCCCTTACTGCAAAATTAGCTTCCTATCAGGCAGCAGCAAAGCTCCCGTTGCTCATTGCCGTAGACGAAGAAGGCGGCAGTGTTACCCGTGTCAGCAGCAATCCCGCCTTCCGGCAGAACCGCTTTTCCTCTCCACGCAGTGCTTACACACAAGGAGGTATGGATGCTGTTCTGATTCAGGAAGAGGAAAAATGCGCTCTGCTGACCAAGCTTGGCATCAATGTCAATCTTGCACCTGTCTGCGATATTTCCACGGATCCCAATGCCTTTATGTATGACCGTTCCCTGGGGCAGGATGCATCTGTAACCAGTCATTTTGCGGAAAGCACTGTCCGTCTTATGTCCGGTTATATGCTTGGCAGCTGTCTCAAGCATTTTCCCGGCTACGGAAACAACGCAGACACGCATACAGGAATCGCCATCGACAGTCGCTCTCTTACGGAACTGGAAAATAACGATCTGCTGCCCTTCACTGCCGGAATAGAAGCCGGCTGTGATGCCATTCTGGTCAGCCATACCATTGTAGAAGCCATTGACAGTCAGACTCCGGCTTCCCTTTCTCCTGTCATCCATGCATATCTGCGGAGCACAATGGGATTTGAAGGTGTCATACTTACTGATGATCTGGTAATGCAGGCCATTACCGACCGCTACGGAGCCGAAGAAGCCGCTGTACTGGCCATTCTTGCTGGAAACGATTTGCTGTGCTCCACAGACTACCGCACCCAGTACGAGGCCGTCTACGCTGCTGTACTGGAGGGCCGCATTGATATCGATACGCTGAACAACGCTGTACGCAACGTGTTGGAGTGGAAAACAAAACTCGGATTGATATAACAAAAAGGAACCTCTATGAAAGAGGTTCCTTCAGACCGTAGAAAAACCCCTGTTTTGCATTAAGCAAGACAGGGGGGCGTTGCATATTGAGGAAATAGGAAAGAGATTATACCGAAAGCATAGCTGGAGTGAGTGTCTCTCCAACTCCACGTTGCATACTTTTTCAGATT
>JAFURN010000114.1 GCA_017480865.1 Ruminococcus sp. | reverse complement strand
TGTCAAGTAAACAAATTGTGAAGTATCCGAACTCCCGTTCCTCTTCCTTCCACTCTCGTTTACTGCTCTCCGTTCGACAGCTTTATTATTATATCACACTTCTATACCTTTGTCAAGCCAAACTACGCCAAAGTTTTTTGCGCTTTTTTATGCATATTAACCACGTGCTGGAATAATCTGCTCAACTCATCAAGGTGTGATACACTTATTATAAACATCTGAACTAAAATTATTCTATACAAGGTAAATTTTATGCAGGACAAAATCACCGCAAATAACAAAACACGGCATCCCGAACAGGACGCCGTGTCTTCATTTCAATTATTCACTGTACAGATCGATTTCAAACGGATCATAACGCTTGATCGCAGACGCATTCACGTCCACTGTCATTGCATCACACCAGCCAGTCAGCTTTTCCTGGAACGCATCGCTGAACATCTCGGAAACAACACTTTCCTTCATGTCTTCTGTCCAGATATCCTCTTCGTTCATACGCTCTTCGATATCATAACGCACGATCAGATAATATGCGTTGGAATCTTCATCGAATACAACCGCAGGCTTGTTGATCTCCGCCTCGTCATAAACGTGATCATGAACTGTCTTGGACGGAGAATAGGTGATATCCTCTTCCGCAGTTTCCTCGTCTGTTGTTGCTCTTACTACGATGGATTCATTTGCATACGGAACCGTTGTAGTTGTTGTAGTTGTCTCATCCGCAGCTGTTGTGGTGGTCGTAGTTGTTGTTGCGATCTCATTGCCCTCTTCATCCGTTGCAGAGGTTGCGGTTGCAGCAACAGCTTCTTCAGAGATGGAAGTTACATATGCATTGTACTCTTCCTGAATCTCATCCATCTTCTCGATGATCTTATCCTCATCCTTGAGCTTTTCTACAGCAGACAGATAGTCGTCAACCATCTCCTCGATTTCTTTCTTGCCTGCATCATCCAGTTCTGCACCAGTACCATCTACCAGGTCAAAGCGTACATACTGCACACGTGCATTATTGTCTACATAGTAATCATGCACTTCTTCCTCAGTAATACCTTCCTTACCATCGATCTCATAATAGTGCAGGAACAGGTTGCTTGCCTTGTATGTATACTCGATTACTTCACGGATGGAAGCCTCTGAAATACCATTTTCCTCGAAGGATTCACTGTTGGTTTCCCAGAAGGATTCCAGAGATGCATCAATCTCACTGATTTCCTCAGAGGTCAGTTCCAGACCCTCTGCCTCATATTCCTTGTTTACAGCAACATGCTCCTCGCAATAGGTCTGCGCCTTATCCTGAATCCAGGTCAGGGTATCCATACCATCGATAACCTGCTCCTTTACTACCTCATCATCTGTAGTGTCCAGTTCTGCATTCTGCTCCGTAAGCGTTGTGATCGCCTCGTTGTATGCAACATAGGAATAGTAGATATACAAACCTGCCTTTACCTGTTCGCCATCTATTGTAAATGCATACGCAGTATTGCTGCCGCATGCTGCCAGCGAACCCATCATTGCAACAGCAGCCGCTGCCGCTGTGAGTCTCTTGAAATTAGCCATGTCATTACCTCCAAAGTAATTTTTCAAATACCTATTCATTATACAATAAATCCGCTTCGAAGTCTATAGTTTTTTTGAAATTTTTTTCCGTTTCTCACGTTTTTTTCATCCAGAACGACTTTTACAGCGATTTTGCATCGGAATACTATAATAATAGCACGATACAGCAGCTTTGTCAATTCTGTTTTTGGATTTTACTGAAAACGATTGACACTGTCATGAATTTCTGGTACAATATGGACAGGATGCGGCGCAGTCCGTATCCGCATAAGGAAAAAGAATAAGGAGCATAGATATGGAAAAAATTTACAAATTACATATGGGTCCTGCAAAATGTGCAGTTGATCTGGGCGACGGCAGTGAACGCGGTGAATATGTAGACCAGGATTACATCCTGGCAAAACTGGGCAGACCCCACCGCAGCATCAGTCTGATGTACTGCTACTATCCGCTGGATGCCGGCTGGCCGGGACGTGCGAGCGTGGTACACGCAAGCCCGGATGTACAGTTTGCGTGGGACTTCCCCTATGATGACTATTTCACCTACAAGGGCGGTCTGGGCGGCACGACCGAGGACGAGCCGTTTACCTGCATGCGTGAGATCCGTGCGCATGGTCAGGATGTGACACTGACACTGACCATTGACCCGCATGTAACAGACGAGCATCTCATCGCCATTGCCAATGACCTGCGTCCCTTCGGCAGAGTTTTCCTGCGTATCAATCACGAGGCAACCGGCAACTGGTTCTCCTTCAATAAGCGCTGCTCCTACCAGGAGGTAGCAGACTTCTTCGTACGTGCAAGCCGCATCATCAAGGAACACGCACCGAATGTCAAGACCATCATCTGCATCGGCGGTATTGAGCATCCGGAAAAGGAAGAGATGGAGAAGGAAGCAGAGTTTGCGCAGACGATTCCGGAAGCAGACATCTGGTCTGTTGACAAGTACATGGCACTGCACTGGGGCTGGCCTTATGATGTTGCAGAGCACGGCGGCAATTCTCACAGCCGCGGCACTGTAGAGGGTACCTATGAACTAACAAAGAGAAGCTTCGAGCGTTACTGCTATCTGAACGGCGGCACACCCAAGCCTATGGTTATGTCCGAATTCAACGCAGACGGCGACGTTACCGGTCCTTACGAACAGGCAGACATGGTACGGGAATTCTGTGAAAAGCTGAAGGCTGACAATGCAGACTGGTTCAGCGGCTTCACCTTCTATCAGTTCCGTGACAGAGGCAGACTGGGTCTGGAGATCGAAGATCCCAACAACCCGAATGTAGGCATTGCACAGCCTGTATTGGATACCTACAAGGAAATCATTCATGACGAATGGTTCCAGCCGTCTATGACACAGGGTGAAGAGGTACAGCTTCCGCTGACACTCCGCTGGGGCAACTCCGAGGATGCAGAAGGTATTGCGATTCCGCTGCACTTTGAAAAGAATCCCACCTTCTGCGAGGTTACATTTGAAGATGACAGCAACCTGATGATGGAAATTAACGGCAAGTGGTTCTACAAGGCACCGGGTGCAAAGACCATCGACCTGATGGCTGCATTCTTTGAAAAGCCTCTGGCTGGTCCCTGCGACATGACACTGAAGATCTTCGCACCGCCTGCAAGCGGCGAAAATGACCTTTCCCTGGAGGATGGTCTGTACAACTCTTACACCACACTGAACGCACTTCCCAATATCCGCATTCGTTTTGAACCGGTTGAAAAGTAAGAATTCCCCGTTTCTGGAATTTGGGAATAAAAATACTTGACAACTTACGGTAAAAGATGTATAATTTATATAGTATCTATTTTGAAGAGGAGCGATTACAATGGCAAGTATTCTTGACAAAATCACCAATGCAGGCAAGGGCGTTTCTGATATGTCCAAAAGCGCATCTGACACCAGCAACCTGAAGAAGAAGATTGCTTACGAGCAGGAACGTATTCAGGAAGTTATGACAGAAATCGGTAAGCAGTATTATGCAAATCCGAAGGGCGATTATTCTGCTCTCTGCGCTGATATCGACGACAGAAAGAGAAGAATTGCAAGCATGAAGGCTGATCTGCATGCCCTGAAGGGTCTGCGTGTATGCGGCAAGTGCGGCATGAAGTTCGATGATAAGTATCAGTTTGGTTTCTGCGGCAACTGCGGCAACAAGCTGGCTGACCTGGATCTGGACTAAGCAGCATAAAATCAAACAAGTAAAGTCGGATGACCTTCCCGGTGGGAATTGTCATCCGACTTTTTTGGTTCTGTTTGAAAATTGGGGATATAAATTGTAGTTTATCGCACGAACTGCCGAAGGCAGAAAGGCGGTCGAGCTGGCTCCAGCTCGCCGGGTCCAGGGCGGGCAGCCCGGGTCGCCGTCCGCAGACGGCGAAACTCCCGGCATTCAAATTACGTGCTTTTTCGCCGAACAAGCAAACCAAATTCCGCATTATAAAAGAGGCACAATCTCAAGCAAGCACATCCAGGATATCTTGCTATAGTGTGGAGAAAGGATCATATGCGGAATTTGAGACATAGCAGGAGAGAAGCACGAAGTGCAAGAATCCTGCGGATGGTACGAGCCTTGTTCCACAAGGATAATCAGCTGAAGGGGTGCAGCCGGAGTATGAATGTCTGTGTAAAGTGCTGATTCTCAGATCAGCGTTATTTGCATTGCAAGGTTTTTCTTCTCTTGGATTCACTTTACTCGTGCCATCCGCAAAAATTGGTCGCTTCGCTCCCTCTTTTGCTACGTTTCAAATTCCGCATATTTTCTTTGCTTTGTACTGTAACAAGATATCCTGGATGTACTTGCTTGAGATTGTACCTCTTTTTCAATGCGGAATTTGGTTTGTATGTTCGACCCAAAAGCACATAATTTTAGTCCAGGTGTTTCGCTCTCTGCGGAGAGCGACCAGCTTGCGCAGCTGGACCGCGCGAGCTGGCGCCAGCTCGACCGCCTTTCTGCCTTCGGCGGTTCGCCTGCTAAACTACATTTACACCCCTTTTCCGCATCCTGCCATGCAGCAACACATCAGCTTCGTGTGTGCCGGTTGATATATCTCGGCTCATATTTGGAATAAACAATTCTCTGGTCACGATACAGCCCGTAATATCCCGACAGCATGTAGCTTACTGCAACACCAATCAGGAAATAAGACGGGTCCTGGAAACCGAACAATTCAAATCCGATGAGCAGCGAAGAGATCGGGCAGTTTGTCACGCCGCAGAAAATAGATACCATTCCCACAGCTGCACAAAGTGACGGCGAAAATCCGGCAATCTGCCCGAACAGACAGCCAAAGGTTGCGCCAATAAAGAAGGACGGCACGATCTCTCCGCCCTTATAGCCCGCCTCAATGGTAATCGCCGTACACAAAATTTTCAGCAGAAAGGCATACCAGACAACTTCTCCATGAAGCGCACGTTCGATCATAGGAATTCCTGCACCCAGGAAATCCTGATTGCCCAGCAGCACACTGATGAGGATCAATATACAGCCGGCAGCTGCGATCCGTGCATAGGGATTTTTCAGGATGCTTTTCAGTATGGTATTCATCTTATGTAAGGTCATGCAGAACAGCACACTGATCCCTGCGCACAGCACGCCCAGAAGGATCACCCACAATGCACCCGATGCACTCAGTTCAGGCAGTTCCTGCAAAGCAAAATCATCATGCTCCACACCAAGGAAAACCGCAAGCTGCCATGCTGTCAAAGAGGACACCGCACAAGGTACAAGGGCTGCATAATACATAACGCCTACGCTGCCGATCTCCATAGCGAAAATTGCTGCCGCCAGAGGTGTTCCAAAGCCTGCGGAAAATACGGCGCTCATACCACACATAACAAGAACTCTCCGGTCCGTATCACACATTTTCAGCTTGCGTCCCATAACAGCCCCCAGGCTTCCGCCCATTTGAAGCGCAGCGCCTTCACGTCCGGCTGAACCGCCTACCAGATGGGTAATTACCGTGGAAATAAAAATCATCGGTGCCATTTTCCATGGAATCTCGCCCTCTGCGTGAATCGAGGCAATGACCATATTCGTACCCCGGTCATTCTGATACCGGAACAGCTTATAAAGCAGCACGATCAGAATACCGCCCAAAGGAAGCAGATACATAATCCAGGGATGCTCCATACGCAGTGCCACCGCTTCTGTCATACACAACGCAAAAAGGCTGCCTATGCCCCCGATCGCAAGACCTGCAACCAGGGACAAGATCAGCCAGCGTACAAACAAACGCAAATGCGATATACTGTGAATCAGACAGCGCAGGACACGGACCTTGCCGTGCATCCAGATGCGTTTTACGTCTTTCATTAGTAGTTCTCAGCCTTCACCATGAAATAGGACTGGGGATGTGCGCATACAGGACAGACCTCAGGTGCCTTCTTGCCGATGCAGATATGGCCGCAGTTTGCGCACTCCCAGATGGTATCGCCATCCTTGGAGAACACCAGACCGCCCTCTACATTCGCCAGAAGCTTACGATAGCGGTCCTCATGAGCCTTTTCGATCTTAGCAACCTCTTCAAACAGGAATGCAATGTGATCAAAGCCCTCTTCTCTTGCTTCCTTCGCAAAGGTCGCATACATGTCGGTCCATTCATAGTTTTCACCGGCAGCTGCTTCTGCCAGATTCTCAGCCGTTGTGCGCATATCAGCACCGTACAGCAGCTTGAACCAGATCTTTGCATGCTCCTTCTCGTTGTTGGCAGTTTCCTCAATCTGCTTGGCAATCTGTACATAGCCTTCCTTCTTTGCCTTGGATGCAAAGTAGGTGTACTTGTTTCTTGCCTCAGATTCACCGGAGAATGCTGCTCTCAGGTTTGCTTCGGTTTTTGTTCCTTTCAGTTCCATAATAGATTCCTCCATTCAGTAATATTATTGACATTCGGGACAAAGCCCGCTGAATACGATCTGATGTCCTTCGATCACAAAACCATGGTTCTCTTCAACTCGGCTGCATAAATCCGTCTGATAGGGCAGATCCACATCAAACACACCGCTGCATCCTCTGCACTTGAGATGATAGTGCGGTGCAATGTTGAAGTCAAAGCAATCCGCTCCATCCGGAATGGGAATATGCAAAATCTGTCCCTGCTTGGCAAGAAGCTTCAGGTTCCGGTACACAGTTGCCTTGCTCACCAGCGGATTCTCTCTTGAGATCTTGGCATAAATCGACTCTGCATCCGGATGATCGTGCATGGAACGCACTGTTTCCAGAACCAGTCTGCGCTGAAGGGTGTTTCTGTTTTTCGTTTCACCGTGTTCTCTCATAATCCTCCTTTATGCAACGTCGAACCAATTGATAACTTGTATTGATTAGATTATATCAGATAAAACCACCCTTGTCAAGTGCTTTTCTTATTCTTGCTCACATTTTCTCCAATATACAGAAAAATAGAAAACGGTACGAGAAAACGTACCGTTTGATCCATCCTGTTTTACGCAGCCGCTTTTTTCTTTCTGCGCAGCTTCCGCATTGCCATGCGCATTTTGGGCACGATCACTTCCAATGCCGCACAGTATTTATCCACTATGACAATGACATAACCCTCTTTATACTGCGGTCTTGATTTTGTCAGCGGCCACATATGCTTTGTGATGATATCCTCCTCGATGGCATTTACGGAAAACAACTCACACGCATTGCACAATGCCACATGGGGATGATGTGCATTATGAGAGCGAATGCATCCGCTGCGCCGGTAATCTCTGCGGTAGTCCTTTGTATCATAATAATACAAATCATGCAGCAGTCCTGCACGGGCTGCCGAGGTAGCATCCAGCCGGAAAAAACGGCAGATCAGATAATTATAATAAGAAACGTTTACGCAGTGCTGAAAACGGTTCGTCGAAATATGATGACGATAATTTTTCAGTTCCTGCACCAGTTCATTTTCCAGAATGTCAGCAACGTGAGCATAGTATTCCAGCTCCGTCAGCTCCTTCTTGGAACCGATTGCATGCAGCATATCTGCACCATCCTTTCTGTACAGTTTCAGTGTAACAGATAGGATGCCCTTTGTCAAGATATTTCCGAAGAATTCATTCTGTAAGATTCTGACAGAACCGGAAAACCGACAAGCTGCAAGCGATTATTTTCTTCCGCGTCTGCTCTGAATTTCATAGAGAAAAACCGGAAGCACAGTATGGGGAACAAGACGGGTCACCGCAGCCGACAGCTTCATCATCACCCCGGGGATAATGAGACGCTTGCCCGCAAATGTCTGTTCCAGCGCATAGCGTGCGACATCACAGCTCTTCATATGGGACGGGCGGAAGTTCGCACCGGCTCTTTCATTAAATCGAGTTGCGACCGGGCCAGGGCACAATACGCTGATGGTAACACGGCTGTTCTCCCGGCGCAGTTCTTCTGCAATTGCCAGCGACAAACGCACAACATAATTCTTGGATGCATAATAGGTGGACATAAGCGGTCCTGTCATCAGACCCGCAATGGATGCCACATTGAGAATCTGACCATGATTTCTTTTGCGGAAATCCCGCAGAAACAGCTTTGTCAGAACGTGCACAGCACAGACATTCACAGAAATCATATCCAGTTCCTTTTTCAGCTTACTCTTGCAAAAAGGTCCGTAATCCCCGAAACCGGCATTATTCACCAGCAGATCCACACGCTTCCCCTGACAGAATCTGTACAGCTGAAAGGGTGCATTTTCCTCCGTCAGGTCAAGGGCAATGGTTTCGATTTTTGTCGGAAGCTTTGCTTTCAGAAAGGCAAGCTCCTTTTCGTTCCTTCCTGTCAGAATCAGATCCCAACCGTTTTTCGCAAGCAGAATTGCCATGTCCCGTCCGATGCCTGATGTGGCTCCCGTGATGACTGCTCTCATAGTGATGCTTCCTTTCTTTTCAAATAAAAAACAAAAAACACGCAATCTGCATTGCGTGTTTTCATGGCGCAGAAAGAGGGATTTGAACCCTCGCGCCGGTTTCCCGACCTACTCCCTTAGCAGGGGAGCCCCTTCACCACTTGGGTATTTCTGCAAAAATATATTTGGCGGAGAGAGTGGGATTCGAACCCACGGTTCCTTGCGGAATCACTGGTTTTCAAGACCAGCTCCTTAAACCACTCGGACATCTCTCCATGTAAACCAGCTTTTATATTATAACCTATTTCGTCCGGTTTGTCAAGCCCTTTTTTGAAAAAAAATGAAAAAAACACTGCCGGATTTCTCACAGCAGTGTTTGATCCCGATCAATCCAGCGCATCCGTCAGCGCATCTTTCGAAAGAATCATGCTCTGAATCGCATCAGCTTCTGGCGAAAATATACATTTCATCCAGCTGACACATTGTTCAGTGTTAGAAGTTTGTTTAATATTCGCCCCGATTCTATCGGAGCATTGTGCATGATGCACAAAAAAACACCTTTTATTTCTCTTTCTTACCACTTGATTTTATGCAGGAAATCATGTATAATAGTAATAACGAAACCGGGACCAGAAAGGTACAGCCGATGTAGTGCATGACATCCTCTGTATGGTTCCGAACGTATTACCTCTCATATTTTTTCCTCTTTCTATATAAAAAACGGGCTGTTCTGACAGTCTGTTTTTTTATGCAATTTTACAGCCGGTTCGGGAATTATTCCCTGCGGCGGAAAGGATCTGTTATGAATTTCTTGGAACTTGCAAAAACACGATATTCCGTACGCGGATATCTTCCGAAGCCGGTTGAACCGGAAAAGCTTGCATACATTCTTGAGTGCGGACGTGTGGCGCCCACTGGTGTCAACGCCCAGCCCCAGCGCATTCTGGTGGTCCAGACACCTGAGGGTATGGAGAAGATGGCAAACGCTGCTGGTATTCCGGAGTTGTATCACGCTCCCATGGCATTGATCATCTGCGTGGAAAAGGAATGCTCCTGGACCCGCAAGTATGATGGTCACAACATCCATGAGATCGATGCAACGATCGTTACTGACCATATGATTCTGGCTGCAACTGAACAGGGGCTGGGTACGCTGTGGATGTGCCGCTTCAAGCCGGAAATCATCCGTGCAGAATTCAACATTCCGGACAACTATGTTCCGGTCAATGTTCTGCTGGTAGGCTATACGGATCCTGAAGCACTGTACAAGTCACCCGACCGTCACGATGCAGAGGGCATGCGCAAGCCTATTGAGGAAACGGTTACCTACGATACATTTTAAAAAGAAACTGCTGCACCGTTCTGTGACACGATGCAGCAGTTTCTTTTTATACGATAATATCTTCCCAGGCAGGTTCCACGCCCGCAGCCTTCTGCGCATAATATTTCAAAATGAATGATGCATCCTGAATCGTAAGGATGCCGTCTTCATCTACATCACCGCGAAGGAACATCGCCTCCTGCTCCTCTGCATTTTCGCTGAAGGTATAGTCATTTCCTGCTGCATTCTGAGCGTAGTATGTCAGAACAAGGGAGGCATCTGCAAGGTCTGCTGCACCATCGCCATTGATATCACCCCGCTCAGGTTCCTTTACAGTCACTTCTACCTCGATTCCGGTGACTGTTTTATAATTCACCGTATCCTCCGGTGTATAGGTTACTGTCACTGTAAGCGTTCCTGCTTCTTCCAGAAGCATCTCAGGTGTTTCCCAGGCAAAGCCTTCGGGGAGACGGATATCTTCCAGCGTACTGCTCCGCATTCCGGTCAGACCCGTAGGAACTTCGTATTCAGGAACCGCCTTTAAGATCTCAAAGGGAATCGTAAATTCACCCTGATATTTCTGTGTATTCGTCATAGCCACAACCGCAGAAGCTGTACCGGCTTCCGTATTGTTCTGATACTCTACCGTGTAATACTCCGGCTCTATGACCTTTTCTCCGCATACGATCGTAATTTCCGGCTGGATGGGCTGACCTGTATACATCTGCTCTGCAATCGGCTCTGCAAGTTCACTTGTACAGGTTACAGTGCCGATCGCAATCGAAAAACTCAGCGTTTCACCGCTATATCCGGAATCATATTCATAAGTGATTTCCTCTGTTGGATCAAGAACCGTAAGAACGGAACCCTCCAATACAGCATTTCCAATGCTGACCATACGGGAAGGGTCGAAATTCTCTGGCATGATCCCGGAAAGGTCAAGTGTCTCACCTATGATCCCAGGCTGTATGCCGATGCTTTTCGGGGCACGGAAATCGGTAAGCAGTGTCTGATTTTCCAGATTGATATATCCCATGGGAAGACCTTTACACCAGAGTGTCTCCAGAAGCGGATTATTCGACAGGTCAAGTGCTGTAATACCAGTACAGAAATCCAGATAAAGCGACTCCAAGAGCGTATTCCTGGATACATCCAGTTCTGTAAGTAAGCTGCTGCCGCGGCAGTCAAGACGTGTAAGATTCGGCTTATCCGTCACATCCAGCTTCGTGATCGAACAGCCCACATCCAGGGTTTTCAGCAGGGGATTCTGTGTGATATCCAGTTCCGTAATTTTATCTCCTGAAATCTGAAGTGATTTCAAATTGGGATTCTTTGTCACATCAATTTCCGTGATGGCATCGATCTGCTGTACGGAAAGAGCCTCCAGCTTCGGACAATTCGTCACATCAATGGAACTAACTGGATTTCTGTCAATGTGAAGGGAACGCAGTTCCGTGCATGCTGTCACATCGATCTCAGGAATCTCATTGTAAAGGAGATCGGCACTCTCAAGCAGAGGGCATCCGGATAAGTCGATCTTGGTAAGTCCGCTTTCCCGTGCAGAGAAATTTTTCAATGCCGGATTATGGGAAAGGTCCAGTTCCGGAATGCTGCACGCATAAATGTCCAGTTCCTCAAGCATAGGATTCTTCGATAGATCCAGTGAGGTTATGGCATTCTGTCCACAGGAGAGAATCCGCAGTGCCGGATTATTGGCAACATCAACTGTGGTGATCTGGCTGTCTGTACAGCAGAAGATCTCTAACAATGAATTCTTTGAAAGATCGACCTCTGAAATCTGCGTCCAGCCCACTTCAAGACGGATCAGATTCGGATTCTGGCTGACATCGATTTCCGTCAGAAGTGTATCATTCACGCACAGATTTTCAAGTTTTGTATTCTTGCTGACATCAATCTCGGTGATCTGGCAATTCGCTGCATTCAGATACCAGAGATTTTCCAGAAACTCAATGCCCTTGAGGGTGGTGATTCCCTCTACATTATACAAATCCAGACGGACAATCCAGATCTCGCTGTCTTCCAGAAAGCCGTCACCGTTATCATCAAACTTTTCACGCAGATATTCCCGGAAAACAGCATCGGGAAAGGTTGTTTCATCCAGTGAGATCCCCCTCTGTACGGCGTCTCCGATACCTGTCTCTGCGGAAACCGGCATAGCTGCCGCCAGCATTACAAAAGCGGATACAAGTGCAGTCCATTTTTTCATATAAAACCTCCTTCACTCACATTTCCTGCGGGAATCGAAAGCCCCATTGCTTCCGGCATGCATCCATCATTTCCATTACATTCACGGTTCCCCTATGCGGAACGAGCCCGCTTTCGGATGCCCCCTCTGTCAGGCAGCGATTCACCTCCATGATCTCATATTCATAGCCATTGCAGAGATTATCCTGATGGAACTGCTCCAGGGGACGATTGTTCTCGTCAAACAATGCTGCATCACAGGAGCAGAAGAACCAGTTCCCGATATCGATCCTTCCCTTGCTGCCTACAATGACAGCATTGTTCCCGCAGGGAATATCAAAGCCTGCAGTGATCGCCGCAAAACCACTTTTGTACTGTAAAATTGCCGCCATATCAAAGTCAACGCCGCTTTTGCCCATACGTACCTGCGTGGAGATCGTTTCCGGCTTTCCGCCGAAAACCGCTTCCGCCAGGGTAAACGGATACACCGCAAGATCCAGAAGGCATCCGCCGCCCAGTTCCGGTCGAAACAGTCGGTCCTCCTCATCGTAGTCCACAGAGTTGCAGAAATCTGCCTTCAGCATCTGCACATCCCCGATCCTGCCGCTTTCTATCCATTCCATCGCCTTCAAAAAGACAGGACGGCACTTCATCCACATCGCCTCCATAAAGAAAAGCTGCTTTTCCCCGGCAAGTTCCAGAAGTTCAGAAAGTTCCTGCACATTCAGGGTAACGGACTTTTCGCAAAGCACGTGCTTGCCTGCATTCAGCACAGCCTTGGCATGTTCATAGTGGCACGCCATGGGACTTGCAATATAGACAACATCCAGTTCCGGATCACAAAGCATCTCCTCCAGAGAGCCGTATGCACGCTGAAAACCATGTCTGTCTGCAAAATCCTGTGCCTTTTTCAGTGTACGGGAACTGACGCAGGTACATACTGCATCTTCTACCGATCTGAGAGCTGCGGCAAATGTCTCCGCAATCTTACCCGTACTGCAAATTCCCCAGTGAATCATTTCAAAATCTCCTTTCCCGTTAAGAGGAATCACCCGAAGCCAGCTGCATTCGGGTGATTTTTCATTGCATGATATTTTTAGAATTCTTCTTCCAGCGCACGGATCATATCAACACGCACTGCATGACGTCCGCCCTCAAACGGCGTTTCCAGGAACAGCTCTGCCAGTTCCATTGCCAGACCTGCACCCAGCGTACGTGCGCCCAGGCAGAAAACATTGGTATCATTGTG
>JAFURN010000113.1 GCA_017480865.1 Ruminococcus sp. | reverse complement strand
GTTGAAAACGTTCCACTGGAACGTTTTCAAGAGATACTTATTTCATGATTGTAACAAGGGGAAGCGGTCTTGTACGCCGCCCACGGCGCCGTCCCCTTTGTCAGCTTCGCTGACATTTCCCCGCACTGCGGGGAATCACCCTCGAAAAAGCTGTCGCCGTGTTTCTTTGCACAGTCAGTCTTGACATTATAATGTGAGGGTGTTATAATATTTGTGTGTATCATTTTGCAGAATTGTATATTCCGGACAAAAGGGAAAAGACTAAGAGCAATTCCCGTTTTATGCGAAAGGAGTCTGCAAATGATCACAAATCACAACACAAATCAACCGTCTGAGGAGAACTCACAGAATACCGGGCAGCAGCTGGATCAGGCGGATATCATCGAACAGACCGGCAGCGTCCGTGCACAGAATGCAAAGCATCTCATCCACTGCCTGACCATCATCGGACAGATAGAGGGGCACGATGTCCTGCCGTCTCAGAATAAAACTACAAAATATGAGCATGTTATGCCCGCACTGGTTGCCATTGAACAGGACCGCAGCATTGAAGGTCTGCTGATCCTCCTCAATACCGTAGGCGGCGATGTGGAGGCAGGTCTTGCCATTGCAGAAATGATCGCCGGCATGAAGATCCCCACCGTATCCCTGGTCGTGGGCGGCGGTCATTCCATCGGTGTCCCCCTTGCTGTCAGTGCAAAATGCTCTATGATCGTTCCAAGTGCATCCATGACCCTCCATCCGGTCCGGACAAGCGGTCTGGTGCTGGGTGTCCCCCAGACTATGACCTATCTCAATCAGATTCAGGACCGGATCACGGAATTCGTTACCCGGAACAGCCGGATCTCCGAAGAGCAGCTTGTGCAGCTCATGCATAACAAGGATGCCCTTACTACCGATCTGGGCACCATCATCACCGGGGAGGAGGCAGCATCACTGGGACTCATTGACAGAACCGGCTCCCTGCAGGATGCTCTGAGCTGCCTCTATGAAATGATCGAACAGACGGATGCACGCTATCCCGACAGAAAATAAAAGGCTTTCCAAAGCAGAAAGGATTTATCGTGGCAAACAACGAAAATGAAGCTCAGGCAGAAAAAGGAAAAAAGTCAGCGAAGGCTGTCATCGAAAAATCTCTTGCAGTTCTCGGAAAAAAGGGACTGGGAGCCAAAAAGAAAAAGAAGGCAAAAGCTGCAAAGCCCGCAGAAAATGATGAGAATGCCGCACAGGATGACGGTATTGAACAGGGTCCGGATAAATTCCGGGCTGCTGTTCTGTTTATCATCATGATCCTTTTCATCCTTCTTGTATTTGTAGAGGGCAGTTCCGGATGGAAAATCCTGCATGACGGCGTACGCGGCGTCTTCGGTATTACAGTCCTTCTGGTACCCGTTCTGATCGGAATTGCTGCATGGAATGCGGATTCCGAGGATGAAGATGCACTCCAGCCTACCCTCATGTGGTGCTCTTTCCTGACGGTTATTGTAGCCGGTGCGGTTCAGGTGCTGTTTAACGGCGGCACCCGTGAAACAGATTTTACAGAATACATCAAGTATCTCTACCAGGACGGTGTGGAGAATACATTCTGCAGCGGCGGCGGGATCAGTGTACTGCTGGCATATCCCCTGCTGAGCGTTCTGGGTACGACCGGCGCACGTATCATTATGGTACTGCTCCTGATCACCATTATGTTCTGGGCCTCCAAGAAAAGCCCCAGGGACCTGCTTATGTCTCTGATAAGTCCGTTCCGGAAAAACAACACAGAAAAAAAAGATGAAAATCTCCCTGGTGCAGGTGAAGTCCCCATGGACTATGTACACGGAGATCAGCAAAGGCAGAAGCTTCCGCTCTCCAAGCGTATCAAGAGATTCTTTACCGGCGAACTGGAATATGATATGCCGCCTGTAAATACCGGCAATGAAGACATCTATCTTCAGGATCAGATGTATGTCCCGGAGGATGATACGGCTACATATGACAATGCGCCTCAGGAGGCGGTCTATGCACCGGAAGAAGCCTGCGGGCAGCCTCCGGAAAATTATATGCCTGAAGGCGTCGTTCCTTACTATGACGAAGAGCCTGCACCTGCACCTGCGCCTGCTCCCGCTGACCAGAATCCCAATGCGGATCTCCCGGAAAACGGCAGGACCCCCTATGGCATGCCTCTTTCCGAAGCGGACAGACAGGCAGAGGCAGAGGCAGCTGAAGCTGCTCCCGTAAAGTCCTCGGATATGTATCTGATCCCGCCTCTGCACTTTCTGAACCGAGGCACATCCCGGGCAAATGACAGCAAGACCCGGGAGGAACTGACGGAAAAGGCAGCCATCCTCCATAACACGCTGAAAAGCTTCGGCGTGGAGGTGCGCATTACAGATATTCTTGCCGGTCCTGCGGTAACACGCTATGAGATCCAGCCGGCTGCCGGAGTTAAGGTATCCAAGATCACCGGTCTTGCCGATGATATCGCTCTGAGCCTGGCTGCAAGCGGCGTCCGTATTGAAGCGCCCATTCCGGGCAAATCTGCCATCGGCGTCGAAGTTCCCAACACCACCAAGGAAACCGTTGCGCTCCGTGATATCCTCGAAAGTGATGCATTCCGCAACTCCAGAAGCAAACTGACCTTTGCGGTAGGCAAGGACATCACCGGCAATCCCATCATCGGCGATGTGGCAAAGATGCCCCACATGATCATTGCAGGCACAACCGGCTCCGGTAAGTCTGTCTGCACCAATTCCATCATCATGAGCCTGCTCATGAATGCAACGCCCGATGAGGTCAAGCTGATCCTTATTGACCCGAAAATCGTAGAATTCCGGGTATACGAAGGCATTCCCCATCTGCTGATCCCTGTTGTCACCGACCCGAAAAAGGCTGCCGGCGCACTCAACTGGGCGGTTCAGGAGATGCTCCGCCGCTATAAGCAGTTTGCAGAGCAGAATGTCCGTGATATTTATGATTATAACGAAAAGGCGATCTTCCCCGCCAATGGTCTGGAACGGATGTGCCAGATCGTCATTGCCATCGATGAGCTTGCAGACCTGATGATGGCAGCCTCCAAGGAGGTTGAGGATGCCATCTGCCGTCTGGCACAGATGGCACGTGCGGCGGGCATGCACCTGATCATTGCAACACAGCGTCCCACTACCGATATCATCACCGGTCTGATCAAGGCAAATATCCCCAGCCGTATCGCCCTTTCTGTAAAGGGTCAGATCGACTCCCGTACCATTCTGGATATGGGCGGTGCAGAAAAGCTTCTGGGACATGGTGATATGCTTTATCTGCCCAACGGTCAGCCCAAGCCGGTCCGTGTACAGGGCTGCTACACCTCCACAACAGAGATCGAGCGTGTTGTGGAATTCATCAAAAACCAGGCACAGAGTTCCTATGATTCCAGCGTCATGGAAGAGGTCGAGCAGCATATTCCGGTGACCAAGAATGACAAGGCTGCGCTGCGGGCAAGCAGCTTCAGTGAAAACGATTCATCCGATGACAGCGATGAAGAACTGATCGAACAGGCAATGGAGATCGTTGTCCAGATGGGACAGGCCTCCACCTCCTCGCTCCAGCGGCGTCTGAAGCTGGGCTATGCAAGAGCAGCCCGCATTACCGATGAACTGGAAAAGCTGGGCGTGGTCGGTCCCAATGAGGGTGCAAAGCCCCGCCGTGTGCTGATGTCCCCTCAGCAGCTGGCTGAGCATAAGGCACGCAGAATGCATGCAGGCAATTAAATCAAAAGGAGTACCAGTATGGAAGGATTTCTTCCGGTAACACGAAAAGAAATGGAAGAGGCTGGCATTACGCAGCCGGACTTTGTTTATATTACAGGCGATGCCTATGTGGACCATCCAAGCTTCGGTGCAGCCATTGTGTCCCGCCTCATTGAGTCCCTCGGGTACAGCATCTGTATGCTTCCCCAGCCGGACTGGCACAGCACAAAGGATTTTATGCGCTTCGGAAAGCCCCGGCTTGCGTTCCTTGTCACCGGAGGCAATATCGACTCCATGGTGGCACATTATACAGCTGCCAAAAGAAAACGCAGCGATGATATGTATTCCCCCGGCGGCAAGGCTGGAAAACGTCCGGACCGTGCAGTGATCACATACTGCCGAAAAATCCGTGAAGCGTACCCCGATGCCGCAATTGCCATCGGCGGACTGGAAGCTTCTCTGCGGCGGTTTGCTCACTATGATTACTGGGACGATGCTGTGCGTCCCTCGGTTCTCGCAGACAGCGGCGCCGACCTCCTCATGTACGGCATGGGTGAACATCAGATCACAGAACTTTGTCATCGCCTCGGAGCCGGTGAGCCGATCTCCGCTCTGACAGACATCCGGGGCACATGCTATATGTGCGCCCCGGCGGATACTCCCTGGGGGGCGGTGCAGTGTCCTGATTATGCCCAGGTATGCACAGATAAAAAGGCATATGCCAAGGCAACCCGTCAGCAATATGACCAGCAGGATGAGGTCTATGGAAAAACCGTCATCCAGCGACATGGCGGCAGGATGCTGGTGCAGAATCCCCCGGCAGTTTCTCTTGCACAGGAGGAACTGGATGCGGTGTACCGTCTGCCCTTTACCAGAAAGGTCCACCCCATGTACGACAGCGAAGGCGGTGTACCCGGCATCGCAGAGGTGCAGTTCTCCGTTGCCCATAACAGAGGCTGCTTCGGCTACTGTAACTTCTGTTCCATTGCACTCCATCAGGGAAGACGTGTAACCTGCCGGAGCGAGGAATCCATCCTTGAGGAGGCAAAGAAGATCACCGCAATGCCGAACTTTAAAGGCTATATTCATGACGTAGGCGGACCTACTGCGAACTTCCGGAAACCCTCCTGCGAAAAGCAGATCCAGACGGGCATGTGCAAAGGAAAGAAATGCCTTGCGCCGACGCCTTGTCCTGCACTGAAGGCAGACCACAAGGAATACCTCGGAATCCTGCGTAAGCTTCGCGCGCTTCCCAAGGTGAAGCGTGTCTTTATCCGCAGCGGTATCCGTTTTGACTATCTGCTGGAGGATGCGGATGAAAGCTTTTTCAAGGAACTGGTAAAGGAGCATGTCAGCGGTCAGCTGAAGGTAGCACCGGAACATTGCAGCAATGCCGTTCTTGACAAAATGGGCAAGCCCCACATCGAAACCTATAACCGCTTTCAGAAGCGTTTTTATGAGATCACAAAGAGCATCGGCAAGGAGCAGTATCTCGTCCCCTATCTGATGTCCTCCCATCCGGGCAGTACACTGAATGAGGCAATCTCCCTTGCCCTTTATCTGCGTGATCATCACATCCATCCGGAATAGGTTCAGGACTTCTACCCGACTCCGGGCACTATCTCCACCTGTATGTATTATACGGAGCTGGACCCCTACACCATGGAGCCTGTCTATGTTCCCAAAACACCGAAGGATAAGGCGATGCAGCGCGCATTGCTTCAGTATTACCGTCCCCAGAACCGGGAACTGGTTCTGGAAGCACTGCGCCGTGCAGGACGGCACGATCTGATCGGAACCGGACCGGGATGCCTGGCAGCACCCGACCCTGCAAGCAGCAATACCGCAAAACGGAAGGGAGAGAACAGCACATGGAAGAAGCAATCCGGAAAAACAACACAGTCCTCAAAGCGGACAGCAGCAAAGCCGGGAAAGCATCCGGCAAAAAGAACAAAGGCAAAGGGCGGATCACGGAAACCAAGATCCTGATTTTTGCAACCGCAGGAATCCTGTCTGTGGCATTTCTGTACCGTGCAGCAGGCTGCTATATCGATCTGAACAGCATCCCGGGCGTGGAAGATGTCGTCCTGAACGGAACCCCTAATACTATGACAAATATTCACTTCCTGGACGTGGGACAGGGTGACAGTACCCTTATCTGCGGCTCGGAGAAAACTGTTCTGATCGACGGCGGCGAACGGGATCAGGGCGAAGTGGTGCTGGAGGACCTCAGACAGTATGGTGTGGAGACGATCGATTACATCATTGCGACCCACCCCCACTCCGACCACATCGGCGGTCTTGTGGATGTGCTGGAGTATGCTGCGGAAAATGACGATCTCTCCGTGGAAAATGTGATCATCCCGGATATCCCGGAAAATGATATCCCCACTACATCCGTGTATGCAGACTTCCTGGACGGCGTGGATGCAAATGGTATTTCTGTGACCTTTGCAGAATACCGTCAGACATTCAATCTGGGCGGCAGCATCCTGACCCTGTATCCTCCTGTAGAGGGTATGGACTACAGTTCCCTCAATGACTACTCTGTCTGCGCAAATCTTGTGTGCGGCGATGTTTCCTTCTTCTTCACCGGAGATATGGAAACCCCTGAGGAATATGATATGCTGGAATACGGCTATCTCAGCGGCGTGGAAACAACCGTCCTCAAGGCAGGTCACCACGGCAGCAGCACTTCCTCCTCCGAGGAACTGCTGGCGCAGCTGAATCCCGAGTGCGTTGTCATTTCCTGCGGCACCGGCAACAGCTATGGACATCCCCACGAGGAAGCACTGGAACGCTTCCGTATGTATACAGACGAAATCTATCGTACCGACCTGGATGGTACCATTACCTGTACCACGGACGGCACCAATCTGGCATGGACAACAAGAGGTGATTAACTATGTTCTACAGCATCGACCGATTGGAAGGCGAATGGGCAGTTCTCATTGCAGATGAAACCGGTCAGCAGCTTCAGATTCCCAGAGCAGACCTCCCCCCTGAGGCAGGCGAAGGCAGTCTGCTCCGCTGCGAAAACGGCTCCTATATCTATGATGCAGAAGCAACAGCCCGGCGCAGAAGAGAATTCTTCGAACGCACAAGAAATCTGAGCAAAAAGTGAGGCGTACATGACAACTGACCATTTATGCATCGGCGGCGGTCCGGCAGGTGTTTTTGCTGCACTGACCGCCGCACGCTCCGGAAACTCCTGTGTCATTCTGGAGCAGAACGAATTCATCGGACGCAAGCTGCGCATTACCGGCAAGGGTCGCTGCAATCTGACCAATGACTGCGATACGGATACCCTCATTGCAAAAATCCCCCGGAACGGACGCTTTCTCTACAGCGCATTTTCACGGTGCGCCCCCAGGGATGTTATGGACTACTTTGAATCCATCGGCGTTCCCCTCAAGGTAGAACGGGGAAACCGTGTGTTTCCGGTCAGTGATAAGGCTGCGGATATTGTGGAGGCGCTGAAAAAAGCACTCCGGGATGCTGAAATTCCGGTCATCCGGGCAAGGGTGAAGGCACTTTGCTTTGAAAACGGACGCTGCACAGGCGCTGTTACAACCGATGGCACTGTATACCGTGCAAAGACAACGCTCCTTGCAACGGGCGGTGTTTCCTATCCGGTAACCGGCTCAACCGGTGACGGCTACCGCTTTGCACAGGAAGCAGGACATACGATCATAGAGCCTTTGCCTTCGCTGATTCCGCTGGAAACAGAGGAGGATTGGTTCGCCGGTGCAGCAGGGCTGACCCTCAAAAATGTAAAGCTGCGCATCCTTGAAAAAAATAAATGCCGCTATGAGGAGCAAGGGGAACTGATGCTTATGGCATACGGTCTTTCCGGACCGCTGACCCTCAGTGCAAGTGCCTCTCTGAAAGCACCCTTTGCCGGAAAATATACAGCGGAAATCGACCTCAAGCCTGCACTTTCTGTCCAGCAGCTGGATGCCCGTCTTCTGCGTGAATTTACAGAATCACCCAACAGCATCCTCGGACAGATCCTCCGGAAGGTACTGCCTGCCCAGCTTATTGACCCGGTATGCAGTATCTGCGGAATCCCTCCGGATATGAGCATCCACAGCGTTACAAAGCAGCAGCGCAGTACACTGGTAAGCAGTATGAAAAGGATGACCCTGCACATCAGCGGTACAAGACCCATTGCAGAGGCGATCATCACACGGGGCGGTATCCCTGTCAAGGAAATCGATGCAAAAACCATGGCATCCAAAAAAATGCCGGGTCTTTATTTTGCAGGTGAGATCATCGATGCTGATGGCTTCACAGGCGGCTTTAATCTGCAAATCGCTTTTTCGACTGCGTTCAGTGCAGGCATTGCCATGGCACAGGAGGCGGCTGAGATACAATCCAATCTTTTCTGAAACAAGGAGAATTTTATGAAAACAATCAACATCGCCATCGACGGCCCCGCCGGCGCCGGCAAAAGCAGTATTGCAAAGGAGGTTTCCTCTGAGCTTGGTTTTATTTATGTGGATACCGGCGCCCTGTACCGTACCATCGCCCTCTATGCACAGATGCATGATCTCGATTCGGATGAAGCACTGATCAGCCAGCTGGATGACATCGATATCGAAATCAACTTTATCGGCGGTGCGCAATGCATCTCCCTGAACGGCGAAAACGTCACAGACGACATCCGCACTCCGGAGATCTCCATGGGTGCATCCCGTGTATCCGCAATTCCTGAGGTGCGTGAATTCCTCTTTGATTTGCAGCAGAAAATCGCCCGTGAGCATAACGTCATCATGGACGGCCGTGATATCGGTACGGTTGTCCTCCCCAATGCGGACCTGAAGATCTTCCTGACCGCCTCCGCAGATGAACGTGCAAGCCGCCGCTATCTGGAGCTTCAGGAAAAGGAGGATTGTCCTACATACGAGGAGATCCGTGCAGATATCATCGCCCGTGATTACAATGATACCCATCGCGCCATCGCTCCCCTCAAGCAGGCGGAGGATGCCATTCTCATCGATTCCACTAATATGGGCTTTCACGAGGTATGTGAGGAGATTCTCTCCCTCATCCAGAAGAAGCTTGATCTGGAAGATTAAGGAGTCCTGTTTATGATAAAATTTCTCGGAAAACTGCTCTATCTTTTCGTTGTCCTTCTGGTGCGGATCGCGATGTTCTTCTATTACAGCATCCGCTTTGAAGGAAGAGAAAACATCCCCAAGGACAGCGATGCTGTCATTTTCGCATCCAACCACCGCAGCTACCTCGACCCTGTTGTTGTGGTTCTGGCGGCTCCTCATATGTTCTGCTTTGCAGCAAAGGAACCTCTCTTCAAAACACCTGTCTTCGCACAGCTGATCCGTGCCCTGGGCGCATTCCCTACAACATGGGCAAAGGATCCCGATTATAATATGCTGGATGAAGCGATCAAGCATCTCAAGAATAAACGCTACATGACCATCTTCCCGGAAGGTACCCGCCATACAGACGGAAAGGTCGGCAAAGGCAAATCCGGTATGTGTGTCCTTTCCGCTAAAAGCGGCGTACCGATCGTTCCGGTAGGCATTATTTTTGACTCCAATAACCTGCACTTCCGCAGCAAGATCTGCGTCCGTCTCGGCAAGCCCTTCTATCCAGAGGATTATGGTCTGACAGAAGAGAGCAATCCCCTCCAGATGCGCCAGATGAAGGACGATGTTATGAATGCGATCCGCACTATGGTAGAGGAAAATCCGCCCTTCCATATTATCCATGATGAGCCGAAGAAAAAATCTTCCCGTGAAAAGGCAAGAGAGGCAAGAGAAAAGGCTTCAAAGGAGGCATAATCCATGGTTCAGATTACCGTTGCAAAATCCGCAGGCTTCTGCTTCGGCGTTGACCGTGCGGTAAAAATGACATACGAGGCACTGGACAAGTATCCGGCAGTTGCCACCCTGGGTCCCATCATCCATAATAATAACGTTGTAGATGATATGCTCCGCCGGGGCGCCCGGATCATTGACTCTGTATCCGATCTGCGGACAGGTGAATGTGCAGTCATCCGTTCCCATGGCGTCAGCCAGAGTGTCTATGATGAGCTTCATGCCATGGGCAATCCCTATATTGACGCAACATGTCCCTTTGTGGCAAAGATTCACAAAATCGTCGCAAAGCATACCGCCGAGGGGGATTATGTTCTCATTGCCGGAGATGCAAATCATCCCGAGGTTGCTGCTATTATGGGACACTGTAAGGGGAACTGCGCTGTCTTCGGCGACTACGAAACGCTTGTAAATTTTTTAAGAACAGATTATGAAAAGTTAGGAAAAAGACTTGCAATTGTTGCGCAAACAACTTATAATATAATGGTGTGGAAGAAGTGTATGGGTGCTCTTCCTAAAGACGATCCGAATATTATGGTTTATGATACGATTTGTCACGCCACACAGGTGCGTCAGTCTGATGCAGATGCCCTTTCCCGCAAGTCTGATTTAATGATCATTGCGGGCGGCAAGCACAGCTCCAACACCGTGAAGCTGTTTGATGTCTGCAAAAAGAACTGCAAGTCCTATCACATCGAAACATCGGATGAGTTATACACTTTGGACTTGGGTAATGCACGTTCTGTCGGCATTACTGCCGGAGCGTCCACGCCGGCACATATTATTGAGGAGGTAAAAACCACTATGACCGAAATTATGAATGATTTCGAGGACATCAACTTTGCTGAAGCACTTGATCAGTCCTTCAAAAAAATACATACAGGAGAGAAAGTTAAGGGCATTGTTGTCGCAACTAACAACAACGAAGCAATTGTTGAAGTCGGCACAAAGCACACCGGTTACGTTCCGCTGGACGAGCTGACCGATGATCCTTCCCTGACACCGGCTGATGTTGTCAAGGTTGGCGACGAGATCGACCTGATTGTAACCAAGATCAACGACCAGGAAGGCATTGCTATGCTCTCCAAGAAGAAGGTTGACGAGCAGAAGGGCTTCGAGGAAATCATCAAGGCAAAGGACGAAGAGACAGTTCTGGAAGGTACTGTACAGCATGTTGTTAAGGGCGGCGTTATCGTTGGCTATGCAGGCGTACGCGTATTCATCCCGGCTTCTCAGAGCGGTCTGCCGAGAAACGCTGAAATGGACGTTCTCCTGAAGACCAAGGTTAAGTTCGTGATCCTGGAAGTAAATGACCACAGAAGACGTGCTGTCGGCTCCATCAAGGCTGTTCAGAAGGCTGAAAAGGAAGCTGCTCAGGCTAAGTTCTGGGAAGCTGCTGAGGTTGGCGCTACTTACAAGGGTGAAGTTAAGTCCCTGACAAGCTACGGCGCATTTGTTGACCTGGGCGGGATCGATGGTATGGTTCACATTTCTGAAC
>JAFURN010000112.1 GCA_017480865.1 Ruminococcus sp. | reverse complement strand
CCATCCTCGCTCGGATTGATCACCATACCAGATGCCTCTGCACTTGTACCAATAACATTGCAGTACTGCTCAAAAGTCAAGGTCACTGTCTTGCACTCCGGATCATTCTTCCACTTCAACAGCTCCAGCCATTCTGTAAATGCCGGGAAGAACTTTCTGCCGTCCTTCTGCTGGATCAGCATAAACTTCGCCTGTGCAGTATATTTTTCACCTGCTGTCAGATTCTCCGGAATATCATCCATAATTACCGGTGCAATCAGGCTTGCGTTCTTGATCGCCTCAATCATTGCCTTCTCATTGGACGGTGTGCTGCTTGCTTTGAATTCTGCCATTGCAGACACCAGCTCCGGATTCTTTACAGTCGGTCTTTTCATCTGTGCCATTTTCAATCACCTCAGCTAAAAATTTTCTCACGTTAAATGCACGATACATTCAGTATATCACACTTTGCACAAAAATGCAAGCGAATTTCCAATTTTCATGTTACATTTTTTATTCTCCGGAAATTCTGCGGAAAATCCAGCAAAAAACAGCCTCCATATAGAAAAATCAGGAGCAGCTTCACCTCTCGGGAAACCCTCCTGAACCTTTTTCTCCATATCTGAAACATCCGTATGCCCGATCACGCACGATCTACTTTGCCGGAGCGCAGGCATCTGGAGCAAACGTATACATGACAGGGCGTACCCTTCACAATCGCCTTTACGCGCTTTACGTTCGGCTTCCATGTTCTGTTGGAGCGTCTGTGTGAGTGAGACACCTTGATACCGAATGTAACACCCTTGCCGCAAAATTCACATTTTGCCATAGTCTACTGCACCTCCTTAAACAAACTAACAGGTTCTATTATAACAGATTCCCTGACAAAATGCAAGCCTTTTTTTCGATTTTTCAAAAAAAATTTTTTATTACCGTTTTCCTGCTGAATTTCACTTGAAATTTTGTCTGATATCATGTATAATATAAGGTATTACACTGACTTTTTTTGCTGTGAGGTAGCTTATGAATTTCTTTCAGTTTGATTTCTTTACAATTATCGCAAGAATCATCGTTATTCTGCTGATTCTCCCCGTCCATGAATTCGCACATGCCTTCGTAGCACGCAGGTGCGGCGACCGTACTGCGGAGTATTCCGGCAGACTGACCTTCAATCCCTTTTCCCATGTTGACCCCATCGGTGCGCTTCTGCTGCTCCTGACGGGCTTCGGCTGGGCAAAGCCGGTACCTATTGATCCCAGACTCATGCGCAATCCGAGACGCGGTATTATCCTGACTTCTCTGGCGGGACCTGGATCCAATCTGATCGTTGCATACATCGCATTGGTGCTCTACCGGTTTCTCTTCTGGATTCCCATGGAATCCCTGACTGCGATCAATACCGTCAGCAGCATTACCACCATCCTGTTCTATTTCATCTCCATCAATATAGGACTGGCACTGTTCAACCTGATTCCCATTCCGCCTCTGGACGGCTCCAAGGTGCTCATACAGTTCCTGCCCACCCGTGCAGTGCTGTGGATGCAGCAGAATCAGATGCTGATCTCCATTGTTTTCCTGGTTGTTATCTGTACAGATATTCTGGACAGACCTCTGGGCTGGCTGGGAAACTGGGTACTCACCTTCTTCAGCTTTGCTACGGACTGGGTCGATCTGCTTATGAATGCAATAATCGGGTAAGGCTGTATGCAGATGATCTCATTCAAGCTTGAAGTGTTCGAGGGACCGATGGACCTGCTCCTGAACCTCATCACCAAGCATAAGCTTAACATTTATGATATCGAAATCTCCAGCCTCCTGGAGCAGTATCTGCTCTATCTGGAACAGGCACGTGAGCATGACCTGGAGCTTGCCGGAGAATTTCTCGAAATGGCAGCCCGGCTCATTCTGATCAAGACAGCCTCACTCCTGCCACGTCCCAATGATGCAGAAAAGGAAAAAGAGGCACTTCAAGGTGCACTCATTGAATATGCCCTTTGCAAGCAGGCATCAGAACTCCTGCGGAAACGGTTTGCAGGTGACCGCATCTTCGTACGCAGCCCCATGAAAATCAGTGTTCCTATGCGTTATAATCGCAGGCATCGTCCTGAGGAACTGGGAGAGATCTTCCTTGCCATGGGCAAAAAGATGATAGAAACAGAAACCCGCAGCACCAAGAAGCTGCAGGCAGTGGTAAACCGCAGCTATGTTTCTGTTATGTCCAAGGTAGTTTACGTGCTGCGCAGCCTCCACCGGAACGAGCATGTTTATCTGGATGCCATGTATGCGGAGATCCGGGAACGCTCTGCAAGAGTGGCACTGTTTCTGGCTGTGCTGGAACTGACCAAGCACGGCAGGATCTGCATCAGCGACGATAACACATATCTGTACCGGAAGGAAGGCAGTGCAAAGCCGGATCCTTTGGGAACGGAGGAGGAATCTGAAACATGGAACATACACACATCATAAAAATGGCAGGCATTGCCGAGGCAATTCTGTTTGCCTGCGGTGAGTCTGTCTCATCCCAGCGTCTGGCTGAGGTTCTGGGGACGGATGAAAAGGAGATTCCGGATATCATCCGTACGCTCAACGAACGCTACGAGGAGACAGGCAGTGCGCTGCATATTGTACCGCTTGCCAAAAGCTGGCAGCTATGTACGAAAAAGGAATTCGCACCGTATATCCGTGCTGCCATGGAGAACAAGAAGGGTGCTCCCCTGTCCAATGCCGCACTGGAGGTACTGACCATTGTTGCCTATAACCAGCCGGTAACCAAAAGCTTTATTGAACACGTCCGTGGTATTGACAGCAGTTCTGTTGTCAATAATCTGGTAGAGCGCGAGCTTCTGGAGGAGGCAGGCCGTCTCGAGGTTCCCGGCAGACCCATTGCCTACCGGACAACAGACAACTTCCTGCGGTGCTTTGAACTGACATCTCTGGGGGATCTGCCGCCTCTGCCGATTTTACAGCCTCAGGAAAATTCATCCGGAGAAACAGCAGAACCATCGGATGAAGACGAATGATACCTGCATACAGACAGAAGGGAGTTGAATAGACCCGATGACCGGATGGATTATCTTTTTATGTATTCTTGCACTGATTCTCTTCATATTATTTATGCCGGCAGTCGTTGATTTCCGCTACGAGGGGGGCAAAACGGCAGTACGTGTCTCCTATTGCGGTATCACCATTGTAGATACCTCGAAGCCGAAAAAGGAAAAAACAGAAGAAGAAAAAAAGGCAGAGGCTGAAAAGAAAAAGCAAAAGAAGAAAAAAAAGGAAGAAAAGAAAGCCCGGAAGGAAAAGAAAAAGGCAGAAAAGGAAGCCAGAAAGAAGAAAAAATCTGCTGAAGGTGAAGATGCGCAGAAGAAAAAGAAGAAATCCCTTTCTGAGATCCTCGCCCTTGTCAAGTCACTTCTGAAGCCTGTGGGCAAAGGGATGCGCAGACTGTTCAAGGGCATCCGCATCACACGGTTCTATCTTGACATCAAGGTAGGCGGCTTCGATGCTGCCGAATGCGCACTGACCTACGGCAAGCTTTATACTGCTGTTGCAAACGGTCTTGCATTTTTCCAGTCTTTTTTTGTGATCAAACCAGATCACATTGCAATACTGCCCCGATTCGGTACGGAATCCACTGTATATACCGCACGATTCCGGGCAAAACTCAGTCCCGCAGCTGTTCTTGCCGCAGGCTTCAGCTTAGCATGGACCTATCTCATTCAGATGCTGCACAATCCGCAGCCGAAAAAAAAGAAAAAACAGGAGGATTCAGAAAATGCAGAATGAAAAGAGCAGAATCAGCGAACTCATGGGGATCTCCATGGAAAAAATCCGTGAAATGGGCGATGTCAGCACGGTGATCGGCGACCCGATCCAGGCGGGTGACACAACTATTATCCCCGTATCCAAGGTGTCCTATGGCTTTGCATCCGGCGGCTCCGACCTGCCGGCAAAGGAGAATCCCAAGGAACTGTTCGGAGGCGGCGCTGGTGCTGGTGTTACCGTTCAGCCCATCGCATTCCTGATTATCAGCAAGGATGGTCAGGTCCGCCTGATGCAGATCTCCACATCTGAGGACAAGATTTCCAATGCAATCCGCAGCGTACCGGAGGTTCTGGACCGCATCTCTGAGATGGTACAGTCCCGCAAGGAAAGCAAGGCGGAAAAGGACGCAGCAGCGGCTGCCTCCTCTGAAGAAATCACACCCACTGCTTAAAGCAGCACCTCAATAATCATAAGTCTCCGGCGGAACTCATACATTATCTTAAATGTTAGTATCTGCCGGAGGTTATTTATGAAAAGACTGCTTTCCTTCATCTGCATCTGCTGTATACTCTGTATAACACTTACCATGCCCTGTACGGCTGCCGAATCCGCTCCGCCGGTCTCAGCAAAGGCGTACCTTGTCATGGAGGCTGCATCCCGGAATGTGATTTACGAGGGCAATGCACGGACGGAGCTGCCTATGGCAAGCACCACCAAGATCATGTCTGCACTGCTCTGCCTGGAAAGCGGCGATCTTGATACAGAGTTTACCGTGGATGCAGATGCCATCCGCGTAGAAGGTTCCTCCATGGGGCTTACAGAGGGCGATATCGTCACAAAACGTGCACTCTGCTACGGCATGCTGCTTCCTTCGGGAAATGATGCTGCCGGCGCAGCCGCTGTCCGCATTGCAGGAAGCTATGCTGCCTTTGCAGACCAGATGAATGCCCGTGCCGCAGAGATCGGTATGGAACAGACCCATTTTGTCACGCCCTCAGGTCTCCATGACGAGCAGCACTATTCCACTGCCTATGATATGGCACTGCTCACCGCAGAGGCACTCCGGAACGATATCTTCCGGGAGATCTGCGCCCAATCCAGCGCAAAGGTCTGCTTTGGAAATCCGCCCTTTGAAAGATGGCTGGAGAATTCAAACAAGCTGCTCCGTTCCTGTGAAGGTGTGATCGGCGTAAAAACCGGCTTCACCGACGAAGCAGGACGCTGCCTGGTTTCTGCATGCATGCGGGAAGGCGTTACCCTCATCTGTGTGACCCTGAATGACAAGGATGACTGGAACGACCATGCAAGGCTTTATGATGCGGCGTTTTCCTGTGTAACGCCCCAGACTGCCGATCTTCCCCAAAGCATCACATTGCCGGTTGCAGGCGGAACAAAGGATACCGTTCCTGTTTATGCAGAGGACGCGGTTACTTATGGTGCTGTCGGTGCCGCTGCTCCCGTATGCCGCTGGGAAGCGGAGGCTGCACCCCTTCTGTATGCTCCTGTTACAGCGGGAAGTCCGGTTGCGGAACTGGTCTATTACTGCAACGGGTTTGAGATCTCACGACAGCCCCTATATGCGGCTGAAACCATACTGTATGCAAAACAGGAGGAGAGCGGCGAATCCCCATTTGAAGCATTTCTGAGAAAGCTGAAGGCACTTCTCGGAATCAAAGACAATAGATAAAGGAGGAGATTGTCGATAAACCCGAATGTTGAAACAAAACAGCGGACGGCCAATGATCACCCCTACATGAAATAACGCAAAATAGCCGTTTGTAGGGGACGGCGACTCGACATCCCGCTGATAGAATGTGTTTTTCGACAGTCTGAAAGGAGTTTATTTTGGAAAAGATCAGAATTCAGAAGCTGCTGGCAGATGCCGGCTACTGCTCCCGCAGAAAAGCAGAGGAGCTGATTGAAAGAGGTAAGGTAAAACTCAACGGTCATCCCGTAAAGCTGGGCGACAAGGCGACCTATCAGGATTTGATCACCGTTTCGGGCGAGCGGATCTATCTCTCCCGGAAGAAGTCCTACCGCTATCTGCTGATGTATAAGCCCAGAGGCTATGTTACTACTACATCCGATGAACTGGACAGACGCTGCGTCATGGACCTGCTTACAGATGTAGAGGAACGTGTATATCCCATCGGACGCCTTGACAAGGACTCTGAGGGCCTGCTGCTGCTGACCAATGACGGCAAATTTGCAAATGATATCATGCATCCCAGCCGTCACATCAGCAAGACCTACCGGGTTACAGTACGTCCTGATATTACCGAAGAGCAGCTGGTAACGCTTTCCAGCGGTGTTGAACTGGACGGCAGAATGACGCTCCCTGCAAATGTTGTAGTGAAGACCAGAGAACCGGGACGTGTGGTGCTGCTGATCACCATCCGTGAGGGAAGAAACCGTCAGATCCGCCGCATGTGCGAGGCTGTGGGACTGGAGGTTGCCCGTCTGCGCCGTGTCAGCATCGGTCCGCTGAAGCTGGGCATGCAGAAGCCGGGAACATACCGTGACCTGACAGCGGAGGAACTGCGTGCCATCCGCAACGCAATCGGCAAGGAAAGCTAAGTCCTGCCCACCAGAATGAAATGAAAGGAGACGGGCTTTATGCCAATTTGTATTTCGCCGGATCTTCCGGCATTTCAGACACTTGCTGAGGAAAATATTTTTGTCATGGACAATGAACGTGCGTCCCATCAGGATATCCGCCCTCTGCGTGTGCTGATCCTCAACCTGATGCCGAAAAAAATTGAAACAGAATGCCAGTTTCTGCGTCTGCTGAGCAATACGCCCATTCAGGTGAATATTGAATTTTTGCAGATTGCAAGCCATGTAAGCAAGAATACTGCAAAAACGCATCTTGACACCTTTTACCGCACCTTCGACCAGATCCGGGACAACTACTATGACGGCTGCATCATCACAGGTGCGCCGGTAGAGCATCTGGATTATGAGGATGTGGACTACTGGGACGAGATCCGGGAGATCATGGAGTGGACAAAGACCCATGTATTCTCTACACTTCACGTTTGCTGGGCAGCACTTGCCGGTCTGCACTATCATTTCGGTGTACCGAAGTACGATCTTCCCCGAAAGATGTTCGGTATTTTCCCCCATACGGTCCGGATGAAGAATGTTCAGCTGCTCCGCGGCTTTGATGATGTTTTCTATGCGCCCCATTCCCGTCTTTCCGAAGTGCGCCGTGCGGACATTGAAAAGGTAGAAAGTCTGCGGATCCTCACAGAATCGGAACTGGCAGGCGTCCACATCGCTGCCAATCATAACGGCAGACAGTATTTTGTCACCGGTCACTTTGAATACGACCGCAACACCCTGAAGGACGAGTATTTCCGTGACGTGGCAAAGGGGATCGACATTCACCTGCCCCACAATTATTTCCCCGATGATAATCCCGAAAATGAACCGCTTTACACCTGGGGATGCAGTGCAAATCTGCTGTTCTCCAACTGGATCAATCATTGTGTGTATCAGCTGACCCCCTTTGATCTGAGTCAGCTGGAACTCTACAACTGGGACTGGGAAGCAGGCTTGTAAAATGCGTTCTATTTGAATTGTAGTTTATCGCACCAACTTCCAAAGGCAGAAAGACGGTCCAGCTGCGCAAGCTGGTCGCCGTCCGCAGACGGCGAAACTCCCGGTTAAAAAATTACGTGCTTTCGGGGCGAACAAACAAACCAAATTCCGCATTATAAAAGAGGTGCAATCCTAAGCAAGCACATCCATGATCTTCTCTTCATGCTGTGACAAGATATCCTGGATATGCTTACTTGAAATCGTACCTCTTTTACGATGCGGAATTTGTTTTTCGCTGAATTAAGCATGTGCGTAATTTTAAGTAAAGAGAGTTTCGCTCCCTGCGGAGAGCGACCAGTTCTGCCCGCCCCTATGAAAAACAGAGTCCTCATTTTTGCACATCCATACATAACATGTAATTTCTCTGCATAAAATTTACCATCACGGATATGATAATGAGGTGATGGAATGAGAAAACGACGCTCCCGACGTAAAAGCCTTTCCGGAAAACGAAGAAAAATCTTCCTCTGCTGCACAATCGCAGCTGCACTGCTCATCGGTATTGTCTGCCGGCAGTCCGACTTGTCCGCACAGCAGGAAGCCGGAAAAACACAGCCGCTTCTCTCCGCGGATATACTCACCAGCGGAAATGTCCACAACGAAGCCTATGTCGATTTACAGAAAGATGCCTGGAATCCTCTGGAGGATGACTCCCTGGAAGTTAATGCGCAGGATCCCACAGAGTCCGCATCCGAAGCCGATTACGAAACGGACGGCGGTGATAAGCCCTATCCAACCGAATGGAATGTCAGTGATCAGACAGAAATTATCCGCACAACCTTCGGACAATATTCCGGAACGAAGTTTATCTCCCTCCCTACAGCCGGACAGGTGGGCAACTATACAGAACTGGAAAACAGCGTTCTTCTGGAAGAATGCACCATGTCCCCTGCCTTTAAAATCTCCGTTAACAACGAACCACAGGTCCTTATCATGCATACGCACACCACCGAATCCTATGAGCCATATGTCCGGGAGCATTTTGACCCGACCTTCAACTACCGGACAACAGACAATGAAAAAAATGTCGTTGCTGTCGGCGAGGTGATTGCTGAAAAACTCCGGGAAGCCGGAATCGGAGTCATTCACAGCGATGCGGTCCACGACTATCCATCCTACAACGGTGCGTACGAACGCAGTGCAGAGACTGTCACAGCGATTCTGGAGCAATATCCCAGCATACGTGTTGTACTGGACATTCACCGGGACGCCATCGGAACAGATACAGCCATTACGCAGCCTGTTGTAGAAATCAACGGCAAAGAGGCGGCGCAGATCATGATCATATCCGGCTGCGATGACGGCACGATGGATATGCCCAATTATATGTTCAACTTCCGGTTCGCCTGCCGCCTGCAGGAACAGATGGAGAACATGTATCCGGGACTGACACGGCCCATTCTTTTCGACTACAGAAGATATAATCAGAATCTGACCACAGGAAGTCTTCTCATTGAGGTAGGTTCCCACGGAAGTACGCTGGATCAGGCACTATATGCAGGTGCGCTCTTTGGTGATGCACTGGTACAGGTTTTGCTTGATCTGCACTGAATCAGGAGGATTTATGGAACGAAAAAGGCATCTGCCCCGGAGAATTCTGCGGACCGCAATTGCATATCTCATACTGAATGCCGGTATTTTCGGATGGATACAGGTTTCTGCTGCATCAGGCAACAAATTGCAGCAGACAGAAACGGTCATGGCGCAGGTACGTACAGACTCAGAGAACAAACTGCGGATCGCGGTCCTGGGGAAGGGCGTTACCTTCAACCTGTCCCCTCTGCATTCCAGGGAGGCAAAAGCCTTTGTATACGCCTGCTCAGACCCGGTTCTGCTGGGGGCAGGCGCTCTGCTGGATGTCTATGGAATACTCTGACACAGCAGCGGTGCGGCATATGCTGCATCGCTCTGCCAGAATACGGAAGATTTTTTTCAAAACCCCTTGCATTTATCCGGTGAATGTGGTATAATATTATATTGTAAGGCTTAAACGCTGCATATATGCGCCTGTAGCTCAGTTGGATAGAGTGTCAGACTCCGACTCTGAAGGTCGTGCGTTCGAATCGCATCAGGCGTACCACCAACGTACCGTTGGATCATCTTCCCCACCCGCTTTTTGTTGGATGGGGAATTTTTCGTTGACAAACCCGACTCAAGCTGACAGTATACTTAAAGTCTTATGGAGCATAGATATCTATTGGTTTTCTGGTAATGCAGTTCATATTTCAGGAGGAACAACAAAAATGAAATACAAAGACCGACCAATCAATCCCGACTACAATCCGGATGATTACAAGTTTGAAACGCTGAGCGAATTCAAGTTCTATCTTGCAAGAGGATGGAATGTGGGATTTGAGTACAACGATGAATATTACGGCATTGAAGGTCATAACAACAGCTTCTACATCTGGATTTATGATGGAGACTTACTTGCAGATGGACTCACACTTGAAGAAACCCTTGATTATGAATTCGATGGTGTAAAGCTGCGGGATCTGATTCTTACCGCAACGATCATTGAAAGACTCTGCTCCTGATAGGTTCAGTATATACGCATTTGTCGTCTGTTCTGCATTCGCTTGACAGCGGTAAGCTGACGCCTGCAAATCCCTCGCTTTTTGTCAGAGAGCGGGTTTTGTTGACACACCCGCCCCTGGGAGGGCGAGAAAACTGATCGCACCATAGAAATTGATGCTTTTATATCAACATGCAAGATAAATTTATAAAGGGATAAAATGATTAATTTTTCTGATTTATTTATGGAATCCAAAGGGGAACCGGTTCAATATGGAGAAAAAACGCTTTTGCTTATAGACCAACTCCCCATTTCACAAAACTTCAGCATCCTGTTGAAATTGATATCTACACATTCCGAATGGAGACAGGCGATTCGGATAGCAATTAACACAGGAAGTATGACCGTAGACGGGATAATAAAAAGAAAAGAATTTCGGTTTTGGGAAGATGATCTTCGGAAAGAACCCAATCAAACCATTATCATTCATGGCAAAACAAAAGATAGGCATTTATCTGTTTGGAATGCATATGAAAGAATCTACAATACGGGAGAAAAAGTGATTGAAAGCTGGAACATGGGCGCAGCAATGCTAAAAGGAGAAGACGGGATTTATTATTGTAATGATGCGCATGTTGATGACGATTTTAATGATTTGATTTTCCAGATAAAAGTTCTTTAAAACATGCCGAGATATCCGGATCAGCAGTCACCGATTAGCTATTGGGACGGAGCTGCTCCTGAATTTAAAGGTTATCTTCAAATCAAAGGAGGAACAACAAAAATGAAATACAAAGACCGGCCAATCAATCCCGATTACAATCCGGATGATTACAAGTTTGAAACGCTGAGCGAATTCAAGTTCTATCTTGCAAGAGGATGGAATGTGGGATTTGAGTATAACGATGAATATTACGGCATTGAAGGTCATAACAACAGCTTTGATATCTGGATCTATGATGAAGGCGATATCGCCAATGGACTCACACTTGAAGAAACCCTTGATTATGAATTCGACGGTGTAAAGCTGCGGGATCTGATTCTTACCGCAACGATCATTGAAAGACTCTGCTCCTGAACTGAAATATATAGAATAGCGAAAGGAGGGAACCCTTTGCATCCTGTGAATCCTGTAATTTCACTGCATTCGTACAGGAACAAGAATGGATTTTTGTATCGGTGGCTGCATCAGTATCAGAATATGATCCTTTTGATGGATCAGAGCATGCAGAATGGGCAAATGACTGCTTCCCTTCTTTTCTACGATGCAAAAGCAGCAAAACGCATTCATATGCAGGAGTGGACGGCATATGAAAAACAGTTTCGGATTTTTGAGATATATCCTGCGGAATCCTGTATTTTCTCACTTGCTGTATTGCAGCGGGAATGCTTCCTTGCCTGCCTGGATCTGAAAGATAATTCATGGCAAAGATGCCGGATTCCGATTGAACGGGTATCTATCGATTTATCAGCCCCAAGCATACGGATACAGTATGATGGGATGACAGCTTATGTGGGAATTCAAGACGCAAAAACCGGATTCTGGCAGTACTTTCGTATCCTTCGGACACTGACAGAACTTTCCCTCGAACCAATTTCTTTCCTGCGAGGCGATTTGACTGCATTTCGCCCGATTCGTTTTTGTGAAGGTGAATTGGTGTTTGAAGCATCCGGATTCGTACTTGCGGTTCGGGAAGGAAACTGCCGGACATTCCGGAAAGTAAACGCATATAAAGCAATTATCCGATATTCCGATACAGGCTTTGATGTGATCGCCTCTGGTCCCGATGATCATTCCCTGGAATATGATGCATGGAACGGCAGCTGCATTTACTATGAAACGATTGAAAATGCAAAGAATACGCTGATAAAATATGATCTCACTCAGAATACCGGCTTTGCTGTACCGGTAAAAGAGACACAATTCATCGCGCCCTCCGAAACCGATCTATATCTTTACAGCGATACAGAAATTCAGCGCATGTCAGACGGCAAGGTGATCACGATCGATGCAATCATGCAAGCATTTCAGAGTCTGAGGAATCCTGCGTTCACTGAAATAGAGCCTTTTCCGTCTATGTTTTTCTTTTATGATCATTGGCTGGAAACAGAACTGGAGGATTCCCGTTTTTTTGTGATCCATCTGGACACGATGCAGCCCTATTATTTTGACAGCAGCATTGACATCAAGGGCAACTGCATCTATCTCTATAAATAATCAACTGATATTATAATACCCAGATCATAAAAGGCTGCCTTGCCGTTTCAGAACAGCAAAGCAGCCTTTTTCTATGCATTATCGTTTTACCAGCAGCACAACGCATTCTACATGCTTCGTATGAGGAAACATGTCCACCGGCTGAATCTTCTTCACATCATAGCCCAGCTTTTTGAGCAGCAGCAAATCACGTTCCAGGCTCTCAATGCCGCAGGAAATGTAAACCACCTTACGGGGTGCCATATGGGCAAGACTTTCCAGGAAACGGCGGTCACTGCCTGCACGGGGCGGGTCGGTGAATACGACATCTGCCTTTTCGCCCTTGCGTGCCATATGCTCCATAAATCTGCCGGAGTCTCCGTTTACAAAGGTAATATTTGTACAGCCGTTATCTGCTGCATTCTTCTCCGCATCCGCTGCAGCACTCTGATTCAGTTCCACGCCCAGCACTTCCTTACAGTAGTCCGATGCGATAATACCGATCGTACCCGTACCGCAGTAGCAGTCCAGGACACGGTCCTTTTTCGTCAGACCCGCAAATTCCATGGCGGTGCGGTACAGGATTTCTGTCTGGACCGGATTTACCTGATAAAAGGAACGTGCAGAAATCTTGAACCGCTTTCCGCAAAGTGTATCCTCAATATATCCCTTACCATAAAGCACAAATTCCTGCTCCCCCATGGTCAGCGGCATGGGATTGTGGCAAACATTCTGAATGATGGTCGTAATGCAGGGCTGTTCCTTCAGCAGTGCTGTGACAAAATTCTTCTTCGAGGGGAATGCACTCTTTGATGTAATGATACAAACCAGATACTCCCCGCTCTGAAAGCCCTTGCGCACCATAACATGACGGATCAGACCCTTGTCCGTATTGGGATTATAGGGAAAGAGCTTGAAAGAATGCATGAGTTTTTTGATGGTGAGAATGATTCTGTCCGCCTGTTCGTCCTCCAGCATACAGCTTTCACAAGGAACGATCCTGCCGCTTCCGGACTGAAAGATACCGGATATGATCTGACGGTTCGGATTGGTATAGAAACCGTGCTGCACCTTGTTTCTGTAGTGATAGGGATGCTTCATCCCGATGATTCTTCCGCATTTTGCAAACTTGGACAAAAGACGTTCCACCTTTGCCTGCTTCCATCTGAGCTGTTCGCTGTAGCTTTCCTTCAGCTGACAGCCGCCGCATCGCTTAAACAGTCTGCATGCGGTCGTTGTCGTCGTATTTTCACGCATGATTTATAGGTACCTCCCAAGGCTTGTCTCCTTTTGATTTTGCCTCTATTATATCATATAAAACGAAAGAAAGCAACCGCATCTGCCGACAAATTGCATGAATAGTATAAGAATGCGGAGATATCCTAATACCAGGAGGGATTCTTATGCTCTGGTTCATACTGGGAAGTATATTCGGCGGTACGGTAGGTCTGCTGACTGCTGCGCTTTGTCAGGCGGCTGCATACGGCGACAGAAGAAAAAACTAAGCAACGTTCGGACAAGAAAAGGGGCACCGCAAATTCTCTTGCAGTGACCCTCTTTTTTGAGGTTCTGTTTGAAAAGTTGGGGATATAATTTATAGTTTATCGCACGAGCTGCCGAAGGCAGAGAGGCGGTCGAACTGCTATTTACCCCAACAATTCAAATGGAACCTTTTTTGTCATTTCACAATATTTTGCAGCCATACACCACTCTTTATCATAAAGAAGCCAATGACCACCTTGACGATCTCCGCAAACTGCACCAGGAAAAATACAGTCAGAATAGGCAGCGCCGTAAAATTGACAAGCACGTAGGTAAAGGGAATCAGCAGTACCCAGGTGTACACGCTGTCAAAGAGAAATGTGATGACTGTTTTTCCGCCGGAACGCAGCGTGAAATATGCACAGTGGGAAAAAGCACACAAAGGCATGGCACATGCCGAAATGAAAATAAAGCCTCTTGCAAGCGAACGGATACTCTCCTCTGTATTATAAATAGAAGGAAAGAAGCCGCCTGCAAATACCATCACACCCGCTGCAGCAACACAGCAGCCTACACTGAATACGATCACCTTCCGGGCGGTATCCCGGGCTTCATCCAGATGTCCTGCTCCCAGACATTGCCCCACCAGAACGGAAATACTTGCTCCCAGCTGCATATATATGATATTAAAAAGATTTGTAATGGTAGAGGAAATATTCTGCGCCGCCACTACATCCAATCCACGCACTGCATAGCACTGCGCAATTACTGCCATACCCGATGCCCAGAGCATCTCATTGAGCATCAGAGGCGTCCCCTTGATCAGAATCTCCCTACAGATGCTCCTTGGTATTTTCGGGCTTCTGTATGCACCCTTGATATAAGGATTCTTCTCTCTGCGGAGATGTGTCCACACGACCACGATCGTACATTCGATCAGACGTGCAATTACCGTTGCGAGGGCTGCACCCCGGACACCCATGGCTGGAATTCCTGCAAAGCCAAAGATGAACAGATAATCGAGCACCAGGTTCACAAAAACTGCTGCCGCAGAGGCCAGCATGGGAACAAAGGTTTGTCCGGTTTCACGGATGGTGCTTACATATGCCTGACAGACTGCAAAGGGAATCAGGGACGCCAGCATCACTGCAAGATATTCCTCACCATAACGCAGCGCAAGGGTAATGTCTCCGGTCGTACCGTCCTCGCTGAGATAAAGGGAGATCAGAGGTTCGCTGAAAAAATAAAAGAGCAGCAGTGCAGCTGCGGAAATACCAAGCACTGCATACATCTTAAAACGGAAGGCATGCTTCTGTCCCTCGTAATCGCCTTTTCCGAAAAACTGTGTGCCGAAAATACCAGCACCCGACACACCGCCGAATATGCAGATATTGAACACGAATAAAAGCTGGTTCACAATGGCAACACCCGACATCTGCTCCGTGCCGATCTGCCCTACCATGATATTGTCAAGGAAGCTTACAAAGCTGGTGATGGCATTCTGGATGATCATGGGGATCGCAAGATACAACACACGCCTGTAAAACGCCCTGTCCCCGATGAATTTTGTTCGGATACTGGTTTGCATAATAACCTCCCTCTTTGCATAGCACACGATGATACAATGTTATATTATAACACCGTCTATGCTGAATATCAAGAACTTCCGACGAATTTCATCAATCATTTACCGCTGAAAGCACTTTATTTAAAATAAATGGGGCTGCTGCAGACTCAGTGGTGCTGCAACAGCCTCTTTCTCTCATTTATGCAATTGTTCCGCCGCCTACGACAGTATCACCATCATACAGCACCACTGCCTGTCCCTTTGCAATGGCACGCTGGGGCATATCAAATGTAATCTTTAAGGTATCTGCATCGATCTGCTCTACCGTTGCCGGCTGCTCCTTCTGGTTATAACGAATCTTTGCCGCAAGACGCATGGGCTGCTCCAGCCGGTCAAAGGGAATCAGGTTGATGTGATGCGCTGTCAGCGTATCAGAAAACAGATCCTCATTCTCTCCCAGATATACCGTATTGGTATCCACGCATTTTCCGCAGACATACATGGGCTTTCCCAGAGCGATTCCAAGCCCCTTTCTCTGTCCGATGGTATAACCGATCACGCCCTTATGCTGACCCAGTACATTGCCCTGTAAATCACAGTAATTGCCGCAGGGATACTGTTTGCCGGTATACTGTTCGATAAAGCGGACATAATCACCGTCCGGTACAAAGCAGATGTCCTGACTGTCGCCCTTGTGCGCATTGACAAAGCCATATTTCTCTGCGATCCGGCGGATCTCATCCTTGCTCTCGTATACACCCAGCGGAAAGCAGGTATGTGCAAGCTGCTCCTGCGTCAGAAAATACAGCACATAGCTCTGATCCTTTGCCGGATTCCTTGCCTTTTTCAGAAGATAACGTCCGTTCTCTGCCTGTTCAATACGGGCGTAGTGCCCGGTTACGATCGTATCACAGCCAAGTGTAATTGCCCGCTGATACAGCCGGTCAAACTTGAGATACCGGTTGCAGTCAATACAGGGATTCGGTGTTGCACCCTTTTCATAGACCTCCACGAACCGGTCAATGACCTGCTCCGAAAAATCATTCTGAAAGTTAAACACATAATGCGGCATTCCCAGACGATGGGCAACGGCTCTTGCATCCTCCACATCATCCAGCGAACAGCAGGTCTTGCCGGATTCCGATTCCAGATCCTCCGGTCGGGCATACAGCTTCATGGTCACACCCATGCAGTCATATCCCTGCTCCAGCATCAGCGCTGCGGAAACCGAACTGTCCACACCGCCGCTCATTGCGATCATTGCCTTACTCATTGTCCCAGCTCCAGCATTCTGTCCATACAGCCCTTTGCCTTCAGACGCATTTCCTCATCCATGAGAATTTCCTCGCCCTCTGTACCCTTCAGCACATTGAGAACATCCACCAGTGTGGTCAGCTTCATATCATGACAGACGCATCGCTTGGAAAGGGGATAAAACATCTTGTCCGGACACATCAGCTGGAGATGCTGCACAATGCTGTTCTCTGTACCAATGATAAAGCTTTTTGCCTCGGACTTCACGGCATAATCCATAATTCCTGTGGTGCTGCCTGCATAATCTGCCATTGCGGTCACTTCGGGAGGGCACTCGGGATGCACCAGGAACTTTGCATCGGGATGCGCTGCCTTGGCTTTCATCACATCCCCTGCGGTCATTGCACCATGCACGGGACATCCGCCCTTGATCATAACAATTTCCTTATCCGGCACCTGCTTCTGTACGAAATCACCCAGATTGCAGTCAGGAATAAAGAGAATTTTCTGCTCGGGCATCTTCTTCAGGATCTGTACTGCCGAAGAGGACGTCACACAGACATCGCACAAGGTTTTCAGGGCAGAGGTCGTATTCACGTATGCCACGACTGTATGCTCGGGATACTGCGCCTTGAGCGAACGCAGTTCCTCAGGAGTAAGCTGCTCTGCCATGGGACATCCTGCATCGGACTTGGACAGATACACATGCTTTTCCGGAGAAAAAATCTTTACCGTCTCCGCCATAAAGCGCACACCGCACATGAGGATGTTCTTATTGGGAACATCCATGGCTTTTGTGCTGAGAGCAAAGGAATCTCCCGTAAAATCAGCGATTTCCAGAATATCAGGAGTCTGATAGCAGTGCGCCAGAATGCAGAAATCCTTCTCCTTTTTCAGACGCAGGATCTCCTGCTGAACATCAGTAAGCATGATTACTCGTCATCTCCCTCAATGTCGTGACCGTGGTCGTGTTCATGGCAGCATGCACAGTTGCCGTCGCAGAACTGCTCCGGGTCATATGCAATACCGTTCTTGTCATAATAATCCTTGACAGCGGATTTTACTGCTTCCTCTGCCAGTACGGAGCAGTGCACCTTATGGGGCGGCAGTCCGTCCAGAGCCTCTACCACTGCCTTGTTGGTCAGGGTCAGTGCTTCGGAGATGGGCTTGCCCATGATCATCTCAGTTGCCATGGAGCTTGCCGCAATGGCAGAGCCGCAGCCGAAGGTCTTGAACTTGACATCGCTGATGATGTCATTCTCTACCTTGATATATACCTTCATGATATCGCCGCACTTTGCGTTACCAACCTCGCCGATACCGTCTGCATTTTCAATTTCGCCTACATTTCTCGGATTGCGGAAATGATCCATTACCTTTTCACTGTATAACATGTTCCTTTACTCCTTTTTCCAGATCTTCCCAGATGGGAGACATTTTTCTCAGATAATCCACGACCTTCGGTACACTCTCAATGATGTGCGCCATTTCCTCAGGGGTATTGTATTCGCTGACGGACAGTCTCAGCGAACCGTGCGCTACCTCATGCGGCAGACCGATCGCCAGCAGAACATGGCTGGGATCCAGAGAGCCGGACGTGCAGGCAGAACCCGAAGAGGCTGCAATGCCCGCATCATCCAGCAGCAGCAGCAGGGATTCGCCCTCAATACCCTCAAAGCAGAAGTTTACTGTGCCCGGTACACGGCTGCTGCGGTCACCGTTCAGCTTGCTGTGGGGAATCGTCTCCAGACCTGCAATGAGCTGCTCACGCATTGCAGTGATCTTTGCCATATTTTCATCCATATGCGCAACCGCTTCTTCCAGAGCAGCAGCCATACCTACAATCGCAGGGACATTTTCCGTACCCGCACGCTTACCGCGCTCCTGAGCGCCGCCTTCAATCAGATTGAACAGCGGAATGCCCTTCTTCACATACAGCGCACCAACGCCCTTGGGTCCGTGGAACTTATGACCCGACAGAGACAGCATATCAATGTTCATTGCCTTTACATCCACGGGAACATGTGCCACTGCCTGTACGGCATCTGTATGGAAGGGTACGCCCTTTTCCCGGCACACAGCACCGATCTCAGCAATGGGCTGAACGGTACCGATCTCGTTGTTGGCAAACATAATGGTTACCAGAGCGGTATCCTCACGGATGGCAGCTGCAACCTCAGCGGCTGTTACCACACCGTTTTCGTGTACATCCAGCAGCGTGATCTCATAACCCTGCTTCTCCAGCTTATTCAGCGTATGCAGAACTGCGTGATGCTCGAACTTCGTGGAAATAATGTGCTTCTTTCCCTTACGTGCGCCCATGATCGCAGCAGATACGATCGCCTGATTGTCAGCCTCGCTTCCGCCGGAGGTGAAATAGATCTCTCTCGGCTCCGCATTCAGAGCCGCTGCAACCTTGGCACGTGCTGCCTCCAGAGCCGTCTTTGCCTCCTGTCCAAAGCTGTACAGGCTGGACGGATTGCCATAAACCACATCCAGATAGGGCATCATCGCTTCCTTTGCCGTCTGACTCATCATGGTCGTTGCGGCATTATCGGCGTAAACCTTCATATTGATTCTTCCTTTCAAATTCCCATATAATCTATAGGATATTATGATAAAAAAATATGCAAAAGCAGAAGGAAATCCTTTCCTTACAGTCTGTCAAAAAACACATTCTATTAGCGGGACGTCGTGGGCGCCGTCCCCTGCAAATGGCTCTTCTACGCATTATTTGTGCAGAGGCTGCACAAACTCGCCCGCTGTTTTGTCTCAAAATGTGGGTTTATCGACAATCTCAAGGAAATCCTTTCCTTATACTTTTCCTTCCAGCAGGTCCTTCAGTGAAACCTTGTCCAGATAGGCGTTGATGAGCGTGTCCAGCTTCTGCCACATAGGAAACGTAAGGCAATTGTTTACGTTCTGGCATTCCTGCTCACCCTCGGAAAAGCCGTGGCAGGATACCGGCGTCAGTCCGCCCTCAGTGAGACGCAGGATCTCTCCGATGGGATATTCCGCCGCAGGCTTCCGCAGCTTGTAGCCGCCGTCCTTTCCTCTCAGACTCTGCACCATGCCGCCCTTGTTCAGCAGCGATACGATCGTTTCCAGATACTTCATGGAAATTTTCTGCCGCTCTGCAATGGATTTCAGCGAGATATAGCCCTCGTCCTCATGCTGCGCCAGATCGATCATAACACGCAGCGCATAGGTTCCCTTGGTGGAAATCATCATAAGGGTCACCTCTCTTTCTTCACCTTGCCTATTATACACCTGAATTCCCATCTTGTCAATAGGAATTAGGAAGGTTTTATAGTTTGTCTATAATAATAGATCTCAGAGCAGATCCATGCACTCTGTCAGCTTACGGATCAGCATTTGATTGGTTTCAACTGCAAGTCTCTTTTTAAATGCCAGGCGAATCTGCGCTTGATTCTTTTCATCCGCCACATCCATCAAAGCATTTATCACACAACAGCGGTAGTTATAACGACTGACATTTAAATAGGAAATGAGTCTGTATAATGCGTCCGAATTGCCAAGACGGTACAGAGACTGCGCATAGCAGATTTTGACCCAGACACTTTTCTCCCTCTGATCATTTTGCTCAAGTATGGCTGTACCCATATGCAGCTGCTTCTGTTCTTCCTGATTCAACAGCACATCCGCAGCAGATAAAACTGCATAACCTCTCACCAGAAAGGCATCATGTACCGATTTTTCCAGAATCTTTTCAAAAACCGTTTCAGAACTGCACCAGCATACAGAATCACACGCAGCAATACGCACCTGTACAGAGGGATCATCCATCAACATCAACAGAAGACGTTCAGAAAGCGGTGTATACACTTCACAAAGATACTCTGCCAGAAAAAGACGCACATCCTCATCAGAATCATGCATCATTGCAATAAGAATTTCCGGAGCAGGCATCTCCTGCTCAAGGAGCGCAAGTTTTTCTTCCTTGCACATTTGTTCATATGACTTCATTTTCGATTTACTCCAGACAACAAATCTACCGTCTTTTATAAGGCTGCTTTTCATCGGTCAGTCCCAGCAGATAGTCAACGCTGATTTCATAGAATTCAGCAAGCTTCACGGCAGTTTCCGCGCTCAGCGAAATTATACCGTTTTCATACTGAGAATATGTGTTCTGCGAAACATTCAGATACTCGGCAATCTGCCGCTGTTTGATATCCCTGTCCTCGCGAAGATTCCGGATTCGTTCAAATACCATTTTTCATCACCCGATAACAGTATGCCATATCTGGAATAAAGATATTGTTTTTTATCTGAAATACAGATAAACCTCCCTGTATATCTGCACAGGGAGGTCAAGCCTGCAATAATCAGCAGATCCGTTTGATCTGTCCGCAGGCAATTTTCTCTCCGGCATTCCCGGAAGGCTGCGTCGTAAAATCATCCGGATCTGCATGAAGAATGACGGTTTTTCCAATGATTTCACGGACTGAAAACCGTTTTGTCAGAAAAATGCTCAGAGCATAGCCATCATCAGCAAACAGCGGCGGCATATCTCCCGCGTGAAACGGATGCTTGCAATCCTCTGGATTATAATGCCCCATCGTATCAGAAAAAGGGTCATGACCGTTTCCGGAGCAATGTTCACCGCTGTGAATATGCATAGCAAACACGGAGTCCCGGCATTTTTCTGAAAATTCAGGAAGACCCCATACTTCAGCTGCCGCCAGCACACCGCAGTTCGTCTGCCAGAACCGCACACATCCGCTGATATGCGAATAATCCGCACTGCCCTTTAATGCTGCCGTTCCATGAGGACGACGGCTGAGCATCTCAGTAAGGCATGGAATCCGGCTCGGATTGTTTCTGTTTCGGATCGAAATGATAGATCACCTGCCTTTCCTGCATCCTTGCATTCTATGCATTTCAGCCAGAGTGCGTGCATGCTGAAAAAGTGTGCTCAAAAAATATGTTTTTTAAAAAAAGCACTTGACAAATCCAGGAAACTGTGATATACTATAAAAGTTATGTGATGCATAACAAAAATGAATATACTGGGGTGTCGCCAAGCGGTAAGGCAGCGGACTCTGACTCCGTTATTCGAGGGTTCAAATCCTTCCACCCCAACCACCAACGTACTGTTGGATCGTATTCCCCACCCGTTTTCTGTCGGGTGGGGAATTTTTCGTTGATACGCCCTCCAGGGCAATGGCATCTATTTTGTATTTGCTTGCTAAGAGTGCCCTTGCACAAAGTGCAGGATCTCAATTTATTTTTTATGAAAAGCAAAGAAAAATCCTCGTTCAGTCTGACAAGGATTTTCGCGCGTAAAACCATCACCAGACCAGTCAGAATTCCGTGAAAAAATGTGCAAAATGCTGAAAAAAGGAAAGTCATCTTTTATGGGTTGACTTCTCAACTGAAAGTGCTATAATATAGTAGGCTTGCAAGATTTCGGGGAATTGCTGTCGGATTTCCGAAGAAAATATGCTTTGCAGGCAGACCGGACATCCCGTCCGGAAAATCACTCTTAGGGATATGAAGGGAGAATTATCATGGCAGCACCAATTGTAGCAACAATTATATTTGTTGTAATGTTCATCCTGGTCATCACAGAAAAAATCGAAAAGCACTATGTCACTCTGGGCTGCGGTCTGCTCACGCTGATTTTTGTATTTGGCGTGTGTCTCAAGGACCTCGGCGCAATCTGGGACACCATTAACCTTGAGGCAATCGCAACTCCGGGCTTCTGGCATACCGCAAGCGGCGAATCGGAATCCGGCGGTATCGACTGGTCAACCATCCTGTTCCTGGCTGGTATGATGGTTATGGTAGAAGGCATGGCAAGAGTCGGCTTCTTCCGCTGGCTGTGTATGCGTATTGCAAAGATGGTACGTTATAAGACTGTACCGATTTTCTTTGCGTTTATGTGCATGTCCTTCGTACTGGCAATGTTCATTGACAGTATCACGGTAATCCTGTTCCTGGCGTCCATTACCATTGAGTTGGCAAGACTGCTGAAGTTCAAGCCTGTCCCCATGATTCTGGCAGAAATCTTCTGCGCAAATCTCGGCGGCTCAGCAACCATGTGCGGCGACCCGCCCAACATCATCATCGGTACACAGCTTGGCTATACATTCACTGACTTTATCACAAATACAGGCGTGATCGCAATGATCTCCTTTGTGTTTATTCTTGCATATTTCTATCTGGTAATGCGTAAGGATCTGGTAAGCAAGGCAGCTGAATCTGACTTTGCAAGTCTGCCGTCTCCTGAAAGCGCAATTACCGATAAGGTCGGCTTTGTTATCAATACCATTATTTTCCTTGCAGCAGTTATTCTGCTGGTAACACATGCAACCACACACCTGACTGTAGCATTTATCGGTGTAGCGATCGCCATTGTATCCATGATTGCATCCGGCAAGCATGTACTGGAAATTCTCAAGAAGGTTGACTACAAGACGCTTCTGTTCTTCACAGGTCTGTTTGTAGTTGTAAGCGGTCTGGAGCAGACTGGTGTTCTGGAGGTTATCGCAAAGTTCATCCAGGATCTGAGCGGCGGTAATATCTATCTGATGGTTGGTATCATCATCTGGATTTCTGCAACCGCAAGTGCATTCATTGATAATATTCCCTTTGCAGCAACTATGGTACCGGTTGTCAAGGCGCTGGCAGTTACATCCGGCGTAAATATTGACGTACTGGCATGGTCTCTGGCAATGGGTACAGACGTAGGCGGCAGTGCAACTCCCATCGGTGCATCTGCAAACGTAGTTGGTACATCTGCAGCTGCTAAGGCTGGTCATCCCATTGGCTGGGGTACATACTGTAAGAAGATGGTACCGGCTACTTTGATCGTACTGGTAATTACTACCATCTATATCTGCGCACTTTATTTATAATAACAACAGGAGGTTACACGAATGAGCGAACAGATGATTATCGCGATCGGCCGTGAATACGGCAGCGGCGGTCATGAAATCGGAAAACAGCTGGCAGAGCGTTTCGGCGTTTCCTTTTATGACAGAAACATGCTGGATGAAATCGCAAAGGAAATGAATGTGGACGTAGAAAATCTCCACAAGTATGACGAGCGGCGCAAGCTTCCGATTATCTCCAGAACCGTGCGTGGTCATTCCAACTCTCCGGAAGAGATCATTGCCGAGTTCCAGTTTGATTATATCAGAAAGAAGGCAGAAAGCGGTGAATCCTTCGTCGTTGTAGGTCGCTGTGCAGAGCATGTGCTCCGTGAATACAAGGGATTGATCGCAGTTTTCATCCTCGGTGATGAGGCGGAAAAGAACAAGCGTATTCAGATGGTACGTAATGTTTCTGAAGCTGACGCTGCAAGCATCATGAAGCGTCATGACAGAACCAGAAAGTTCTATCACAACCATCACTGTGATACCAAATGGGGCGATTCCAGAGGCTATGATATTACCCTCAACTCCAGCAAGCTGGGTCTGGAAAAGACGATCGATCTGCTGGCGGATTACATCAAGATCCGTACAAGTAAGTAAATAAAAAAATAAAGGCTTCTGCATACGGATCGCAGAAGCCTTTATTCTATCGATTTATATTCCATCAATGGTTTTCATGATAGCCGCATCAATCAGCTTTCCGTCCGCATTAAAGGCATAAAATGCACTTACATCTACTGCGAGCGGATTTCTGTACTCACCCAGATAAACCCGGATCGATTTCTCTCCTATTTCCGTGCCAACATTCGCTTCATATGGTTCACCATGAAAATAATTATACCCTGATGTATGATTTACATATCTTATCTCCCAATCTTCTTGATTTTCAAGATATTGTATAACATCATCCATATCTGTTCCGACTGGAGTTTGTTTCAGCAGCCGCGCTCGGATCCCTTCTTTGGAATGCCGTAAGGGATTGAGCATCAAAATGACCATGATGATGAGAAAAAGCGATAATACGAATAATAAACTGTACTTTAATTTTTTCCTGCTTTTTGTTTTCATTTGTCAACCTCATTTTTGGAAAAAATACGCCCCTACACTTTGTGTAGGGGCTATCTTGGTTGGGGTGGAAGGATTTGAACCCTCGAATAACGGAGTCAGAGTCCGCTGCCTTACCGCTTGGCGACACCCCAGTATTTAATTTCTGACCATACCTCTCAGTCAGCTTTTATATTATAGCATAACAGGGAAGCTTTGTCAAGCGTTTTTTCAAATTTTTCTGAAAAAAACAGATTTTTTCCGGTGCAGGAAAGTTCTTTCACCTGTACTGTTCTATAAGGATGTCCCTCTTCTTGACAAATATACATCTGTATAGTAAAATAGTAATACGATAAAACTGAAAGGAACAATAATGTTATGCAATGCATCAATTGCGGGCGGGAACTGCTGCCTGATACAGCAGAATGCCCCTTTTGCCTGGAAAAAGAAAAACAAAAAGCTGCCAACAAAACGGACCGGCATAAGGTTTACATAACGCTGAGCTTCTGCATACTGATTCTGGGGCTGATTGCCGCAGGTCTTCTTTTATTTCTGCCGAAATCAGCATTCCAGCGTGAACTGGAAGCGGCAGAAAGCAGCTACACCATTGCAGCCCTCTGTGAAAGCTATCCTGAGGATGCCGGCGACGAAAGATACCAACTTCGTCTGCTGGATGCAGCAGATGATATTGAAAAACGCTACAACGATCTGAGCAGCGGTTATAATCAGACTGCCACTGCATTGCGGCAGCTCTGCGGCGTGGACAATGCTGTGGTATGCGATCGTGCAGAGGAAGTCTGGGCAAATGTGGAGTGTATGCGCCTCTATCAGCTGATCAATCACAGCCGCACAGAAAACGGACGCTCCGAGCTGACATGGGAACCGGATACTGCTGCTGCTGCGGAAACAGTTGCCGCAGAATATGATGTTGCCGGAATGGATTATCAAAGCAATGCAGAACGGCTGATTCAGTCTATGATCCCTGATGCAAAGGAAATTTCGATTTCTACGGTATTCGAAGTCATCAATGCACAGGATGCGCTCGTTCAGGGCGAGGAACGTGCAGGTGATTTCCTGCCGCTGACAGAGGAACGCCGCACACAGGTGGGCATTGGTGCCGCCCGGGATGCAGAATCGGGACTCTGGAGTTTCTTCATCCTCATGCAGCCCTGACATAACGAAAAGGAGATGTACAAATGCTTCGTGATTGTTTTGATATTGATCTCTCTTCCCTGCGTACCCCCTGCTTCCTGACTGACGAACGTCTGCTGCGCCGGAATGGTGAGATCCTCCGCCGTGTGCAGGAGGAAACCGGATGCAGGATCCTTCTTGCACAGAAGGCGTTTTCCATGTTCCGCACTTACCCCATACTGAAGGAATATCTCGCCGGAACAACAGCAAGCGGTCTTTATGAGGCAAAGCTTGGCTGGGAGGAATTCGGCGGTGAGGTGCATATTTTCTCCCCTGCCTTTCATCCGGAGGATATGCCGGAGATCTGTGCGATCAGTGACCACATTGTATTCAATACACTGCGTCAGTGGCAGCAGCATAAGGAAGCCGTGCAAAACTGCGGCAGAACGATTTCCTGCGGCATCCGTGTAAATCCGGAATATGCAGAGGTGGAGACAGACCTTTATAACCCCTGCATCCCCGGCTCCCGGATGGGAACACGTGCAGAGCAGTTTACAGATGCGTTATTCGAGGGGCTGGAGGGAATTCATTTCCATACCATGTGCGAGCAGAATTCCGATGTACTGGAGCGAACACTGCCTCATCTCATCGAAAAGTTTGACCCCTACCTCAGAAAATGCAAGTGGGTGAATTTCGGCGGCGGTCATCACATCACACGGGCTGACTATGACATCCCTCGTCTGATTCGCTGCATCCGGATGATACAGGAGCGTTATGGTGTACAGGTTTACCTGGAGCCGGGAGAAGCCATTGCCCTGAATGCAGGCTTTCTTGTGACATCCGTTCTGGATTTTGTAGAGAACGGCATGGATATCGCCATTCTGGATGCATCTGCTGCATGTCATATGCCGGATGTGCTGGAAATGCCCTATCGCCCTCATATCATCGGCAGCGGTATGCCCCGTGAAAAGGCATACACCTACCGGCTGGGCGGAAACACCTGTCTTGCAGGCGATGTACTGGGAGATTATTCCTTTGACAAACCGCTGAAGGCTGGTGACAAGCTCATCCTCTGCGATATGGCGATCTATTCCATGGTAAAAACCAATACCTTCAACGGTATGCCCCTGCCCGATCTTGCACTGCACCGTGCAGACGGCACCATTGAACTTGTAAAACACTTCACCTATGAGGACTTCAAATGCAGACTCTCATAAACGGATATGACATCTCACGCTGCATGCTCTGTCCCAGAGCGTGCGGCGCTGACCGTACAAGGACGGAGGGTTTCTGCGGCGGGGGAAGTGAGATCCGTGCAGCAAGAAGTGCGCTCCATCACTGGGAGGAGCCATGCATCAGCGGCACAAGAGGCTCCGGAACGATTTTCTTTTCCGGATGCAGTCTGCGCTGCTGCTTCTGTCAGAATGCCTCCATCAGCACAGGACGTTTTGGTGCATCTCTGAGTATCTCTCAACTTGCGGAATGTATGCTGCATTTGCAGGAACAGGGTGCGCATAATATCAATCTCGTAACAGGCAGTCACTACACACCGTGGATCATCGAAGCGATTCATTCGATCCGGGACAAGCTGCACATCCCCCTTGTATGGAACAGCAGCGGTTACGAATCCTCTGAAACGCTGTCCCAGCTTGACGGCATGGTGGACATCTATCTGCCGGATTTCAAATATCTCCATAAGGAAACATCGAAAGGCTATGCACAGGCTGAGGATTACCCGGAGATCGCAAAGGCAGCACTCAGGGAGATGCTCCGTCAGGCAGGAACGCCGGTTTTTAATGCGGACGGCATTCTGCAAAAGGGATTGATCGTCCGGCATCTGGTGCTTCCCGGACACCGGCATGAATCCATGGCGCTGCTGGATACGCTCAGTGAACTGCTCCCGAAGGAAGCATTCCTCCTGAGCCTCATGGGACAATACACACCGCCGGAGATGCGGCTTCCCTATAAAAATCTGAACCGAAGACTTACCACTATGGAGTACAGAAGCGTACTCCGGCATGCACAGGAGCTGGGCTTTGACGGCTTTTCTCAGGACCTATCCTCGGCACAGTCTCAATATACACCAAATTTCAATCTGGAGGGAATTCCCAATGACACAGACAACAACCAATAAAAAAAGCATTTCCCTGCTGCTGATCGGCTATACCATCGTATTTTTCGCAGTATGGGCAATTTACACGCTTCTGCTGAAGCCCCTGATCTGCGATGCTTTGGGAGAAGAGACGCTGATCTCGTCGCTGCTGCGGTCGGGAGTGATCAAAAACCTCGTCTGGACGCTGCCCGCTGCACTGCTGATCACAAAATACAACAATCACTGCATGGTATCTCTGAGGGATATGTTTGTGCAGCGAAAGAAGGACTGGCTCCGCTGGCTGCCGGTATTTGCGCTTTTTATTCTATATATTGTGATCGGCGCATTCCGCATTCGTGGCGGAATCGGCATTGTGGATTCCTTTGGTGTGGATGATATTGTGACTGTGATTTTTGTAGGACTGACAGAAGAGCTGGTATTCCGAGGCTGGCTGCTCAATGCCACATACAAGGAAACAGATCCGCAGAACAAGCAGTACATTGCCATCGGGCTGAATGCGCTTACATTCCTCTGTATTCATTTTCCCATCTGGATTTCCAAGGGTACATTCATATCCAGCTTCACAAGCTTCGGGTTTGTAAGCATCCTTGTGCTGAGCGTGGTGTTCAGTGTCGCCTTTGTGAAAACCAGAAATATCGTGATTCCCATTGCGCTTCATATGTTCTGGGATCTGCTGGTGTTTCTGTTTATGTAACAGAAAACGTCCGCCGGAGGTTTTTCCTCTGACGGACGTTTTTTCATGTCTGCTTCGCAGCCATTCGAGGCGCTGCCTTGAACTCCGCAAGCATTTTTCGAGAAAACTGCTTGACCGAAAAAGCATTTCTTATTTTCTCAAATCCAGAAGTTCCTGCGGTGTGAATACATACTTCTTATCACAGAACTGACAGTTTACTGTAATCGGTTCGTTGTCATCAGCCATCTCCTGCAAATCCTCATTGCCCAGACTGTACAGAATGCGCTCTGTACGCTCTCTGCTGCAATCGCACTGATACAGAACCTCGGATTCATCCAGAAGATTCGGCTCCAGCCCATCCAGCAGACGCAGTGCGATCTGATCGGGCGTCATACCTTCACGCATCATTTGTGTTACAGGCGGAAGTGTCTGCAAATTCTTCTCCAGCTGGTCGATCACCGAATCCGGTGCAAAAGGCAGTACCTGAATCAGATAGCCGCCTGCAACATTGACGCTGAGATCAGGATTTACCAGAACGCCCAGTCCGCATACTGTCGGAGTCTGCTCGCTGTTTGCATAATAGCTGGCAATATCCTCCGCAATTTCGCCGGAAACCAGCGGACAGGTACCTACATACGGCTCCTTCAGACCAAGGTCCTTGACAACCGTCAGAGTGCCGTCAACGCCTACAGCACCGCCCACATCCAGCTTGCCCTTACTGTTCAAGGGAATTTCCACGACCGGATGCTCTGCATAGCTCTTTACGTTACCCCGGCTGTCCGAAACAGCAACCAGCATACCTGCGGGGCCATCGCCCTTTACACGCAGCGTTACCGTATCACCGTCGCCCTTCAGTCCATATCCCATCATGCTTGCAGCGATGGTCAGTCTTCCAAGTCCTGCTGTAATGACCGCAGAGGTCTGGTGAATCCGCTCGATCTCCGCTACAATATCGGTGGCATCTACAGCGCAGGATACCACTGATGCATCCTTTGCAATGGCTCGTTTTAAAATACCCATGACTCAATCCTCCTGTTTTCCTGTTACAAAAATCATTCTCTGACTATCGTCCCGCAGAGGTTCTTCCGTATCTGCATGATAGCAGCCCATTACTGTCAATCCTGCCCGTTCGAGTGCCTCCGCCACCTGCTGCGGCTCATAGGCATGCTCTGTGATCTCCTCGCCGCTGCGGAAATAGCTGCCATCCTCCGTCTGCTCAAAGAAATCAAGCCGGATGTGTACGGTATGCTGTTCCGGCTCATAGCGGTTCTCCCACACGCAGTATACAGTTTCTGTATCATAGATATAGATCTGGCTGCCCAGCACCTCACGATGCTTATAGGGTGTATTCATATCAAAAATGAATACACCGCCCGGCTCCAGGTTTTCTGCAACCTTCCGGAAAACGGTCTCCACATCCGCAAAGGAATCCAGATGATTGAGACTGTCCAGGGTGCAGATAACAGCATCCACGGTACCGTACAGTTCAATTTCCCGCATATCCTGGCAGACATACTGAATGGGCAGACCGCTTTCCATTTTCTTTTCCATGGCACGGCTGAGCATACCATAGGAAAAATCCACACCGATCACATCATAGCCCAGTCCCGCCATTTCCTCAGACATACTGCCTGTACCGCATGCCAGATCCAGCAGCACAACACCCTCACTCCGCTTATGCCTGCGGATCAGCCCGTCAAAATAGGCTGCACGCTCTGCATAGTTCACATTTTCTGTCAGACCATCGTAATACTGAGAAAACACCTCATATCCGGTATCCATACAAATCCTCCGCACAAAGACGGGGACGCAGCATTCCACCCGTCCCCGCAATTTTTATATCCGATTAGTTCTTGTTTTTCTTTGCAGCACGTTCCGGATTTCTGCGCTGATTGCCAAAGCTTCCGTCACCAGCGCCTGCATTCGGTGCGTCCGGCTTTGCTACCTGTTCACGCTCCGGAGCCTGGTTCTGCTGAAGCTTGACCGTCAGCAGCATACGAACGGTTTCCTCCTGAATGGAAGCAACCATTGCATCGAACATCTCAAAGCCTTCATAACGGTATTCAACAACCGGGTTCTTCTGACCATATGCACGCAGACCGATACCCTTCTTCAGTTCGCTCATATCATCAATGTGCGCCATCCACTTGGTATCTACTACCTTCAGCATGATAACACGCTCCAGTTCACGGATGGTTTCAGAGCCATACTCTTCTTCCTTGGCAGCGTACAGATTCTGTACCTTTTCCTGGAGGGTCTTTGTAATATCCGCAGCGGTCAGCTTATCCAGTTCACCATCCTCATAGTTCAGGTCATCTTCATCAGTTACCCAGCCCATGAAGTGTTCCTTCAGACCGATGATATTCCATTCGCTGTGTTCGGTCAGTTCATCATCCACATACATCTTGACGGTATTGGATACCATTTCGTCCATCATCTTCAGGATGCTGTCATGGAGGTCTTCACCATCCAGTACCTGAGCACGCTGCTTGTAGATGATCTCACGCTGTGTATTCATAACGTCATCGTAGTTCAGGACATTCTTACGGATGCTGAAGTTACGTCCTTCCACCTTACGCTGAGAAGACTCTACGATCTTGGTGAGCATCTTGCTCTCGATGGGAGTGTCCTCGTCCACGTTCAGGGAACGCATCATATTTTCCAGACGATCACCTGCAAAGATACGCATCAAGTCATCCTCTACAGACAGGAAGAAACGGCTTTCACCCTCGTCACCCTGACGGCCGGAACGACCGCGAAGCTGGTTATCGATACGTCTGGACTCGTGACGCTCAGTACCCAGAATGTACAGACCGCCTGCTGCCTTAACGTCAACAGCCTTTTCCTTTACCTCATCGCCGAACTTCTTGTACAGATCCTGATATACGGCACGTGCAGCCAGAACCTCTTCATTGTCGGTATCTGCATAGCCGATCGCTTCTGTGATGATTTCCTCGGGATATTCCTTCTTGCGCATTTCCGCACGTGCGAGGAATTCCGCATTACCGCCCAGCATGATGTCCGTACCTCTACCTGCCATATTGGTCGCAATGGTAACAGCACCCAGCTTACCAGCCTGTGCAACGATCTCTGCTTCCTTTGCATGGTACTTCGCATTCAGTACCTCGTGCTTTACGCCCTTCTTCTTGAGCATTGCAGAAAGCAGCTCAGACTTTTCGATAGAAATCGTACCAACCAGAACCGGCTGTCCCTTTTCATGGCACTCGATGATCTGGTCAATGATCGCACGGTACTTTGCAGCCTCAGTGCGGTAGATCAGGTCATTGTGGTCGATTCTCTGAACCGGACGGTTGGTAGGAATTGCAATAACGTCCAGCTTGTAGATCTCACGGAATTCGTCTTCCTCTGTCAT
>JAFURN010000111.1 GCA_017480865.1 Ruminococcus sp. | reverse complement strand
TGCTGTGTCTGCTGACTGTTTTTCGGGTCATTCCCTACGGTGTCACTACGATTGCAGTCATCTCTGCCCTGCTGGTGATGGATCGGAAGCTGTTTCGGGAGCTGGACTTTTCCCTGCTCCTGACCTTTGTATGCTTTTTCATCGTGTCCGGGAATTTAGGCCGTTTGGATGCCGTCCGGACATTCCTGCAGGCTCTGCTGAGCCGGAACGGTCTGCTTACTGCCGTAGCCACCAGCCAGATCATCAGCAACGTCCCTGCCGCAGTGCTCCTTTCCGGCTTCACGGACAATTGGAGCTCTCTTCTGGAGGGCGTCAACATCGGCGGGTTGGGTACCCCCATTGCATCTCTTGCCAGTCTGATCAGTCTGAAGCTCTATCTGCGGTATCCCGGTGCAAGGCCAGGGAAGTACATCGGCGTATTTACCCTGTATAATGTAATCGGTCTGGCGGTGCTGCTTCTGGCGGCCTGGATCATCTAAAGTCCCGGAATATATTCGGATATCTTCTTATTATACCGTCAATATCGTAATATATCGTCCCATAGCATTCAACCGTTTTTATATCATTAGTAGCCACAGCCTTCTCCGTCATACGCAAGGACAATTCGGCGCAGTCTTTCGATTTCCAACGGGTCAATATCTGACAACGTCCCTTCCAAAACGATCATTGTAACATAATTCACAATTAAGCCAGAGAGTCCTGTTGCAGTTCTCTCTGGCTTGATCCGTTATTCAGTTTCAGCGGAAACTGTTTTTGTGGAACGAGCACTGTAGTGCTTTTGTTCGCAGTGCACAACGATTGTGCACTTTTTTGACTTGTGCCCAAAGATTTCTTCCGGGACAAGGCTTATAATATAGGATAGGGTATTGTCAGGTGATGCTCTTTGCCTGCTTCTGCATAGCGCGGTAAAAATCATACTCGGCGATATGCAGCGATAGCATCAGGAGAAATGCCACATAGTCATTTGAGAAGTCCAGACCCTGCAAAATCTCCATGCACTTATTGATGCGGTAATGGACCGTGTTGCGATGGATATTCAGCTCCCGGGCAGTATTGCTGGCATTTCTGGCATGCTCCAGATAGCAAAGCAGGGTGCGGCACAGCTCTGTGTCATGCCGTCTGTCGTACTCCTGAATGGCCTGAATGTCCGGCAGGCAAAAGCCGCTCAGATCCACATCCTCCCGGATGCAGTCCAGCAGCCGGATCATCAAAAAATCATCGTAGTATGCGATCACCCGGTTTCTTTGCAGGGTGCGGATGGTTTTCAGCGTTGCAACCCCCTGTTCGTAGGCCGTTCGCAGCATCGCCAGGGTATCAAAAGGTCGGCTCACTCCAGCAGACAATCCATGCTTGCGAAGGAGCTGAGGGAATTCCGTCATGTTGACAGACCCCGAAGTGGATGCGGCCACACAGACCAGATAACTCTGATAAGGAACGCACCAGATATCATCATGCTTCAGGATCTGCTCCATAGCCCCCTTATAATCGGTACTGCCGGAAT
>JAFURN010000110.1 GCA_017480865.1 Ruminococcus sp. | reverse complement strand
GGCGTTTATGCCCCTTGTGGGTACAGGGACTTTCGCCGTCAGCCCGAACGCCAGCGGTAATGCGTTCGGCAGACTCGCCCAAGGATGGCGAGCCTGCGGACGGCGACCAGGACTCTGTCCTGGACCTGCCAGCATTTTTTTGCAAAAAACGCGCCCGAAGGAAGTACCCTTGGGGTACTGGACCGAAAAAAATTCTTACCTATGAAAAGTGAATGCTGTCGCCGTGGCCTTCTCTGTAGATTGGATTGACAAATAAGAAGGAAAATGGTATACTGAATTAGAATATTTTTTCAGGAGGATTTCGTATTATGAGTCAAGTAAGTACACCGGCTGCTGAACCGAAGAAAAAGGGCAGTGCAGGAAAGACATTTTTATCGGTTATATTTTTTATTCTGATTCTGGCATGTGCATACATACTTGCAAAGTGTATGAGCATGGGTGCAATGAACAGCATTGCAGCCGGACAGGAGGTTCTGGGCAAATATGCAGACCTGCTGGGCGGCGGTATTGCAGATTTCCTTTCCGGAGCATTGGGATTCTGGTGTGCATTCAGTTCGGTAGTGCTTTGGTTTGGTCTGTGGATCGTCACCACCAAGCGCATTGCAACAGCCATCCGGGGACTGGGCGTTGCCTGCTCGATTGCGGCACTTGCACAGATTGCCGGAGGTCTGCTGGCGTTGCTGCTGATCTGTGTGTTTTCTGTAGAAAGCGATTTGTCTGCGTATAAAGATGCGCTTCCGTCTTTGTTTGTGAATACCTGCGGTGACACTGTGATTTTCGCACTGTCCAGCATGCTGATTGCAGCCTTTGGTATTTTCGTTTGCAAGCTTCGGAAGCTGCCGAAGAAGAATCAGGCAAAGCCGGCAGAGTCTGCACCGATGTCCGAGCCTGAAAAGACCCCCGAGCCTGCTGTTGTTTCTGCTGCTGCACCGCAGCCGGAAACACCAAATATTACGAATATTGATATTGATGTAGCGGAGCCCGCTATGCAGCCGGATGTGCTTTCAGAGGAACTTGCAGGCATATGCCACATGTGCGGTACTAAGAATGATACAAGTGTGAAGTTCTGCGGGTCCTGCGGCGCAAAGCTGGGATAAGCAGCTGTTTCTGCCGACTGGATGTTCTGTTGATAAAAGAAAATGGTTCGATTCGAATTGTTGGGGTAAATTATAGTTTATCGCACGAACTGCCGAAGGCAGCTGGTACACTAAACCACAATTTATATCTCCAACATTCCAAACAGAACCTGAAAAAGTAAGTATTACAAAAAACTTGCGGAATGTTGTAAAAAACACTTGAAATTGAATAAAAAGTATGGTAAAATAAAAATACTTATTTGTGCAGAATGGAAAGTGCATTCTGATAGAAAATTAGATCCAGCTCTTCTTCCGTCAAGGGAAGCGCTCTGAGGCGGGCGATGCTGTTTGCAGGGTCGCTCCAGGGACTGTCTGTCGCAAATAGGATTTTGTCTGCGCCGTGCCTGCGGATAACAGACAGTAAAACAGAAGGATCGGCAAATTCAGAAACATAGGCAAGGTCAAAGAAAACCGGAAGACCGCAGAGTTTTTCAAGGACCTCATCATACATTTTGAAGCTGCCGGCATGGGCGAGAATGATCTGCGGATTTTCAGGGAGATTTCCCTCATATACTGCATCCAGCATGCGCAGGATCCGATCCGGTGTGCATTTGGTTTCCCCGATGCAACCGTCATCTACACCCGCATGGGTGATGACGCTGAGTCCGATGGAAAGTGCATAGCGGATGATGCGGATGTATCTGGGATCATCTATAAAGGTTTCCTGGTAATCGGGATGCAGCTTGATTCCGTACAGACCCATGTCTTTGATCTCATCGAGGTGCGTTTCGGGAGTTTCGTCATCCGGATGGATGCCTCCGAAGGAAAAGAAAGCATCCTCCTCATTCAGCAGGGCAGCAAAGCGATTGATGCTCTGGAACTGAGATGGCTTTGTCACAACCGGCAGAATAACAGAATGGGTCACACCGCCGTTTTTCATGAGCGTAAGTGCCTGTTCCCGGGTGCCGTTGCCATAGGGGGTATAGCCGCTTTTTGAAGCGAGTGCGCCAATGGTTTTTTCTGCAATCGCATCAGGAAATATATGCGTATGAAAATCGATAATCATTACTGAAAGCCTCCTGTTTTTTTACTGTATCTATTATACCGCATGCTGCAAGGGAATGCAAGTTTTTCTTTGGATTTCATCGGAGCAGAACGATCATTTTCACTGAAAAAGGAGAACCATACATATGGAAAAGCGTTATTACCAGCCGGAAATCGAAACCATGTCCTATGAGGATATGAGAAAGCTCCAGGAAGAACGCCTGAAAAATCAGGTAAAGCACGTTTATGAAAACGTACCGTACTACAAGCAGCTGATGGAGGAGAAAGGTCTGACTCCTGATGATATTCAGACACTGGACGATCTGAAGAAGCTGCCTTTCCTGACAAAGATGGACCTGCGTGACCAGTATCCTTACGGACTGCTGGCAAAGGACCTGAAGGATTGTGTTCGGATCCAGTCTACCTCCGGTACAACCGGCAGACGTGTGGTCGCATTCTACACCCAGAACGACGTAGATCTGTGGGAGGATTGCTGTGCAAGAGCAGTTGTGGCAGCAGGCGGCTCCAATGAGGATGTCTGCCACGTAAGCTATGGCTATGGTCTGTTTACAGGCGGTCCCGGTCTGAACGGCGGCTCCCATAAGGTAGGCTGTCTGACATTGCCTATGTCTTCTGGTAATACAGAACGTCAGATCCAGTTCATGATGGATCTTGGTTCTACCATTCTCTGCTGCACACCGTCCTATGCTGCATATATCGGTGAGACACTGAAGGAAATGGGCTACAAGCCGGAAGACAACAAACTCAAGGCAGGCATCTTCGGTGCAGAGCCGTGGACAGAAGAGATGCGCCGCGACATTGAAAATTCCCTGGGCATCAAGGCTTATGATATCTATGGTCTGACAGAGACCTCCGGTCCGGGCGTATCCTTTGAATGCGAAGAGCAGACCGGCATGCATATCAACGAAGACCACTTCCTGGCTGAGATCATCGATCCTGATACCGGCGAAGTTCTGCCGGAGGGCGAAAAGGGCGAACTGGTGTTTACCTCCCTGACAAAGGAAGCATTCCCGCTGCTTCGCTACCGGACCCGTGATATCTGCGTTCTGTCCAGAAAGAAGTGCTCGTGCGGACGTACACTGATCAAGATGTCCAAGCCTATGGGCAGAAGCGATGATATGCTGATCATCCGCGGTGTCAACGTATTCCCGTCCCAGATCGAGACAGTTCTGCTGAACAAGGGCTATACACCGAACTATCAGATCGAGGTTGACCGTGTAAACAACACGGATACCCTGGATGTCAAGGTAGAACTGACACCGGAGGAATACAAGAAGGCAAAGAACGAACTGACAGTACGTGAGAAGAATCTGTCAGATGCAATCAAGACGATGCTGGGCATTTCTCCCAGAGTACATCTGGTAGCACCCAAGAGCATTGTTCGTTCTGAGGGTAAGGCTGTTCGTGTAATCGACCGCCGTAAGCTGCATGATTGATTTATATTGCTTCATCGGTTGATCCTGTCCGGGAGAAAAATGAAGCGGATTTATAATTCAGAAAGGGACTGTTCACCAACAGTCCCTTTTTGTTGTGTATTATGGCATGGGAAAAGTTTGGTAGATTGTGCAAAATCACGTATATTTGGAAAAGATTTGCAAAATTAAAGAAATGGTGCTATAATAAAAAATATGAGGAACTTTGACCATTTGAGATTTTATGAAAAACGAGGAGGATTAATCAAATGAGTTTCAAAAAATGGATAACAGTATTGACAGCAGGTGCAATTGCAGCGGGTGCTGTGACTGTAAATGCAATTCTGCCGCCGACTGAGGCTGACGCAGCTTCTGAAGCGGTCAAGATCATGTGCGTGGGCGACTCCATCACACATGGCTACATCAATGGCGACAACGGCTATCGTAAGTATCTCTGTCACTATCTGAATGAGAATGGCATTGGTTATGATATGGTAGGTCCGGAGAACAGCTGGACAGATTCTGCAAGCTATAACTGGAATGGAACTACCATTACATACGACCCGGCACATTGCGGCTACAGCGGCTATGCGATTCAGAAGTACGGCAGCAGAAGCGGTATTTATGAGACACTGTTCAGCAACGGAAATCAGATCGAGACTTATGATCCGGACATGGTTCTGCTCATGATCGGCACCAACGACCTTCTGGATGCGCGTCTGGAAAAAACAAGCAATCTGGACACGATCACAGATTCCTCCACAGCGCTTGAACGTCTGGAGAATCTGGTCGATGAGATCCTTTCCAATCTGGACAGCACAGATACACTTTTCCTTGCTTCTGTTCCGGAGATTGATGCAGAACTCCGTGCGGACTGGCTGTGGGCATATGGTTCGGTATACAATTTCGATACCAGCGATACTGCAACCCTGAAGGCAAAGGTTGAGGAATGTGTGGATACTTACAATGCAGGTGTAAAGGCACTGGCTGCTGAAAAGAAGAGTGCAGGCTATTCTGTAGAATTCTGTGACATCAACAGCGTTGTAGATGTGAAGGCTGGTCTGGATGATGGTGTTCACCCCAATGAAACAGGCTATGCAGAAATGGGTCTGCTCTGGGCGAATACGCTGAGCAGCTATCTGGGTGAGAATCCCATTCAGACAACTCCGACAACAACAGCTACAACGACAACAACCACTACAGCTGAGACGGAGACAACTACAACAACTACCACCGCTCCCGTCACAAGCGGTACCACAACCGCTGCAACTACCGTTATAACCGGCAGCGAAGATGATATTCATCTGACAGATGTTGTGATCGGTGAGACCTATGACCTGTCTGCTTATGACAATATTACAGGTATTTCAGTTGTATTTGATGCAGAAGATTCGGGTATCGGCGGTAAGTTTGTGCTGGGCAATTGGACGGTGCAGAAGGACTACAGTGCAGCGGATCTGGTAAATAATACGCTGACAGTTGCGGTAGATGATGAGTATGATCAGATGACCGTTTATAGATGGAACGGTACTGCAGGTATCAAGGAAGTGATCCTGCATTTTGCAGCTGGTGAGACAACTACTGCAACGGAGACAACAACCACTACCACAACAGAAACAACCACGACTACAGAAGAGACTGCCACAACGACTGTTGAAGTTACCACCACTGAAACCACTACAGATGCAACGAGCACATCTGTAACAACGGATGTACCGGAGGAGATGCTGGGCGATGTAAACGGTGACGGTGCTGTATCTCTCATGGATGCCGTACGTCTGCGCAAGTATCTGGCAGGTTCTATTAAGAAGACCGATGTTGTACTGGTTTGCTGTGATCTGAATCAGGACGGAACAGTCAATATCTTCGATGCAGCACTGCTTTTGAAGAAGCTGGTCAGACTCGCCTGATCCATAAATAAACAAATAAGGTCAGAGGACATGTGCCTCTGACCTTATTTTATTGGTTCTGTTCGAAAATTCGAATAGAACCATTTTTTATGAAAGTTACTTTTCCTTGATATTTTCCATGCAGCTGATATAGACATCACCGTTTGAGCCGTTGAGGTCGATCAGATCACCGTTGTGAATGAGTATGCATGCATGTTCGGCACCAGTAACAACGGGAAACCGGCATTCTGCTACATTGGAGTTGAGGTTTGCAAAAACATCAGCCTTTTCTGCTACAATGCCGCCTGCGGTTTTCTGTGTCATTTCAGGGGTCAGGCTTTGTACAATATAGATACACCTGGTGCTGCATACCTCAGGGAGATGATTGTCAGCACAGACAACGGCTGGATATATCGCTTCACCTGCTACAAGACCGCATCCTCTCAGATAGCAGTTTTCCTTCAGGGTATCCAGAAAATCTACAATGCCCACAGGTGCCTGCTGAATTTCCTTATAGAAAACAAGACGTGAAAAGCTGGGCATACTTCTGTACCAAGCAAGTTCCTGTTTCTTCATATGAACCGCATTGCGCAGGTCACTGTGCTCGCCGTTTCTGACCGCATATACCTGTTCGATCGTGAGGTTATATATATCTTCGGGATGTTCGATCACACCCAGAGAGACAAATTCAGCACCCACACGCTTTGAATAATCTGTGATCTGCTCCATGAACTTAGCATGGTATGCACGCAGTACAGAACGGAATTTCAACGCAACTGCTACAGTTTCCGCCGCATGCTTATATTTTTTATCACTTGGCTTGAGACGATTCATGACCTTGCGGTTGATGTTGATGTACAGTGTGTTGAACAGATTGGCACGTAAACAGTCTGCCATATGATCAAAGGCATTCTCATAGGCAACAAACAATTCTTCCGAGGTAGGATTTCCGCTGCCAGCCTTGATCAGCGCATGCAGAGTATCCTGATACGCATGGAGCTGGGCTTCCCGCTTTATCAGATTGTTTTCCAGAAGCCGCTGAAGCCTCAGTGCCATTCTGCGCTTCTGCTTCCAGCGGAAAAAACCGTGCTTCTGCCAGAAGTGTTTCCAGAACTGACGTATGGAACGGTTGACATATTCCTCGGATTCCTCACGAAGGAAAAGAATGTCCTGAATCTGCTGGAGCCTCTGTGTGTGAAAATACAGCCGTCCGTTGACATATTCGATCAGACGCAGTGTTTCAGGTTGTGTAACAGGCTTGCTGGTGATCTGTTCAAAGGTTTTCTGCATGATCTCACAGGAGAGTTTCTGCACCATTGTAGCAAGCAGGGGACTTGTTACGCCGGGATAATAATTGGAAAGCCCTCTTGTGTCCAGAATGATCTCATCCTCCTGCTGCACATCGGAAAGTTCGCTCATTTTCTGAACCGAAATCAGATACAGCTGCTTGTTTGTATAGTCTGCAACAAATCGGACTTCCAGATTATAGCAGTGAAAAAGGGATTTAAGCTGCTCGGACATGGAGAGCAGCTTCTGAAGCAGAAGCCGTTCGCCCCGTGCAGCATGTTCCGGCTCATGGGCATACAGGATTCCGTCATCATCGTTGTGGCAGTAGATGGAAAAGGGAACTCCACGTTCTGCGAAATTGGAATCATGCCCCTCGCCGATGAGAATGATCGTTTCGTTGATAACGCCCAGATTGCAGGCGGTCTGCATACATCCGAACACGTCGGAATGTGCCATTTCCTGCACGATCACGTGGGCGGTTACTGCACCCCTGTTTTTGTCAGGGTGAAGCTGATCCAGAAATTCTTTTGCTTCCGCAAAGAGCCGGTCGGCGTACCGAACAAGAATGGATTTGGGGATATCCACATAATGGGGCGGCTCCTGCTCACGGGAGGAAAGCTCAAGGTCAGCATCATTTTCAAAAGAAAGGGACAATCGCACGGTAAAGTTTGTGGTGTGCTGATAGTGATTGGAAAGATAATTGTTCAGCTCATCTTCTGTATAATCCGATGTAATGCAGAAGAATGACGGAACCTTGATTCCATGTTCCTGTAAACGGAACAGGATGTTTGCCTCTGTGCCAGGATTGTTCTGGCAGTAGTTCAGCAGATCAATAATCAATGGCGTTTCTCCTTTACCGTCTGTATGCTGTTGTCAGGCGGCATACAGAATTTCTTACATTCGTATAGACCTACAAAAATTACATGCACATTCACTTCTTCATCTTTTATTATAACAGAAAGGTTGTGATGTTTTAAGAATTAACTGTGAACATCCTGACAAGACATTTGCGGGATTTTATAAATTCTGGAGCAGTGTCTCATGAAATACGCTTTTTTCGGAGAAAAAACAGTTGACAGATCCTGTAAAAATATGGCATACTATAGTCTTATATAAAATATAACTGCTATGTAACAGGAGGATATTATGAGAAAGATCAAACGATTTTTTGCAGGACTGGCTGCGGGTGTGATAGGTCTTACAGGCATGATGACTGTGCCCGGTGCCGGACTGGCGGTGCAGGCTGCGGAGTCTGTTTTCGAGAGCCAGCCGATCGTGGGGGATTATTATAATAATCTAGGCTACGTGATTTCAGCGGATGGCACAGTTACAATTACAGATTATACGGGAACAGACACATCCGTTGTGATTCCGGCGGAGATTCGAGAATTGCCCGTAACAGCTATAGGCAGTAAAGCTTTTTACAATTGCCAGTACTTGACAAGTGTAACGATTCCGGAAAGCATAGAGAGCATTGGAACTCATGCATTTGATGGCTGCACCAATCTGGAAACGATAACATTTCTGGACGATTATTGTCTGACCGACATTCCTGCCTATGCATTTTATGGATGTACAAGTCTTAAAGAGATCGATATTCCGCTGGATGTACGTTCCATTGGTGAATATGCGTTTTATGGATGCGACAGTCTGACCTCTGTTTATATACCCAGCCGTGTGGAGACAATAGGGGAGCAGGCGTTTGCAAGCTGCAGTCAGCTGCGTGAAGTGACAGATGTGTCTGGCGGTTCTTTTGAAAAGCAATGTTTCATGGATTGTGTAAATCTGGTCTGCTTCAAGAATTCTTCTTATTCTATTGCACGACTGGGTCACTATATCTTTGAGAACTGCGAGAAGCTGGAATATGTTATCCTGCCGCGTTACATTGACCATATTTGTGAATCTGCGTTTTCGATGTGTGGTTCCCTCAAGGATGTTTATTATGCCGGTTCGGAAGAGGAATTTGATGAATATGTCAATATAGTATCTCATGATAATACATTCGTTCCAAGTGCCTGGTATTT
>JAFURN010000109.1 GCA_017480865.1 Ruminococcus sp. | reverse complement strand
GGAGGTACAGTGTGATGAAAGAAACCATTTGTACCGCTCTGGGAGCGCTGGGCAGTGTGATTGCCGGATTCTTCGGAGGATGGGACGCATCAATCATTACCCTGATCGTGTTTATGGGCATAGACTATATTACAGGGCTGATCGTTGCTGCGGAGAAGCGTTCTCCCAAGAGCAGCAGCGGTGGACTGAACAGCTCCGCCGGATTCAGAGGGCTTATGAAAAAAGGCGTGATCCTGCTGCTGGTTCTTGTAGGCGCACGGCTTGATATCATCCTGGGATTTACCTATATCCGGGATGGTGTGTGCATCGCCTACATCATCAACGAGCTGATCTCCATCACGGAAAATGCCGGACTGCTGGGAGTTCCTCTGCCGGCAGCCCTTACCAACGCAATTGAGATCTTACAGAAGAAAACAGAAGGAAAGGACGAGTGACTATGGCATATCTGAAGCCTGATAAAACAGCTGTGCTGAACGGCGTGACGGTGAACACGTATCTCCTGACGCAGCACAACCCGAACAGAATTTCCATGCCGGATATTTCCATGGATGGAAGAATCATCGGCGTAACTGTGCATAATACAGACTAGATCAATGTCTCTCCGGATACAACGCCGGCGGAGCAGTACACCCGAGCAACTGTAAACGGCAATATGAATGATGTCCGTGTGCATTATTACGTGGACAACAAATGCGCCTGGCAGAATCTGCCGCACACGCTGTCCGGCTGGCACGCTGCGGACGGCAGCGGCAGCGGCAACCGCAGAACCATTGCCATTGAGTGCATCATGAGTTCTGCGTATAATGCCGATGACAAGAAGTCCGAGGACAATGCTGCAAGACTTGCGGCGGCGCTCCTCAAGCAGTATGGACTTGGAATTGAGTGCCTGTTTACGCACACCCACTGGCTGAATATGAGGGATGGCAGGACCGGCACGGTTGATCAGCTGAACACCATGCACAACAGCTATAAAATGTGTCCGCTGTACATCCTGCCGCACTGGGCAGCTTTCAAGGCGAAGGTCGCAAAGTATATGGGTGAGGCTGCTCCGGATGTTCCGGTTGTCCCTGCACCGGCGGAGAAGCCGTATCGTGTGCGTGTAAGCATCGATGATCTCAACATCCGCACCGGTCCGGGTACGCAGTATCCTGTCACAGGAAGATATACCGGAAAGGGCGTATTTACGATCATCGAGACACGCGGCACCTGGGGCAGACTGAAATCCGGTGCAGGATGGATCTCGCTGAACTATGCAGCAAAGATTTAACGCTCGCTAACGCACGGAAACGAGCGTTATTGGATAAGCTGTATAGCCGGTAAATTGGTTTGTGCATAAACACCATTTAAACTATATTTAAGCGCGGTTTATAGCCTTTGTATATTAAATAGTAAAGCGTCCCGGATTGCCTGTTATTGGCGATTCGGGACGCTTTTTTTGTGTTTGCATGTCATTTTTTTGTGTTTTGCGTGGCAGGCTACAATGGCGGGGGCATGGTGCGTTTTTCGTCATTTTTTCGTCAGCAACATTTTTGCCACATAAAACAAAAACCACGCAGTCACGATTTACTCGCAACTGCGTGGTTTTCATGGTCTGAGTGACGGGACTTGAACCCACGGCCTCTACCACCCCAAGGTAGCGCGCTACCAACTGCGCCACACCCAGACATTGAAAGGGGAATGAACCGAGCATATGCATGTATGCTGCGGAACGATATATATTTTACCACAAAAAAGGGCGGTTGTCAAGTGTTTTGCGATAATTTTCAAAAAGTGACAAAAAAAGTGAAAAAAGGACAGAAGTCCTGTTGCAATTCCGGAAAGAATGCTGTATAATAAAGGTGTATATGTCGATTTGATGGCGGCAATCCGAAAACTGCCGCTGTAAGGAAGGTACGGTTGATATGTCTTTTACGGATGCACTGTTTCTATATTTATTCCTGCCGGTATGCGCTGCATGCTGCTGTCTGGCGAAAACACGATACCGCAATGCGGTGCTGATTGGCTTTTCATTGCTGTTCTATGCCTGGGGGGAGCCGGTCTACTTATGGCTGCTCCTGTTTGGTGTATGTATGAATTACGTTCTGGGCAGACTCATTTCCTACAGTGGGGAACAGCTTGCAGCAAAACTCAGTCTTACTCTTGCTTTGATCATGAATGTGGGACTGCTCTTCAGCTTTCAATATGCAGGTACACTTGTGGAAAGCATCAATATGCTCAGCGGTGCGGCGCTTCCGGTTCCGGATCCTGCAATGCCTCTGGGACTCAGCTTCTTTACCCTTCGTGCTGTCTCTTATGTCATGGACTGCTACCGGGGCAGAGTCTGCGCTGAAGCGGATTTCCGGAAGTTCCTTCTGTATATGATACTGTTTCCGCTTGCGCTCCAGGGTCCTGCGGTGCGTTATGATACCGTTCAGATGCAGCTGCATACACGTACGGTTCGTACAGCGGATTTCAGTGCAGGCATCTGCCGGATCGTGGTCGGTCTGGGAAAGAAGGTGCTTCTTGCTGACCAGCTGGCACCAGTTGCGGATCAGTTCCTTTTTGGCAGCAGTCCGGAAACACAATCTGCTCTTGGCACATGGTACGGTGCACTTCTGTTCTCTCTGCGGATCTATTTTGACCTTTCTGGTTATGTGGATATTGCCCTTGGATTGGGACGTATTTTCGGATTCCGCTTTGAAGAAAATTTCCGCCATCCATTCCTGAGCAGAAGCATCACTGGCTTCTGGCGGAACTGGCATATTTCCCTGAATGATTTCTTCCGGGATTATGTTCTGCGCGCCTCAATTTGCGGAAAAGGCAAGGCGTTGTCAGGGATCCTTCTTGCCGCGGCAGCAGGCGGCATCTGGCATGGTGCAGGCTGGGGCTTTGTTTTGTGGGGCGTTTTCTGCGGAGCGTTTGTAATGCTGGAACAGGCGCTGGGCGAGGAACGTCTGGGTAAAATACCAGCTGTAGTGGGACATCTCTACAGCAAGCTTCTGGCGATCATCTGTCTGGGTCTGCTGGGTGCAGTCCGGAACGGCGAACCGCTTGTATTCTTGAAGAACCTTTTCTTCCTGGGGGAAGGCGGGATTGCAGATGCAGCAGTGGGTGTATCTGTACAGAATAATATGCTTCTCATTGCGGCGGCAGTGCTTTGCTGCTTCCCTCTGACAGAACGTATAAAGGTACGGCTGCAATGCTGCGAAAGCCAGCGTACATATGCAATCGTGCAGACCGCAGGCATCGTTCTTACGGGTGCTGTGCTGGTACTCACCAGTATTTTTCTGGGCAGTGAAGCGAGCCTTCCGTTTTTCTATGTATATAAATAAGTAAGGAGACGCATAAGAAATGTTTGAGAAAAAGAATACCTATGCACAGGGTGAGATGCGCCCCCTTTCGGCGCTGTCAAAGGGCGGCTCAAAACCGCAGCCGAAGAAGGCGGTACCCGTTCAGACACCTGCTTCTCCGGATATGCAGAGCACAGTGTCTACCTTGTCGGAGCAGAACAAGATCACAGATACCGCAACAGTCCAGAGAACGCCTCTGCGTGAGGCGGCCCGTCAGGCGGAGGAGAAAAATGCTGCAATTCCGGAGCATCCCTCTATGCATGTGCCGCCGAAGTCCGGCAGTCAGAGCCCGGACCTGTCTACAAAGGAGGCACGGGATGCCTATTTTTCAAAATATCTTTCCCGGATCGATGCGCCGCGTAAGGCGGCAGTCCGCACTGTTGTATCCCATGTGAAAGAAACACCAGCAGAGCCTCCGGTGCAGGAAACACAAAAAACAATGTATGAAGAGGAACTGACTCTGGAAGCACCGCCGCAAATGACAGAGGCGATTGAAAATGCAGCGCAGGCGATCCGGCAGGAGCGTGAAGCAAGACAGGCATCCTCCCTTCCGAAGCCGGAACGGGAAAAAATGGAAAGTATTATGGATACGGTGCGCATTGTTTTGCTGGCAGGACTGCTTGTGCTGTGCGGTATATTCCTGCTGTTTGGTCCGCATACGAAAAATGTACAGGAACCGTCGGTTCAGACGGTTCTGAATGGCTCTTATCCGTCTGCGGTGGCATCTTATTATAATGATGTGCTCAAGCAGAGCGGCCTTGCGGAGGCGGCAGATCACCTGGAACCGCTCAGGGGCTTTGGAAATGAGCTGTAAGCCGTTTCCTTGTGCGAAAAGCAGAAGCTATGTGAAGAAAAGTATCTGTTTTTTACAGAACGCTTGACAGAACATAGGAAATATGGTACAATAATTACAAAATATGTTACTGTGGAGGTAATTATGGGAAAATTAAGAAAACGGATTACATCGGCGCTGACAGCTGCTGTAATCGGCGCGACCACAGCTGTTGCAGGTATGTCAACAGCATCTCTCAGCGTTAATGCAGCTGATGAAAACTATGTAGAAGCATTGCAGATGTCTCTGTACTTCTATGATGCAAACCACTGCGGCTCCGAAGTAGGCGAGAATCCGCTGACATGGCGTGATGACTGCCATGTGCAGGATGCGACTGCGTCTCTGGACAACGCACAGGGTCTGTCCTCTGCATCCAAGAGTGCGATCCAGGCTGCAAACGGCGGTTCAAACACAGTTGACGTTTCCGGCGGCTATCATGACGCTGGCGACCACATCAAGTTCTCCATGACAATGGGCTTCAGCATGTCAAGCCTCGCATGGTCTTACTTTACATATCCCGAGGCTTATGAGAAGGCTGGCAATGTAGATCATCTGCTGTACATCCTGAAGAATGCATGTGACTACTTCATGAAGGTTACATACCTGGACAGCAATGATGATGTTATTGCATTCTGCTATCAGGTAGCAGCAGAGGGCGAAGACCACAATGTATGGTCTGCTCCTGAAACCCAGACAATGACCCGTACAACCTACTGGGCTGATTCCTCTCATCCGTCCGGTGACGCATCCGGTCAGATGGCAGCAGCTCTGGCGGCATCTTCCCTGGCATTCAGAAACAACGGTGATACCGCATATGCAGATGAGTGTCTGAAGTACGCACAGGCTCTGGAAGAATTCACAAAGAAGTATCCGGGCGCAACCTATGATGGCGTAGGTTCTATGTATGCTTCCGGTCAGACTGCTGATGACGTGGCATGGGCTGAAGTATGGTGTCAGCTGGCTGCAAACAATGGTACCCTGCCTTCCTCTTATACTCCTACTTATGTATGTACTGGCAATGGTTCTTACAGCAATGGTCAGAGTGACTATCATCTGTACTGCTGGGACAAGGTATGGAGCGGCTATGCGGCGCTGCTGGCTGAGGTTGGCTACAATACCAATACCTATGTAAATGAACTGAAGTTTGAACTGAACAATAAGGGCGGTCTGTCTACAAGTTCTTATAATGCAGCAGGTTGGGGTGCATCCCGTTATAACTGCGCATTGCAGATGGTAGCACAGCATATTGCAGATGCAACCGGCGATACCACTATGGAAGCTGCTGCAAAGTATCAGATGGATGTGATTCTCGGCAACAACTCTACCGGCTACAGCTTCCTGCTGGGTTACGGCGACAATTGGGCGAAGAGAATTCACCACCGTGCAGCAAATCCGGGTACAGGTGATCCGCAGGCAAATACAGAAGCAACATATACGATGTATGGCTGTCTGGTAGGCGGTATGGATTCCGAGGGCAAATATGTGGATGAACAGAATTCCTACCAGTTTACTGAACCGGCTCTGGACTACAACGGCTGTTTTGCTCTGGCAATCGCTCCGCTGGTAGCAAAGTACGGCGGCGATGCTGCAACATTCCCGGCAAAGCTGGCTTCTATCGCAGAGATCAATGCTGACTACAGCTTCGGCAGCGGCAGCACAACAACAACTGAAACTACTACAACAACTACTGAGACAACAACTACAACGACTACAACTACAACTGAAACAACAACGACAACAACAGAATCTACAACCAAGCCCACTGAGACAACAACAACAGAGTCTGAGCCGACAGAAACGACCACTGAGTCTACTACAAAGAAGACTGAAACAACCACTACTACAACTGAAACCAAGCCGACTGAGACAACAACAACAGAATCCAAGCCGACTGAGACGACAACACAGTCTGCTCCTGTCGGCGATCCGATCGGCAACGTATGGATTGCAGGTCAGGCAGGTTCCTATGGTTATTGGAATCTGACAGATCCTGGTCAGACTCCTGCTGTAGTTACAGGCAACGGTACATACAAGGCATCCTTCCAGATTCAGAGCGGTGACGGTACAGGCTCTATCGAGTGTCTGTTCCTCCAGTCTGATATCAATGCTTATGACTATGCACCGGAAGGCACTTCCGATCCGCTGAAGGACAGCGGCATTCTGTTCACAATTGACAAGATTACAATTGATGGTGTTGAGATCACATACAATGGACCGACTGATGGTGCATATCGTCTGGCTGATGACGGTAAGATGATCCGCCATAACATCCTGAATACATGGACCAGCCCGCAGATCAGCGATATCGATGGCTCTGAGATCTCCTGGACAGATACTCTGGAAGTAACCTTTACTGTTTCCGGTCTGCCGGGCGGCGATGTTACTACAACTGAGTCCACTGAAACAACAACCACCACAACAACGACAACAATAACTACCACAACAACAACATCTACAACAACATCTACAACAACATCTACAACTCCGAAGCCCACTACAACCTCCAAGACCACAACTTCCACTACAACCGATACAAAGCCCACTACAACCTCCAAGACTACAACTTCTACAGCACCGACTACAACATCTACAACAAAGACCACAACCACAACCACCGCTCCGATTGGCGATGTTATGATTGGTGACGTAAATCTGGATGGCAAGATTTCTGTACAGGATATCATCCTGCTGAGCAAGTATGTTGCAAAGAAGGTTGATCTCAACGAGGCACAGAAGAAGGCAGCTGAGTGCTGCACAGATGGTGAGATCAATTCCGGCGACATTACCACACTGATGGCTTATGTTGTTGAATTCGTAGAGGCACTGCCGCAGAGCAGCGTACCTTCTGTCAGCTGATTTCTCTGAGTAAATGTTTAAAGAACCGCTGCGTGTGCAGCGGTTCTTTTTCGTTTGCATGCTTGACGAAGGCCGTAAAATATGGTATCCTAATAGAGGAAAAAACGCTGAAATCATTCAGCACAATATAAGGAGAGTTTATATGGAACAGGCTAAAATTTCGAACCTCTATTCATTGGAGCACACACTTGCTAAGAATTATCTCGCACAGTTTACCTATCCCTGGGAGGCGCTCAGAGGCATCAGCGAAATGATCATCGCACTGGGAAACACGCTTCCTGCGGACGAGTATGATAACCCTTCTGAGCATGTATGGGTACATAAAACTGCAACGGTGTTTCCCTCTGCCTATCTGGGTTCGCCTTGCATCATTGGAGCGTTTTCCGAAGTACGTCACGGTGCTTTTATCCGAGGCAGTGCGCTTGTGGGAGAAGGCTGCGTGGTAGGTAACTCTGTTGAACTGAAGAATGTCATTCTCTTCGATCATGTTCAGACACCGCATTACAATTATGTGGGTGACAGCATTCTGGGTTATAAGGCGCATATGGGTGCAGGATCGATTACCTCGAATATCAAGTCGGATAAAACGCCGATCGTTGTTCGCGGAGAGGAAGGGCCGATTGAAACCGGACTGCGTAAGATCGGTGCGATGCTGGGTGACTGCGTGGAGATCGGCTGCAACAGTGTACTGAATCCGGGTACTGTAGTCGGGGCAAATTCCAACGTCTATCCGCTGAGCAGTGTACGTGGTGTTGTACCGGCTCAGAGTATCTATAAAACCGGCGGTATTATTGTGCCGAAGGAATAATATGTGATTTAAAAAAATGAGGGCTGCTGCAATTTTCTGCAATAGCCCTCTCTTCTTAGGTTCAATTCGAATTGTTGTGGTAAATTGTAGTTTATATCCCTAACTTAGTGTTATGAGGAGGTTCCTATGGTAAAACTTACACTTTTATACAGAAGAATCAACAGGGTAATTGCAATCCCTTTTTCGTCTTCAACATCTCAGAACCGTATTGTTAAAAGCTGACAATTTTTCCAGATTCTGCATATAATAGGGCAGGAGGTGACGGTATATATGGTGGATGGTCTTGTGATTGCAGGAATCCTCATTCTCTGTGTGATGGCTGTAACGGAACTTGTGTATATTTTCTTCCAGCCTGACAGGAAGGAAAAGCAAACGGAACGCAGTGCTTTTACCGTACTTGTGTATCGGAAGGAGGATGCAGACTTTGCAGTGTATCTGCAGTCGTTCCTGTCCCGTGCATGCTGGATGGATCGTGCGTTTTTGTCGGAAATCTATGTGGTGCATCTCAATGTTCCGGAGGAACAGTCAGAAGCAGTCCGCAGGATTTGCGAAAAGGAAGCCTCCCTCATTTATTGCAGCCTGGATGCGTTTACCGCCCTTTTGTTCCCAGAGAAAAACTCTGCGGAAAAGGATTGCAATTTGTCGGAAAAGATAGTATAATGATAGTATACGCGAAAAAAGGAGGTGAGGATGTGGAAGGGCAGACCCTGCATATGGAGGGAACTGTAGAAAATGTATTGTTCCGCAATGAGCAGAACGGCTATATGGTCCTGGACCTGAATGCCGGCGGTGAACTGATTACGGTCGTCGGGGAGATCGGCGACGTGGACGAAGGCGAACAGCTGATCTTAGAGGGCAGCTACGTGACACATCCTCGCTTCGGCACGCAGTTTCAGGCACAGTATTGTGAACGTAAGCTTCCTGCGGATGCGCTGAATATCCAGCGGTATCTGGCATCGGGTGCCATCAAAGGCATCGGACCGTCGCTTGCAAAGAAGATCGTGGATGTGTTCGGTTCGAGGACCCTGGAAATCATGGAAAAGGAACCGACAAAGCTTCTGGAGATCCGTGGAATTTCTCCGAAAAAGTGCGAGAATATCGCACAAGAGGTCAAGGAGATATTCGCCCTGAGAGGTATTATGACATTTCTCTCCCAGTATGGCATCCGTTCCAAGTATGCCATGCGTGTGTATCAGAAATTCGGAAGCGGCGCACGGGAAATGATTTGCGCAAACCCCTATCTTCTGTGTTCCGCAGGAATCGATCTGGAATTCCGGCGTGTGGAAAAGCTTGCGCATGACCTGCACATTCCCGGAACCTCTCCCAATCGTGTTGCCGCAGGCATTGCCTTTGTGCTGATGCACAATACCCACAACGGCTATACCTGTCTGCCGCTTGATCGTTTGCAGCCCAAAACCTGTGAGTATCTGAATGTTCCTGAAAAGGTGTTCTATGAAATTTACCAGCAGGAGCTTGCAGAAGGCAACCTTTTTGAATATATCAAGGGTGAACGTGAGTTTGTGTATCTGCCTGATTATTATCATGCAGAATGCTATATTGCCGACCGTATGCGTGTGCTGCGGGATTTCAGTACCCGGGACGAGCTTTCTCAGTATGAGAAAATGATCGACGAGGAGCAGATCCAGCACCGGATCCAATATGAAGCCCTCCAGCGTGAGGCAATTGCTACTGCGCTTTCCCGGAGCATTATGATCATGACCGGAGGTCCCGGTACCGGCAAAACCACTACGCTCAATGCGATTATTTCCCTGTATGAAAAACAGGGCTGCCGTGTGATGATCGCAGCACCTACAGGACGGGCTGCCCAGCGTATTTCCGATCTGACCGGATACGAAGCAAAAACCATCCACCGACTTCTGGAGGTGGAGTTTGATATGGCAGGACAGCCCCGATTCAAGCATAACGAGAATAACCCTCTGATCTGTGATGTCATGGTAGTGGACGAGATGTCCATGGTGGATGTGCTTTTGTTTGAGGGCTTGCTCCGTGCGCTCCGGCTTGGCTGCAAGGTGATCCTGGTAGGGGACAGCGACCAGCTGCCCTCTGTAGGTCCCGGCAATCTTCTGAAGGATCTGATCGACAGCAAACAGATCCCTGTTATTGCGCTCAAGCAGATTTTCCGGCAGGCGCAGGAAAGCTGCATCATTACCAATGCCCATAAGATCATCCATGGAGAATACCCGGACCTTACGCAGAAAAATGCGGATTTCTTTTTCTTTCAGCGTTTGCAGCCGGACAAGGTAACAGAGCTTGTCCTGCAGCTGACAAAGAACCGGCTGCCGGAGGCTTATAAATACTCACCGGTGGATGACATCCAGATCATATCCCCCTCCAGAAAGGGCGTGCTGGGTGTTGTGGAACTGAACAAAAAACTGCAGCATGCGCTCAATCCTCAGAAGCCCGGCTTGCAGGAGGTAAAATCCATGATCTATACCTTCCGTGAGGGTGACAAGGTCATGCAGATGAAGAATAACTATGATATTATCTGGCATAAGGATGGGGAGGAAGGCTCCGGCATTTTCAACGGAGACATTGGGAAGATCCTCAGCATCAACCGTCACAGCGGTGAAGCGGTAGTGGATTTTGATACCCGCCGTGTGACCTATCCCTTTGAGATGCTGGAACAGCTGGAACTTGCCTACGCTATTACGGTACACAAGAGTCAGGGCAGTGAGTTTGAAGTGGTGATTTTGCCGCTGCTGGGGGGATTTGATAAACTTTATTACCGCAATCTCCTGTATACAGCAGTAACACGTGCCAAGAAGCTGCTCATTGTTGTCGGCTCACAGAAGAAGGTGCAGGAGATGGTAGACAACAACCGCCGCACCAACCGTTATACATGCCTCAGGCATATGCTGACAAAGGATGATGACAATGAATCGGATGCGGAATTGCTGTCGCTTTTTTCTTGATTTGCTGTATCCGAACCGCTGTCCCTGCTGCGATGCGTTTCTCCCATGGAATGCATATCTTTGCAGTGCCTGCATGGAAAAGATCCATGTATCCCCGGATGCGCTGTGCAGGAAATGCGGCAAGGCAAAGGAAGAATGTATGTGTGCGGTGCTTCCGGCGTATGATGAGGCGATTGCCATATCCTACTATAAAAAGGAAGCGAAAAGCGGGTTGATCGCTATGAAAAAATCCACGAGCCGGAATTTCGGATGGTATGCAGGAGAGCAGATCGGAAAATGGATTCTGGAACAGCCTGACTGGATGATGACAGATGGTATCGTACCAGTTCCCATGAGCTTCGGCAAGCGTATGCTGCGGGGCTACAACCAGGCGGAACTGATCGCAAAGGGAATTGCGTCGGTGACGCATATTCCTGTACTTAAAAATTGTTTGAAGAAAAAGCATGGCTATCGGGCACAGCATACGCTGGGTGCCGGGGCACGTGCAGAAAATACAGAAGCGTTTCAGCCGGGCGGACGTGACCTGCGTGGTTACCGGCTGATTTTATGTGATGACATACTGACGACCGGTATCACTATGAACCGGTGTGCGGAACTACTGAAAGAAAGCGGTGCAGAGGCAGTCTATGCAGCGGTTGCCGCTACTACGTGCAGAAAGAGAGAGGAGTAACTATGGCAGCAATCGATATCGGTATTGACCTGGGTACGGCAAATACTGTGATCACACTGGGACGGAAGGGTGTTGTACTGAATGAACCCTCCGCCGTGGCATATGATACAAGAACCCTGGAAATTCTTGCAGTGGGAACAGATGCCTACCGGATGATCGGCAAGACTCCGGAGTACATCAAGGTGGTGCGTCCGCTGTGTAACGGCGTGATCTCAGATGACCGCATGACCCAGTACATGATCCGGGAATTCATTGAGCGGGTAACAGGCAAAAGCCTGATCAAGCCCCGTATCATCATATGTGTGCCGTCCTTTATTACGGACGTGGAAAAACGTGCAGTTGTAGAGGCAGCTATGAGCGCAGGCTCCCGGAGAGCCTATCTCATTGATGAACCCATTGCAGCACTGATCGGAGCCGGCGTGAACATCAGTCTTGCCACCGGCAATATGATCGTGGACATTGGCGGCGGCACAACGGATGTGGCGATCGTTTCTATGAATGGTGTGGTTACCTCCCATTCGGTGAAGGTGGCAGGCAACACACTGGATCAGGCGATCATCCGCTATATGCAGACAAAATACAAGCTGCTGATCGGTGAGCGAACCGCAGAGAAAATCAAGTGCGAACTGACGAATCTCTATGATCCGAGGGAGAATGTCACCCTGTTTGCCAAGGGCAGAAATCTGGTAAGCGGTATGCCGGAGCAGGTGGAGATCAGTGAACTGGATGTCTTTGAGGCGATCGAGGACGAGGTAACGCAGATCATCGAAGCGATCAAGAAGGTTCTGGAGGAAACGCCGCCGGAGCTTGTGGGTGATATTTATGAGAACGGTATCCTTCTGGCAGGCGGCGGAGCGCTGCTGGGCGGACTGAGCAAGCTGGTGGAGCGTACACTCAAGGTAAAGTGCGTGGTTGCCCAGAATCCGCTGAACTGTGTGGCAAAGGGTACAGCGATTGCGTTCCGCAAGGTGGATAAGCTGCTGGACGGCTTTGAGCATATTGGCGTGTATCAGTATCAGTAAATATTGACAATACATCCTGAATGTGATACAATGAAGACAGATCCGCCGGAAGGCGTGATGATAGAATAATTTTAAGGAGCGTTTTTTTGAAAAACACAATGAAAAAGGAGATTGCAGCGTAAACGGGAGGTTTGCGCTTGGTCTTACACAAACCTCCCGTATTGAGAGTCAACAATTTTCAGGAGGAAAAATAATGAATAAAAATGACTATATGATCCGTTTGGAAACAGAAAACGATTATCGTGAAACAGAAAACCTTGCCCGTGAAGCATTCTGGAATCTGAGTGTTCCCGGCTGCGATGAGCATTACTTTATCCATGTAATGAGAAGCCATGAGGCTTTTGTGCCGGAACTCGGCTTTGTCCTTGAAGCGGATGGAAAAATCATCGGCAGTATCATGTATACCAAAGCGAAGCTTGTGGACGAAAACGGTACGGAAAAGCGTATCCTTTCCATGGGTCCGCTTTGCATTCATCCCGATCATCAGCGAAAGGGATACGGAAAGGCTCTGCTCCTGCACACCTTTGAGAAAGCGGTGGAACTCGGATATGATACCGTTGTAAATTTCGGCAACCCTGACAATTATGTTGCACGGGGCTACAAAAGCTGTAAAAAGTACAATGTGTGCTTTGAAGGGGATGTATACCCTGCGGCTCTGCTTGTAAAGGAACTGAAGGATGGTGCCCTCGATGGCAGAAAGTGGCTTTATCATCCGAACAATGCGGATGCGCCTTGCGGCGATACGGAAGCTGTGGCGGAATTTGACCGGCTTTTCCCGCCGAAGGAGAAGAAGTGGCAGCCGAGTCAGGAGGAATTCTATATTCACAGTCATTCGGCGATAACCTGGTAAACGGATAAAATAAATGGAGTTGCTGTACAAGATACAGCAGCTCCATTTTCGTTTTTACCAGACAGCTGCCGAAAAAACGGGATTCGTCACGAATTTTTATCTGTATTTTTTGCATATTGTCACGAAAATGCGCCACGCTGATCCTGTATGGATTTTTTGACTAAATTTCACGATTGAATGTCATGGAAAACACTGAAATCAGCGGCATCTATTGCAATCTTTTGTAAATTCATGTATAATAGTATCAAGTATAATCAGAACGAAAAAACGCTTTGCAGGAGGAGCAGCAAGATGAAGAAGTGGCAGATGACAGAACTTGATCTAAAAATCGCACAGGCATTGTGTGCGGGCAGTGATATTTCCATGCTGTGTGCAGAGGTGCTTGCCGCCCGTGGAATCTTTTCTCTGGAGGAGGCTGCGGCGCTCCTGAACTGCGATGGTCTGTCTGACCCCTTTCTGATTCAGGATATGCAGGCTGCTGCGGATACCATCAATGCAGCAATTGATGCAGGAATCTCGATCTGCATTTACGGCGACTATGACTGCGATGGTGTTATGGCAACCGTCATTCTGTACTCCTATCTGTCTGAACTGGGGGCGGATGTGACATACTACATTCCCGAACGGGAAGAGGGCTACGGCTTGAATGAAGCTGCCATCCGTCAGCTGCACGAGGATGGTGCGGAACTGATCGTGACAGTGGATAATGGCATTACCGCCCTTCGGGAAGCGGAACTGATCTATGAAATGGGAATGCGTCTTGTGGTGACGGATCATCATCAGCCTCTGGAGGAACTGCCTCGTGCAGAAGCAGTGGTTGACCCGCACCGGAGCGACTGTGCTTCTCCCTATAAGAAATACTGCGGTGCAGGAATCGCCCTTCTGCTGATTGCTGCAATGGACGGCGGCGATGATACCATGGCAATGGAGCAGTTTGGTGAGCTGGCTGCCATTGCTACGGTTGCGGATGTTGTGGAGCTTTCCAGTGAAAACCGTTATCTTGTACAGATGGGACTGCGGCTTCTTGCCAATACGGAACGTCCGGGACTCCTGGCACTTATGGAGAAGAGCGGTGTTCTGGGAAAGAAGCTGACGTCTACAACAATGGCATTCTCTCTGGCACCCCGCATCAATGCGGCAGGCCGGTTCGGCTCTCCGCTTCAGGCAGTACACCTGCTGCTGGCGGAAACGCCGGAGGAAGCAAAAGTGCTTGCCGAGCAACTGGAGCAGTGCAACTGCGCACGTAAAAAGGAAGAAGAAAAAATCCTTGCAGAAATCGAAGGACAGATCGAAAAGGATCCGGCGCTTCTGTGCCGACGGGTACTGGTTTTTGCCGGAGCGCAATGGCATCATGGTGTTATTGGTATTGTGGCAGCACGATTGCAGGAGCGTTTCGGAAAGCCTGTGTTTATGATAACTCTGGAGGAGAACGGCGCACGAGGCTCTGCACGTTCCTTTGATGCATTTTCTGTATTCGCCTGTCTGGATGCTTGTAAGGCGCATCTGACCAAATACGGCGGACATATGGGTGCAGGCGGCTTTTCGCTGGAACCGGAAAGTGTTCCTGCTTTTACAGAGGCTGTGCTTGCCTATGCAGCCCGGAATTTCCCCCAGATGCCTGTAATGACGGCAAAGGCAGATAAGCTGCTGATGCCGCAGGATCTGACCATAGAGAATGTTGCCGGGCTGGAACTTCTGGAGCCTTATGGTGCAGGGAATCCCGCTCCGGTATTTGCCCTTTGCCATGCCGTGCTGAAGGAGCTGGTCCCCTTGTCCGGCGGGCTGCATACGAAACTCAGACTCATATATGGCAGTATGGCGATCGAAGCGCTGCTTTTCCGTACAGCACCGGAAGCGGTCAGCCTAAAGCCCGAGGATATGTGTGATCTGCTTGTAACAGTGGGGATCAATCAATTCGGGGGACGAACGAGCCTCAGCCTGATCGTGCAGGACTATCGCAGAAGCGGTGTCAAGCAGGCGAAATATTTTGCGGCAAAGGATGCCTATGAGCAGTTTATCCGGGGTGAGGAACTTTCAAAGGCATATTATAAGGCGATCACTCCTGCTCGTGAGGAGCTGACTGCTGTCTATAAAAAGATTCCGGAGGGAGGCATTGGCATGGATGCGCTCTTTATGCACATGCAGTCTCTTCCGATGAATTATTGTAAGCTGCGCATTGCACTGGATGTGTTTGCGGAATTGGGACTGGTTGCTCAGGACCTTTATCATGAAACTGTGCGCAGACTGCCGGTGAAGGCGAAAGTAAATCTGGAAAATTCCGTGCTGCTTCAGACAGTGCGGCAAAAAGGGGAGGTATAAACAATGAGTGAAGCAAAAGTTCAGAAGGTCCTTACAATTGAAGATCTGACGCAGAAGATTCTGAGTACAGAGAAACGATATGATCTGAGTAAGATTCTTTCTGCCTATGAATTTGCACGGAGTGCCCATGGAGATCAGAAGCGTTCCTCCGGTGAGCCATATATTGTGCATCCCCTTTCCGTTGCAGAGATCCTGGTAGATCTGGGTATGGATACCGATTCCGTCTGTGCAGGCTTGCTTCACGATGTTGTGGAGGATACAGAATATACGCTGGATGATATCGGCAAGCGTTTCGGCGGTGCGGTGGCACGGCTGGTGGATGGTCTGACGAAGATCAATCAGCTGCCCCACTTTGATAAGGAGGAGCAGCAGGCAGGCAACTTTATGAAGGTGCTTCTGGCAATGTCTACGGATATCCGGGTTATGATCATCAAGCTGGCAGACCGTCTGCATAATATCCGTACACTGCGGTTCCTGCCGCCCCATAAGCAGCGCAGAATTGCGAAGGAGACTTTGAGTATTTATGTACCCATTGCCCGCCGTATGGGCATGCGCACCATCTATGCAGAGCTGGAGGATCTGTCCTTCCGTTTTTTGGACCCGTATGCCTATTCTGAAATTGAGCATGTGCTTTTGATGAAGAAGGAGAAGCGTGAGGCGTTTATTGAAAGTGTGATCGAACGTCTGCGTCTGCGTCTGTCCCGGGAGCAGTTCCAGCAGGAGCCGGCGATCTCCGGACGTGTCAAGAGCATCTACGGCATTTACAACAAGGTGTATGTGAATCACAAGAACATTGAGGAGATCTATGATAAATACGCGGTGCGCGTAATCGTCAGCACTGATGCAGAGTGCTATCAGGTGCTTGGCATCGTGCATTCCTTTTTCTGTCCGTTGGAAAACCGCTTCAAGGACTATATTGCAAAGCCCAAATCCAATATGTACCAGTCGCTGCATACAACTGTAACCTCCAAGGAGGGCATTCCCTTTGAGATCCAGATCCGTACATGGGATATGCACAAGGATGCGGAATACGGCATTGCTGCCCACTGGAAGTATAAGGAGGGCATTGAGAAGCGAAGTGCGATGGATGCCCGTCTTGCATGGGTGCGCCAGATGATCGAGATCCAGCAGACCTCCGATGATGTAGAGGAAATCGTCAGCATCATCAAGAACGATCTTACCCCTGAGGAGATCGTTGTCATGTCACCCAAGGGAGATTCCTTCCGCTTGCCGAAGGATTCCATCGTCCTGGACTTTGCCTACCGTCTCCACTCTGAGATCGGTCACAAGGCAATTGGTGCCAAGGTGGACAGCAGAATGGTTCCCATTGATTATGTGCTGAAAACCGGTGAGATCTGCGAGGTCATCACCACAACAGACCCCCATAAACGGCCCACAAGAGACTGGCTGAAGCTGGTGCGCACCAATGAAGCCAAGTCGAAGATCCGGTCATGGCTCAAGCGGGAAATGCGTTCAGAAAATATCATTCTGGGCAAGGCAGAACTGGAGCAGGAGTTCAAGCGGTTTCGTATCGTTGTTCCGGAGCAGGGCCTGGAAGAATTTCTGGCGGATGATCTGAAGCGGCATAATTGTGAGACGCTGGTGGATTTTTATGCTTCCATCGGCTATGGCGGTACAACACTGTCCAAGATGATGCCGCGTCTGAAAGAAAAGTATATGAAGCGGTACGGACAGATCAGTGAGCAGGAGACGCAGGAACTGCCGCTGATCGAACGTGTGAAATCCGATGAAGAAGACAATGCAGTTGTCATCGATAAGATAGATGATGTCGCCTATAAGCTGGCAAAGTGCTGTTCTCCCATGCCGGGTGACAGCATCATCGGCTTTGTCACCAGAGGCTACGGCATTTCGATTCATACAAGAAGCTGCATCAATTACCAGTCTGCGATGAAAAATCAGGATGCGGAAAACCGGCAGCGCTGGATCGCAGTAAAATGGAAGGATACGGTGAAGGTTTCCAAAATTGCTGTGCATCTTGAGGTGCTTGCTGTTGATCGTATCGGATTGAGTCTCGATGTATTCAAGGTCATTGCAGAGCAGCACATTTCTTTAATCAATTCCATTTCCCGTACACTGCCCAACGGCAATGCGATCGTTGAGGTAAGCCTCAAGGTTGACGGTACGGATCAGCTTCAGAATATTATCAGCAAGCTGCGCAAGATCAAGGGAGTTATCTCCGTTGACCGTGCAAGAAAGTGAGGCTTCTATGAGAGCAGTACAAACATTGACGCTGGGCAGTCTGGCAACCAACTGCTATCTGGTGTATCTGGATGATACCCATGTAATTGCCGTGGATATCGGCGGTGATGCCCGGAAGGTGCTGTCCTTTCTGGAGCAGCGCAGTCTGACCCTGACAAAAATCCTTCTGACACATGGACACTATGACCATATCGGTGCTGTGCGTGCCGTACAGCAGGCGACCGGTGCAGAGGTCTATATCCATGAACTGGATGCACCCATGCTTTCCGACACACACCTTAATCTGGCGGACTGGATCGAACCATGGACAGATTTTGTGCCGATTACAGAGTATCATACCGTAAAGGACGGCGACGTGATCCGTGATGGAGATGCGGTGTTTACCGTGCTCCATACACCGGGACATACAGTAGGAAGTGTCTGCTATCAGTGTGAGGACATCCTTCTGACAGGAGACACGCTGTTTCACATGTCACGGGGACGTACAGACTTCCCCGGCGGCAGTGACCGTCAGATGCTGGAATCCTTCCGCCGGCTGAAGGACCTGGAAGGGGACTATCGTGTATATCCCGGTCACAATGAAACATCCACATTGGAATACGAACGCAAAAATAATCCGGTTATGCGAGGCTTGTTATGAGTGAAATTACCATGAAGCAGCCCTTTCCTGTTTTTCTCTGCGGTCACGGGCTGAAATATGAGATAGAATGTATCCTGAAGGTTTTTGTACCAGCGGTACGCTTTCAGTTTTATTATGATGATTTGTCCCTGTTCCATGAAAGCAGCCGCTTTGCTGCGGTTCAGATACGGCAGGGAAGAAACCATACGTATTTTTATTGTGCCGTTTCTCTGGGGGAGAAGCGGCTCCGTCTTGCGCACAGAGCAGAAAAACTCTGCCCGCAGATCAACAAGCAGCAGTGCGAGGTGATCATCAGCAAGATGCTGTTCCGGCTTTTGCAGGAACTGACAGGGTTGGATGTGCCGTGGGGCATCCTTACGGGAATCCGTCCGGTACGCAAGGTGCTTCCGCTGATGGATGCAGGTATGAACCGGGAAGAGATTTTTAATACGCTGAAAAACAATTACTGGATATCAGACGAAAAGCTGGAACTGGTATATCATACAGCACTGGTACAGCGCCCGCTCCTGATGCAGACCCCGAAAAATTCCATCGGACTCTATGTATCCATTCCTTTTTGTCCGACAAGATGCAGCTATTGCTCCTTTGTCTCCCATTCTGTGGAGCAGGCAAAGAAGCTTATGCCGGATTATATCCGTCTGCTCTGTGAGGAACTGAAAATATGGGGCAGAATGGTCCGTGAACTGGGGCTGATGATCGATACGGTTTATTTCGGCGGCGGTACGCCGACCTCTGTCAGTGCAGAGCATCTGGAACAACTGATGCAGGCGGTAGAGGCGAATTTTGATCTGTCCCATATCCGTGAATACTGCGTGGAAGCTGGCAGACCGGATACCATTACCGCAGAAAAGCTTGCGGTGCTGCGGAAGTATGGTGCAGACCGGATTTCCATCAATCCCCAGACGATGAATGATGATGTGCTGAGAACCATTGGACGCCGTCATACCGCAGAGGAGATCGTGGAATGTTATCATCTGGCACGTTCCTTCGGCTTTGAGAATATCAACATGGATCTGATCGCCGGTCTGCCCAGTGATACACCGGAAAGCTTTCATCGGACTCTGGAGCAGATCATTGCGCTTGACCCGGACAGCATTACGGTGCATACGCTGACCTTGAAGCGGGCAGCAAATCTTTTTGCAGAGGGCGAGACTCAGCTGGAAAATCCCGTGCGTGAAATGGTACGGGACAGCATTGCTATGCTGCCGGAAAAGGGATATCAGCCTTATTATATGTATCGTCAGAAAAATACCATTGACAATCAGGAGAATGTAGGCTATGCAAAGCCGGGGAAGGAATCCTACTACAACATGCTGATTATGGATGAAACGCAGTCCATTTTCGGTGCAGGCTGTGCTGCATCCACAAAGCTGGTGGAGCCGAATGGAATGATCACCCGTGTATGCAACTATAAATTCCCTTATGAATATATTGCGCAGTTTGACCAGCTGATGGAAAAGAAGCAGCAGGTTTATGAGATCTATGAGCGCATTCGTACCCAGGAGGCTGCTTATGCAGAAAAATGAGATCTACACCGTTATCATTGAGGATTTAACAGCGGAGGGAAGCGGCGTATGCCGTGTAGACGGTATGACAGTATTTGTACCGGATACAGCCCCCGGAGACGAATTGAAAATCAAGATTGTAAAGGTGCTGAAGCGATACGCCTTCGGCATTGTGCAGGAGATTCTCACACCATCCGGTGACCGCATGACCCCGGACTGCCCCCATCACCGTCAGTGCGGCGGATGCACATTCCGTCATATCCGCTATGAGAAGGAACTCGGGCTGAAGGCAAAGATCGTAAGGGATGCTTTTGAGCGTCTGGGAAAGCTTAGTCCTGAGTTCCTGCCCATTCTCGGATGTGAGAGCCGCATTCGTTACCGCAACAAGGCGCAGTATCCTGTTGCAGCGGACAAGGATGGCAGGCTCATCTGCGGGTTTTATGCGAAGCGCAGTCATCGGATCATCCCGGTAAAGGATTGTCTTTTGCAGCCGGAACTGTTCAGCCGGGTAACAGATGCGATTCTCCGATATGCAGAGAAGAAGAAAATTTCTGCCTATCATGAGGAAACAAATACCGGTATTCTTCGGCATATTTATCTGCGTGAGGGACATTCCAGCGGTGAGATGATGGTATGTCTTGTGGTGCGCAAGGCGATCGCCCGGGAATTGGGTGGTCTGATCCCCGTTCTGACAGAGGAATTTCCGCAGGTGAAAAGCATTGTCATGAATGTGAATCCTGAGAAAACCAATGTGATTCTGGGAAGAAAGACAGTAACGCTCTGGGGCAGTGATGCTATTATGGATACCATGTGCGGAAACGAGGTAGAGATTTCGCCGCTTTCCTTCTATCAGGTGAATACACCGCAGGCGGAGAGGCTTTACGGAGCAGCAAAGGAATTTGCGGCACTGACCGGCAGGGAGCGTCTTCTCGACCTCTACTGCGGTGCAGGAACGATCGGACTTTCCATGGCGGATGCAGCCGGCTCGGTGCTGGGTGTTGAGGTGATTCCGGAAGCTGTGGAGAACGCAAAGGAAAATGCGGAACGAAACGGCATAGAGAATGCGGAATTCATCTGCGGCGATGCAGGAGAGATCGCACAGCGTCTGGCAGCGGAGAATATGCTTCCCGATGTGATCGTAGCTGACCCGCCGAGAAAGGGCTGCGATGAACAGACCATTGATGCGATCTGTCAGATGAATCCGGAGCGGATCGTCATGGTTTCCTGTAATCCTTCTACAGCAGCACGTGACTGCGCCCTCCTTTGTCAGCGGCAGTATCGTATTGTTAAGGTTCAGCCGGTGGATCTGTTCCCGGGGACTGGGCATGTGGAGTGTGTGGTATTGATGTCGAGGGAGAAATAACCTATCTTTCGGAAGAGTTATTAGATGGAGGTGTTATGTGTGAAGCTGAAATTTGGATTTAAAAATATTATTGATGCACATTTTGAATCAGATGTTGAAAGCCTCGTAGAAAAGAACCTAGAATATAAATCAAAAAGACCAGCGAAGAAAACACGATATCAAATTAAGCAGGAGGAGAAACGAAAAAATAAAGAATTGGAGCATAAACAATTCATACAAGGCGTGCTAATTATGATTGGACTCATAGCGTTTCTACTTATAATTTGTGCTATTGGAAACGTCTTTGAATTGGGTTGAATTGATTGAGAATAAAATAAGATATCAGTACTTTTTAATGGAGGGACGATTATGGCAATGACAAACGAAGAAAAAGAGCTTCTCAAGAGAATGGCATCCGGTGCATTAGATGGGATTGTCGGAGATGATTTAATAACATCTGGAGGCTCAACTGTATGGAAGGCAATTAAAAACGGTGTTCCTGCAATGTTCAAGCAAGGTCCTGGTGGAAAATTTTTCAATGGAAAAGAAAATGAGAGATTTGATGGGGTCTTGCATATATTACAGGAATGGATCACTGATGAGCAAAAACTGGAATTTCTCAGAAAATTTGGCTGGCTTATGAAAGATGAAGCTGTTAGAATCTACAGTGCAAAATTTAAACCGAAGAGATAAAACAAGCCTCTCACCACTGGATTTTCACATCCAATGATGAGGGGCATTTCTCTACCTATTCACTTCTCCACCATAACCTTCCCCCCGACTTCAACCGAAACACCAGGTAATCCCCGAACACCGTCACACTTTCCACGGATTCCACATTGACATAGTTCATTCTCCCAACTTTCTGTAATAAACCCTGCTCTCCTCACCATAAATATCAATGCGGCTTTCCATGTATGTGAAGCCGTATTTTTCATACAGTCCGATGTGGTCAGTGGCAAGATAGACCTTGTTATAGCCTTGCTTTTTCGCCTCATTAAAAGCATGCTTAATAAGCTCACCGCTGTATCTATGCCCTCTGTATTCCGGTGCAGTAAATACAAAGCCTATCCATGGAAACAGGTTTTCATCATCAATGCAGTCCTTTTGCGTTAGCGTGCAGAAGGATACAAGCTTTTCGCCGTCTGCCATGATGAACAGACTGCCGCTGCCAAGCATTTCGTGGAACTTATTCTGCTCCAGCAGGTTAGCAAGAAATTTTGCCGCATTCCAGTCGCAGGCACGGATTTTATCAATCCAGCTGCGCTGTTCATTGCTGAAATAATCAATGATTTCCATTTTTTCACTCCATTATCCGTGAGTCCATATTGAACACAAGCATCCATTCTCCGTCACGGTTTTCCCACGTTGATGTGACGTGAAAAGTCCCTGCTAAATCTGCATTTTCGGGAGCATCAGTGGTTGTCTTTACAACATAATGCACCTGCACAATCTTGTCAGTTTCGTGTACAACTTCAAAATTGCTTATCTCAAAGGCTGAAATGCCGAAATCACTGATAAATCCAGCGTACTCCGCACCCGTACAGCGATAGCCTCCGCAGACCATAACTGCATCAGCTGAAACAAGCTTTGTAAATTCGGTTTTATTGCCATTTTTAGTGGCTTGCCACATTTTGTTTTCAAGTTCGTATATCATTTTGTTTCCCTTCCCGTATTTTATTTATGCCAGTAAAAAGTGTAGTGAGAATGTTGCCTGAAGCCAATGCTTTTGTAAAATTCAAGCTCGGATATCACATACGCCTTTTTTGCACCCATATCATACGCACGCTTCAAAGCTTCTTTAAGAACCGCTTTCGCCAATCCTTTGTTCCTATAGTCGGGAGTTGTGCATACAGGCTCAACATACACATAATCTGTTTTGTCATCATACCATAAACCGCAGTACGCAGCATACTCCGAGTCTTCATTTTCTGCAACGATATGCAGCTGTGAATTCAGATGAGGTGCAGAAAGCATACGTCTTTGCTTTTCAAGCGTTTTTTCATCCGTAGGCGGCTCGCCATCATGATCAAAGCCTTTCCATAGAAGTCTGTGGTGCTTATACAAATCTTCTTTGATATCAATGGAGTGCAGCTGAATATTGTCGGCTGTATTTGTATCAAAATCCATATCATCAAGCAAAAGTTCAAGCACATTTTCCGTCTGTTCGCAAGCGAAAAAACCACAGGATAAAATCAGGTCAACTGTTTCGTTGTCCGTGTCATTTACAGCAATACCCAGACCATTTTCATCCGAAAAATCTTCAATCATATAATCTATAATTTCTTTTTTAAGCTCTTCAAAACCTTTCTTTACGGCGAAAAACGCTTCGCCGAGGTAGTGGTCGTATATTGCAGTACCAACCATTTCTTCACCGCAAGACCATAGTCCTATTTTCTCTGAAAGACTGTTGTCAAAGTCGGGATGAAAATACATCCACTCCCACCTTGCCCAATTCCAGTTTATATAAGTGCAGCTTTCTTCCGGTAATCCGATTAAAAACTGCCGCACTTTTTCATAACAGGAATCATCAAATTTACAAAATCTGTACTTCATATTTTACCTTCTCAAATAAACAACCAGCTCCGGATCAGCACAATTTTCGCCGTATTCAGCTACCAACAGAAAATCCAACCCTGCAACCAGCCCAAAGCACTTTTCTCCGTCACCGTCATCAAATTCACAGCAGACCTGAGTACCAAGATATATCGCCTGATCATCCAGCATTTTGACACTTTCTCCATTCGGCATAGGATACGCAAGATTGACAAATGCACCGTTCAGAGCATAAAGCTCCGTGATTCTCGGCATACCCGGCAAATTAAGAGCGTTGAATTCGTCAATCAGCTGAAGCTTGAATTGCTCAAAGCGTTCGATTCCGCCTGTTTTGATATAGCTGTGAATAAAGCATTGCTTTCCGAAAGGACAGCCGTTTGTTGCTTCACAGCCTTTACAGCCGTTTCCTTTTCCATAACCGCAGTTTACGCAATCTGCACCGCATAGGGATTTCATGATTCATCCTCCCAAAGTCTCAGCAAACACCCGTGACAACACATCACCTGGAATACTCTGCTTCACGTAAATCTGCAGCATTCCCTTGGGCGTGATCTTATAGCCGGAAAGCTCGTCCTTATGCTGAATGATCGCCTGTGCCTCAATATTGATATGATCCTTGAACGGGATCAGGCGTACAAAATTCTCACCAGCATAGAAGCTTGGCAGCTTTGCCCACAGCGTTTCCGTCAGTTCAGCCGGTGTACTGTCGAAAATCAGCTGACGCAGTGATGCAAACATCGCTCGGATCTCATCGGGATATTTTTCAATGTGTGTTTTGATCTGTTCGTTCATGATATGCACCTCTCTCATCATAAGTCACTTTGCTTTCACAACATATCTGTTTACGGAAACAGTTTCATTTTTAAGCGGAAAATACTCTTCTTCTGTTTTCAGAAGTATTCCGCCGCATTTTTCAATCACCTTGATCGAACCGATATTTTCCGACATTGCATCTATCCTGATTTCACGGTATCCTTTGGAAAACAGGTGAGCGATCAGGCATTTGCAGGCTTCGGTCATATATCCCTGATTCCAGAATGCCCTTGCCAGATTGTAGCCGATCACCGGAGTTCCGCCGGAGCCTCCCAGATATCCGACTACATCAATTCCGCCGATCAGCTGATCTGTAGCCTTTAACACGATGGCAAAATTAAGCCTTTCCGGCTTTTCGTATTCTCCTATCCACTGATCGAGGATGGCTCTGGTATCGTCAATACTTTCATGGGTATTCCATGTCAGATACTTTGTCACCTCCGGATCACTCGCCCATCCGGAAAACATTGCTTCCGCGTCATCTGCTCTGAATGGTCTTAATATCAATCTTTGCGTTTCTAATGTAAGTTTCATTTTGCAGCACCTTTCTTCCGATCTGTAGTTGGTTATTCTCAAAGCAATAACGCTGTTTCCACTGAAGCATTCAATGAGTATTGTTTTTGCAGCTATTCTCTTTCGGAGCTGCATCTGTAGATTTCATTCATTCTATGCTCCAGCTGCACTCCCGTATATTTCTTATTCAGCTGATCCGCCTGCTGTTCGTTATCGGCGGCGTACCAGTCCTCATACTCTGTATCAGCATGATCCGAAAACTTATTAAGCCGATAGCACTGCACCAGATAAAAGCAGCCGCATTCTCTGCATCTGACAAGCTTACGGTAACCGTTCTTTCCGTCGTCCCAGCGATACAGAAACCATTTTATGCTGCCGTCATTGTTTTTCGGCTTCGGATCATATTTTTTGATAAGTTCACAGGAACTTTTGCAGCAGCTATTCATGCTTCTTCTCCGGAATAGTCGTACAATTCTCAGCCCTGCCCGACTTTATCAGCATCAGCATCGCCACGAACTCACGGCTGAGCATATCCTGAATCTCCTCCATACTGAAGCTGCACATTCCCGTTGCGATCAGTGCGCCTACTCCATAGGTATATATCCAGATCTGCCTGAACAGTAGCATTGCGTTATCATAGCTCATGTCATAATCACGCTGGATCACCTGAACACATAAGGGTGCGATCTCACCGAGATTATTATAGACATCATCAAAGGTCTGCGCTTCAGGCTTTTCGCTCATAAACAGCAGACGATACAGCTTCGGCTGTTCATAGGCGAACATTATCATCTGAAGTCCCACCTGCTTGAACACCGGCGTAAACTCCTCTGCCTTCTTTGCATACTCACTGAAACGAGCAACAGCAGCCTTCCGCACCTCTGTCAGTACCTCCTCCATATTCTGAAAGGCTGTGAAGATGGGACGGGTAGAGCTGCCCAGTGCTGCACCAAGTTCACGTGCGGTCAGAGCAGAGATGCCCTTATCAGCAGCAAGGGTCAGGGCAGCTTCGATGATTTCTTCTCTTGTAAATTTTGCTTTCGGCGGCATTGTTATTCTCCATTCTGTAACAACCGTTGCGTAACATCTGTTTTTATTATAACATACAGTAGGGGCGATGTCAATAGAAAAAACACCCTGCTGACCTCAGCAGGGTTTATGCATGTTCTATACAGTTTACTGTTTCCTCGCCGTATATTTTCTCATCTCCATAAGATAAGCAGCAAAATTCAGCACGAATGCCCCTGTCCAGGCAATGACCTCCGCATAGGCAGTTGCTTTAAATCCAATTCGTGAAAGACATAGTACAATCACAAGAATCCGCAGTCCCATTTCAAGCAGTCCCGAACACATGGGCACCAAGGGCTTCCCCATGCCCTGAACGGTGCTTCGGTAAACAAACAGAAAATTCAGCGTAAAGAACATACTGCCGCATATCTGTAGAAAATGTGCAGCCAATGTAATCGGTTCCTGTCCGTTCAGCAGCACCTTTGCAAGTGCCTGCGGAAACAGCACCATAACCATACCGAGAACAAGATATGATACCAGCCCGATCATCAGACCAACACGGACACCTGATTTAATACGGTCATATTTCTTCGCACCGTAATTCTGACTTGTAAAGGCAGACACGGCAAAGCCTGCTGTAACAGACGGCAGCATAAACAGATTCACATACCTATTGCAGGCAGAATATGCAGAGGTGTATACAACTCCAAGAGCGTTGACATAGGATTGCACGATCATACAGCCAACTGCGGTAACTGAATTCATACAAGCCATCGGTATGCCATTTTTCAGCAGCTCAACCGACAGTGAAAAATTGCTTTTGAAATCCTGACGGGTAAGCTGGATGCTTTCTGTCTTTCGCCGACGAATTACACAGATTACAACAGAAATAATTTGTGCCAGAACTGTAGCAATTGCCGCACCGCCTACACCTGTTTTCAAAACAAAGATGAACAGACAGTCGAGCAGAATATTCAGAATGGATGATACCACAATTGCAAGGAACGGCGTTTTACTGTCACCCAAAGCTCGCAGGATGCAGGAGCAGAGGTTATATGCCATTGTTGCCGTCAGTCCGCCGAATATGATATACCCATATATCAGACTATCCTTGAGAATGGCTGTGTCGGTTTGCATAATGAGCAGCACGTTTTTCAGAAAAATCAGACTGATCACAGTCAGGATGACTGACAGGATCGCCGACAGCTTTATGGACGCTGCAATGGATTTCCGCAGTGCGGACATATCTCTGCTGCCGAAGTGCTGTGCCACAATAACGGAAAATCCGTTTGTGATGCCTTGTGCAAAGCCAATGATCAATAGCGTCAGAGCGGACATATTGCCCACTGCCGCAAGTGCATTGTCACCAAGTCCTTTTCCAACGATTGCAGTATCAGCAAAGGTGTAAAGCTGCTGAAGCAGATTGGTGAAGAGCATCGGGAAAAAGAAACCGAGAAGCATGCGGCTTACCTTGCCTTCGGTCAGGTCGTTTGTTTTCGTCATAATATCGCCTCCATCCTAATTATAAAATGGATGCGGTAGTTTTTATATCGGTTTTCTTGTATTTGTATCGAAAATCTGATATAATAGAGATAACGATATGGTCTTGGAAATGCGTGGTGATAAAATGAAGGTCAGAAACGAACTGAATTACCAGCTGTTTTTGCAGAAAACAAGCGGTATCCAAAGACAGCCGATGAATGTGGAAATGGAACAATATAATGACATCTGCAATGGAGATATGGATGCAGTCAGACAAAATGCAGCAAAACTTACAGAATGTTTGTCAAGGCAGCTATCGGATAATTCCGTGAGAAATGCACAATACCATCTGGCGATCATGGCTTCTGCAATTGCAAAGGCTTGTATGCAAAGCGGTATGGGACATGATGAAGCGTACACTCTTGCGGATATTTACATCCGTAAAGGGGACAAATGCAGAACCTATGAGGGATTACTGGAACTGATGCAGGAGCTTCAGCTGGATTTCACAGAGCGTATGCAGGAGATACGAAAACAGCACATTATTTCACTCTACGCAAGAAAGTGCATTGATTATATTTACGAGCATCTCCGTGAGGACTTGACAGTCAATTCGCTTGCGGTATATTGCGGATTACATCCGTCATATTTGTCACAGCTGTTTTATACGGAAACAGGTACTCATCTAAAAGAATTTGTTCTGAATCCCAAGATCGACACGGCACAGAATTTGCTGAAATACTCGGATCTTTCCTATCTGGATATTTCTGTATCGCTGGGTTTTTCTTCTCAAAGCTCGTTTATTTATGCGTTCAGAAAAATAACAGGTACAACACCGAAGAGGTTCAGGGAGCAGTATTATGTTTCGGAGCAATAGAAGGGATGAAAATGCAGATCTGAATGCACTTGCCAAGGAAGCATTACTGCAAATCAATGAAAAGAAATACGACACAGAGCTTCTTGACACCGGCATAACCGCTGTCCACAAGATCGGTATTGCTTTCAGAGGGAAGAATGCGGTTGTGAAAAAAGATCGCAATTAAGACGAATTGTAACATTATGAAAGCGAATAAAGCTGTAATGTTGATTCGGCGTTCCATATAAGAAATCGCTAAAGTGCAATTCTGAACCTTTGAAAGTGTAATTTTTGCACTTTGAAATGGCTTACAGACTTCTTCCATGCACGGATTTCAACGAAATACCGCCATTTGACATCATTTCGGACGTGTCGTGGCATGTTAAGTGTGTGGTGTTGATGTCGAGATGAAAAAATGAATTTGGAGGTAAAACGATGAACAATCAGAAATTCCCATTTGCAGATGCCCCCGATACTGCCTGCCTTACCTGCCGCCATGTACTGGAGGATAACAAGCCTATACTGTACGTTTCCCATGATGAAGACGGTTACTGGCAGTTTTTATGCGGCGGAAACCACACGGAAGATGATGCAAGAATCGTTTCTCTGGCGAATGTTTTAAGCATTGATGCGTCGATGGGAGATCTGGCAGAACTGGATTATGGTGAGTACGCAGAAGCCGAAGACGAAACGAGCGACTGGAATGTGCGATATATGAAAAAATAGAATTTTACGAATAATACCCTACATCCGCCGAAGTTCAATTTCGTCTATACTATACGCATATTTGTGTGCGGATTGGATAACAGAGGTGTAAGTGTGCGTGATTTGGATGTTGGGGCAATTTTGAATTCGGAGGCTTAGATAATGGCTGGACATATGGTTTACTGGGGCAAGGACTATGTAAAGGAATTAGAAAAAGCAGGCGACAAAGGTCCTTTTAAAGTTGTTTATGGAAGTCAGCACCAGATAATGCCGTCCATCTCCGCAGTAAAAACCGGAGATGTTATATATGCGGTTACCATTCAGAATGGTACACTGGCTGTGATGGCTCGTCTTCCTGTTGAAAAATCGAATGTGCATTTGATTATACCATGCGTGAACTTGGTACATATCATTCCGCACTTATCCCCAAGGGTGTTCTTTACTATACAGAAGGAATGTATGGCGATTTTGTAATGTGGGAACACGGTTCGGGTTATGTGGTTGATGACCATACTGCAAAACATAATAGCGTTAAAGGTGAAGTGTATGAAAAACTTCCTGATGATATTCAGCGTATATATCACTCTGATAAGCTGAAAGATGTGCCGCATCTTTATCATCAAAAGCCTCGAACCTGCTGTGCAGAACTTGCTGCAAGCGGAAATGGCTCTGAAATTCATCCAAGATCACTTCCGATTGAAATCGTGAAAACAATGCTTTTCGGGAAAAGCAAATCTGTTCAGAAGCCCCTGCGATTCGATAAATACGATAGAATTATGACTACTTCTGTATCCGGTTTCGTCCGTAAAATGAGTGATGAAACTATGGAAATATTTGAAAGTCTATTTTAATCAAAAAGCCCCTCCGCCGGACCAAAATCCGACAGAGGGGCTTTCTCTTATTCTATATGGCAAACCACAGATAAACTTTGTGTTATTTCGTCCTTTGCTTCCTGTACTCCGACGGCGAAACACCGATATGCTTATGAAACAGCCTGCTGAAATACAGCGGGTTATCATATCCGACCGCTTCTGCAATTTCCGAAATATTGTACTCTGTGGATTCCAGCAGACTCTGTGCATTCGCTATACGCAGAGAAAGAATGTACTGCATCGGTGTGACCTTCAAGATCTGCTTGAAACTCCGGATGAACCAGCAGGTGCTTATGTGACGGGACTCCGCATATTCATCAATATTAATCGGGGCGTTATAGTTCTCATTGAAATAATGCGTGGCACGTTCGATCTCGTTCTGAATATCACTTCCGACTTTCCGTCCTTCACGCAGATAGCGATTGATCATAATGAAAATATGCCGCAGATTCAGTGCAAGCAGCTCCTCATAGTTCGGTCGGCAGAGCTGCAGCTCCTGTATCATCTGACGGTACAGCCACTGATAATCGGGGGAAGTACCGGTATAAAACACATTTTCAGTATGGGGCATCTCATAGTTATCAAGAATCCCCTCCACCATTCTTCCGGTAAAATGCACCCAGTACACCTCCGTTTTATCGGGCGCGTGATAGTAATACATCTGTGTTTCTCCCGGACGGAATAAAATCATGTTTCCTTCGGTGATGATTCGTTCCTTGCCGTCAAAATAAAAGTATCCCTTACCCTTTGCAATGTATAAAAGCTGATAATCCTGTCTGCCGTTCGGACGCTCCGTTGAAACTGTCGGTCTGCTGTGTACACGATAGTATCCGCAGCTTGTTACGATCAGTGATTTACTCTCATCCACAATATCCGAAAAGGAATTATGCAGGTAAGCAACATTGGTAAACATAGGAATCCTCCGTTCTTTTTGAAATTGCTTTCATTATATCATAATCCGATTCGCATTTCAAGCGTATCTGTATTATTTTGTGCATGTTTTGTCTAATTGTGTTTATGTTCTTTCCTTTTGGGATATGGTAGAATAGAATCAAGAAGTAAAGGCGCCTTTAAATGAATTGCAGTATCAGACTGCTTCTGAATACTGCTGCCGAAGCAGAACTCGAGACCTGCGGAGGACATTAACGAAATCCATAATGAATTCTTTTAAAGGAGAGATCAACATGACTGAAAAGAAATACCTCAGATGGTACAACAAGATCGGCTACGGCTCCGGAGATATCGCAGGCAACGTAATTTATGCGTTTATCTCTACATTCGTAATGATCTACCTGACAGATACCGCCGGACTGAACGCAGGAATCGTAGGAACACTGATGATGATTTCGAAGTTCTTCGATGGCTTCACGGACATCATCTTCGGCGCACTGATCGATAAGACCAAAACGAAAATGGGCAAGGCACGTCCCTGGATGCTCTTCCCGTACATCGGCAACAGCCTGATGCTGATCATGATCTTCGCAATACCCGCCGGCTGGGGGGATGTAGCAAAATATGCATATTTCTTCATCACCTATACATTGCTGAACGCCGTATTCTACACCGCAAACAACATCGCCTATTCTGCGCTTACCGCACTCATCACCCGAAACGGCAATGAGCGTGTACAGATGGGTTCCATCCGGTTCATCTTTGCTTTCGGTACAAGCCTGGCTTTACAGGCTGTCACAGTAAAGGCTGTTGACTGGTGCGGCGGCGGTGCAGAGGGATGGAGAAACATCGCCATCATCTACGCAGTCATCGGACTTGTGGTCAATACCATCTCTGTATTCTCTGTCAAGGAACTTCCGGAAGAGGAACTGGAAAAGGAAAACTCTGCTGATACGGATGCTGCAAAATTTTCCGCAGATGCATATCCGGATTTTGAACTTGCCGATAAGGAAAACCGCACTGAGGATGAAAGCAGGAAGTACTCGCTCCCAGGCGCAGCAAAGCTGCTCCTTGCAAACAAGTACTATATCATCATCTGTGCAGTCTACATCCTCACACAGCTTTTCTCTGCAACACTCAGCATGGGAATCTACTATATGACCTACATACTCGGTGATGCAGATCTGCTGGGAACCTTCTCGCTGGCAATCAATATCCCCATGATCTGCGGTCTGCTGCTGACTCCGTATCTGGTAAAGAAATGCAAGGGTATGTACAAACTGAATCTCACAGGTTACATGATCGCCACGCTTGCAAGAGGTCTTGTCATCGTAGGCGGATATATGCAGAACATCCCCATGATGCTGATCTTCACTGGTATTGCAGCAATCGCAATGAGCCCGATGCAGGGGGATCTCAATGCACTGATCGCTGCCTGCTCCGATTACACCTACCGCACAAAGGGCAAGCGAATTGACGGAACCATGTATTCCTGCTCATCCCTTGGTGTGAAGATCGGCAGCGGTATCGGAACTGCACTTTCCGGCTGGCTCCTTGCAGCAGGAGGATACGTGGCAAATGCTGCAGTGCAGTCCGAATCCTGCATCGATATGCTGAACTTCATGTATCTCTGGCTGCCGATGATCTTAAACCTGCTTATCACAATTCTTCTTTCAAAGCTCAAAGTTGAAAAGGCAAACGAAGACTGGGACAAAACTCATAACAAATAAGGAGGACATCATTATGACACCCACACTGGAATGGCTTAAAAATCCCGAAATTTTTGAAGTGAACCGTGAACCTGCACACTCCGACCACCTCTGCACTGTGAACGGACATCAGCTGAGACAGTCCCTGAACGGCACATGGAAGTTCAGCTATACCGAACATCCCGATAGCCGTCCTGCTGATTTCTACAAGGAGGATTACGATGTGGCCGGCTTTGATAACATCACAGTTCCCGGACACATCCAGCTGCAAGGCTATGACAAGCCGCAGTATGTGAACACCCAGTATCCCTGGGAGGGAAAGGAGCAGCTTACACCTCCGCAGATCCCGCAGAAGCGCAATCCGGTGGGCAGCTATGTGCGCTTTTTCGATGTGGAGGAAGACCTGCTCGGCAAAGAAACCTTCATCAGCTTTCAGGGTGTGGAAACTGCCTTCTATGTATGGCTCAACGGCGAGTTTGTGGGATACAGTGAGGACAGCTTCACTCCTTCTGAATTCAACATCACGTCCTATCTCAAGGAAAAGAACAACAAGCTTGCAGTTGAGGTTTACCGCTACAGTACCGCAAGCTGGCTGGAGGATCAGGACTTCTGGCGGTTCTCAGGAATCTTCCGTGATGTGTATCTCTACGCAGTTCCCGGAGTGCATGTGCGTGATATGAAGGTGACGGCAGATTATGATTACGAAAACGGCAGCGGTATTCTGACAGCAGAGCTGGATATTATCGGTGAAAGCGATTACTCTGTGAAGCTTACCCTGACTGACAGGGACGGCAGCAAGGTCTATGAAAGCGACACTGCAAATCTGACAGCAGCCATCCCGGATGTACAGCCATGGAGTGCAGAAGCGCCGAACCTCTACACACTCACCACAGAGATCACAGCCAATGGAGAAGTGATCGAAACAGCGGAAACAAGGGTCGGCTTCCGCAGATTTGAGATGAGAAACGGCATCATGTGTCTCAACGGCAAGCGTATCATCTTCAAGGGTGTAAACCGCCATGAGTGGAATGCTGAGCGTGGACGCTGTATCACCGAGGAGGATATGCTTTGGGATATCCGATTTATGAAGCAGAATAATCTGAACGCTGTTCGTACATGCCATTATCCCAACAATTCCCGATGGTATCAGCTTTGTGATGAATACGGCATTTATCTGATCGACGAAACCAATCTCGAAACCCACGGAGCAAACAAGCTTGTACCTGCATCTGACAAAAGATGGCTTGGTGCAGTGCTGGACAGAGCAAAGTCCATGTATGAGCGTGACAAAAACCATGCAAGCGTACTGATCTGGTCGTGCGGCAATGAGTCCGACTGCGGTGATGATATTGCGGCAATGGCAGCATATTTCCATGAGACTGACAAGAACAGACTGGTGCATTATGAGGGTGTTTTCTGGAACAGAAAATACGACCACATCACCGATATGGAAAGCAGAATGTATGCAAAGCCCTGCGATATTGAGGAATACCTCAGACAGAACACCGGCAAGCCTTATATCAGCTGCGAATACATGCATGCTATGGGTAATTCCCTCGGCGGTATGAAGCTGTACACAGATCTTGAAGATAAATATGAAGCCTATCAGGGCGGATTTATCTGGGACTATATCGACCAGTCACTTTACAAGGACGGAAAGCTTGTTTACGGCGGTGATTTTGACGACCGCCAGTCCGATTACGGCTTCTGTACCAACGGCATCGTTTACGCTGACCGTACATATTCTCCCAAGGTGCAGGAGGCAAAGCAGCTTTACTCCAATATCAGAATGCAGATCAAAAATAGTGTGCTGACAGTTGAAAACAGAAACCTCTTTATCGACACAAGCAGCTATATTTTCAAAGTAACTCTTGAAAAGGAGGGCGTGATCCTCGGCACTGAGGAACATCGTTTGAGCGTTCCGGCAGGCGAAACAGGCAGTGTGAGTATCGGTTTGACCGTGCCTGAAACCGGCGGTGAGTATGTGCTGACAGCCTCCGCAGTGCTTGCGGAGGATACCCTCTGGGCGGATAAAGGACATGCGATCAGCTTTGTACAGGAGGTAATAAATGCAGGGGACGGCGCCAAGTGCGTCCCGGCAGTAAAAAAAGCTGAGATCGTCTATGGTGATTTCTCTGTTGGTGTGCACGGTGAAAACTTCTCCATGCTGTTTGACAAGCGTGAGGGCGGCGTAGGTTCTCTGATTTACAATGGCACAGAGTACATCACCAGAGCACCGAAGATCAGCTTCTGGAGAGCCATGACCGACAATGATACCGGCGCAGGCTACCCGCATGAAATGGCACAGTGGCTGACCGCAGGCAAGTGCGCAAAGCAGATTGGCTTTGACACAAAGAAAAAGCAGGACAGCCTTGATGTGACATATACATTCCTTGCACCCACTGTTCCGGCATTCGAATACAAGGTTATCTATACTGCATATTTTGACGGAAGACTCGGGGTAAGGGCTGAATATCCCGGTGTTAAGGGAATGCCTGATATGCCTGTATTTGCAATGGATCTCAAAATGAAGCGGCAGTATGATACATTTACATTCTATGGAATGGGACCCGATGAAAACTACATTGACAGAAATAATGGTGCAAAACTCGGCGTGTATACATCGAATGCACGGGACAATTTCACAAAGTATCTCAGTCCCCAGGAATGCGGCAACCGCACGGGTGTGAGATATGTGAACGTCTATAGTGAAAATGGTACAGGTCTTGGCTTCACAGCGGCAGAAACACCCTTTGAAATGAGCGTGCTGCCCTACAGTGCATGCGAGCTTGACAACGCTCTGCACCGTGAGGAACTGCCCGATCCGTCCTACACCTGGGTGCGCATTGCCGCAAAGCAGATGGGTGTTGGGGGCGATGATTCCTGGGGTGCACCGGTGCATCAGGAATACAAGATTCCGGCAGAAACTCCCATGACACTGGAATTTGAGATCTGTCCGCTTTGATGTGAAAGGAAGTTGTATTATGAACATTCACGAGGCAATACAGAAGCTTGAAAACAATGCGTTTTGGGGGACCTTCGAAAAGCTGTATGGTGCTTCAGAGGAAACTCTGTTTTACCAGAAACAGCGTTATCTGAATGCTGTGCGGAAATTCGCAGCGCTGTACCCGGAAAGAAAGGTCATCCATATCTATTCCGCACCGGGCAGAACTGAGATCGGCGGCAACCACACTGACCACCAGCACGGCTGTGTGCTGGCGGCGGCAGTGAATCTGGATGCAATCGCAGTGGCTGCGTTTCACGATGATAAGGTCATCCGTGTAAAATCCGAAGGCTACGATGCTTTCACTGTGAAGCTGGATGATCTGTCCGTACAGCCCTCCGAAACAGGGACAGCTGCCATTATCCGCGGCATTGCGGCGAGGTTCAGCAGCCTCGGCGCAGAGATCGGCGGCTTCGATCTCTACTGTACCTCCGATGTGCTCAGCGGCAGCGGAATCTCCTCCTCTGCGGCATTTGAAACGCTTATCGGCACAATTATCGACAGCTATTACAATGATAACAAAGCCGGTGCGGTGGAGATCGCAAAGATCGGACAGTTTACAGAGAATGTTTACTTCGGTAAGAAAAGCGGTCTGATGGATCAGATGGTTTCCTCCGTGGGCGGACTGGTTTCCATCGATTTCTGCGATACTGAAGATCCTGAAATTGAAGGGTTTGACTTTGATTTTGAAGCGCACGGCTGCTGCCTGTGCATAACAGATACCAAGGGAAGTCATGCAGACCTGACCGGCGATTACGATGCGATCCGCAATGAGATGGAGTCGGCTGCAGCATATTTCGGAAAGACCCATCTGCGTGAGGTCAGTGAGAGCGCATTTTATAATGCCATCCCGAAGCTCCGAGAAACCTGTTCTGACCGTGCAATTCTGAGAGCGGCGCATTTCTTCGACGAAAACAGGCGTGCCTTGCAGGAGGCAGAGGCTCTGAAAGCAGGGGATACGGAAGCGTTCTTCCGTCTTGTAAATGCATCAGGAGATTCCTCCGCACAGCTTTTGCAGAATCTCTACAGCACATCCCAGCCGGTGCAGCAGGAAATACCCCTTGCCATCATGATGAGCAAGCGGATCCTGAATGGCAGAGGTGCGGTCAGAGTTCATGGCGGCGGCTTTGCCGGTACGATTCAGGCGTTTGTGCCGCTGAAGCTTGCGGACGCTTATGCAGAAGAAATGAACCGGATCTTCGGTGAACATGCTTGTCAGAAAATGAGAATCCGCCCTGTTGGCGGTGTGGAGATCACAAAGGAGGACATGTAATATGCGTATTCTGGTGCTTGGCGGTGCGGGCTATATCGGCTCACATACTGCTCTGGAACTTGTAAAAGCAGGTCATACGGTTGTCATTGCGGATAATCTGGTGACAGGTTACCGGGGAGCTATTCCCGATGGGGCAAAATTCTACGAGGGTGACCTCAGAGATTTCAATTTCCTTGATAACCTCTTTCAGCAGGAGAAAATCGATGCTGTCATTCACTTTGCGGCGTATTCCCTTGTGGGTGAGAGCGTGACGGATCCGCTGAAATATTACGACAACAACCTCTGCGGAACGAAGGTCCTGCTGGATGCAATGGTGAAGCACGGCGTGGGCAGGATCGTATTTTCCTCTACAGCGGCAACTTACGGAGAACCGGAAAATATCCCGATTCTTGAAAGTGACCGCACCAGCCCCACAAATCCCTACGGCGAAACCAAGCTTGCCATGGAGAAGATGTTCAAATGGACGGCAAAGGCGCACGGTATGCGGTTTGTTTCCCTCCGCTACTTCAATGCCTGCGGTGCGGATGAAAGCGGCAGCATCGGCGAAGCACACAACCCTGAAAGTCATCTGATTCCGCTGATCCTGCAAGTGCCGAACGGCAGGCGTGAGAGCGTTTCCATTTACGGTACGGACTATGATACGCCGGACGGCACCTGCATCCGTGACTACATCCATGTGACCGATCTTGCACAGGCGCATATCCTTGCTGTTCAGTATCTGATGGACAGCGGCGAAAGCGATATTTTCAATCTTGGTAATGGTGTGGGCTACTCCGTCCGTGAGGTCATCGAAACCGCAAGAAAGGTAACCGGACATCCGATTCCTGCAACAGAAACCCCCAGACGTGCAGGAGATCCTGCAAGACTTGTGGCATCCAGTGAAAAGGCAAAGAAAGTCCTTGGCTGGAATCCTGTCCATGACAGTCTGGAAGAGATCATTCAGAGCGCATGGAACTGGCACAAGAATCATCCGAATGGCTATGACGAATAATAACGAGGTGATCCTATGATCTACGATGCAGTACAGAAGCTTATCTGCTATGCAATTAAAAATGAACTTATCACAAGCGATGATATGTATGTTGTCCGCAATCAGCTGATGGAGGTGTTGAAGCTTTCTGACTGGGAGGAAAGCGATACTACATACGAAAGTGAATCCATCGATGAGATCCTCCGTCCGCTGATTGCATATGCCTGTGAAAACGGCATCATCAGCGATACCGCAAATTCCCGTGATCTCTTTGATACAAAGCTGATGGGGATTTTCACGCCTATGCCGAGAGAGGTTATTGCTGAGTTTAAAAAGCGTTATGACGCAGATCCGAAAGAAGCGACAGACTGGCATTTCGATTTCAGCAAGAAACTCAATTATGTCCGTGCAGGCAGAATTGCCAAGGATATGAAGTGGACATACGACTGCGAATACGGTACACTGGACATTACGATCAACCGCTCAAAGCCTGAAAAAGATCCCCGTGATATTGCAGCGGCGAAAACCCGGAAAGTCTCTTCATACCCCAGGTGCCAGCTTTGCCCCGAAAATGCAGGCTTTGCAGGACACAGCACGCATCCGGCAAGACAGAATCTCCGCCCGATTCCGATCACGGTGAACGGTGAGCGCTGGCAGCTGCAGTATTCTCCCTACGGCTACTACAACGAGCACTGCATCGCCTTCAATGAAAAGCATGTTCCGATGGTCATTGATGCGGCAGTATTCGGAAAGCTGTTTGATATTGTAGATTTTCTGCCTCACTATATGATCGGTTCAAATGCTGATCTGCCGATCGTCGGCGGCTCGATTCTGAGCCACGAGCATTTTCAGGGCGGCAATTACACCTTTGCAATGGCGAAGGCTCCCATGGAATACGAGTTCAGCATGGAAAGGTATCCCAATGTAAAAGCAGGTATCGTAAAATGGCCGATGTCCGTGATTCGTGTATCTTCTGAAAACAGGGATGAACTTGCAAAGTGCTGCAATGAGATCCTTGTAAAATGGAGAGCGTACTCCGATAGAAGCGCAGGAATATTTGCCGAAACAGACGGAGTTCCCCACAATACGATCACGCCGATCGCAAGGAAAAACGGCAGTGCTTATGAGTGTGACCTTGTGCTTCGCAACAACATCACAACAGAAGAACGGCCTCTGGGTGTATTCCATCCGAATCCGTCGCTTCATCACATCAAGAAAGAGAATATCGGTCTGATTGAGGTGATGGGACTTGCGGTACTTCCTGCACGGCTTGCAAAGGAGATCGCACAGCTTCAGGATGCAATGCTGCATGGAGAAGACCTCCGGCGCATTCCGGAACTCACACATCATGCGGAATGGGCAGATGATATTGTGAAGCGTTATCCGGATTTTTGTGAGGAGAATGCAAGAGCGATTCTGGAACGGGAGATCGGAAAGGTTTTTCTGGAGGTTCTGGAGGATGCCGGTGTGTTCAAGAGGACAGATGCAGGCAGAAAAGCATTTTTAAATCTGGTGTCTTCATTATAAAATAACCGAAGCCCCATCGGGAGAGAAGATTCTCCCGGAGGGGCTTTGTATTGAATCTCCTTTAATACGATAGTCCTGATAAAATGAGCGCTGCAAGCGTCTTGATCTCCTGCATAAACAGAACACCTTAATAGTATGCATTTACAGTCATATTGACAATTTTCAGTAAAAGGTGTAAAATGTAACTGTGTTAGTGGATACTAACTAAAGAAACTGTGTTTATGATACTTGTAATAGAAATAGTCGTACTGTGAAATTGATAGCAATTACGGAGGTAATTCAATGAATTGGACACGCACAATCTTAGACGGTATCGTTTTATGTATTATTTTCAACGCTGTTGTAGGATTATTCTTTTTTATAATACCGCAGGCTTACAGCGTTATGTTTCCTAAAGGATTAAAAAAAGCAGCCGCACCGTATGTAAAGAAAAAGGATCTTGATACAATGCATCGGGTGCTTTATCCTATGTATCTGCTGATGTTTGTCTATATGGCTGTCAGCGCCAATTCGGCAGGAGTAACAGGTTTCTGGAATTTATTCTGGACGGGATATATTGAGATAATGTTTGTAAACATCAGTGATTTTGTGCTTCTTGACTGCCTTGCAAGAATTTATGTTAAGGACAAGAATATGATAAAGGGCTGTGAGGGTCACCCCGATTGGGAGTGGAAGGGCTGGCGGAAGCTTGCTGCTCCTGAGCATTTTCTTGCCTGGCCGCTGATTTTCTATCCGCTGTTTTTCTTTTACTGGGGATTTATGACCGTGCTTGTGATAAATACCGAGGAAAAATGGCTTGAAGAAGTTTGCGGAGAGGAATATAGAGAATACAAAAGGAAAGTTAACCGCTGTATTCCGTGGAAAAAGGTGATAGAATGATTTTAATGAGCGACCCTGCATTCCAGGGATATTCCTTCAAGGAACAGATAGATACGGATAAATCCTATGTTATGGTAATCAAAAATGAAACGGGCGAAGGCAGTATGCGTTGTCTTGACACCTTTTCGGGAATCACGCTTTCCTACAACTCACTGCGTATGAAAAGCTGTTATCAGCAGGTTGCACCGATGGAGGGGTTTATTTCTCTGAATTACTGCAGAGAGGGCTGTTTTCAGGTAACGCTGAAAAACGGAAGTGTATATTTTCTCGGTGAAGGCGATATTGTCATCAACGACCCGGGAAGGTCAATGATAACCGACTCACAATGCCCGACAGGAATTTTCGATGGCTTCACAATTATAATAGAAATCGAAAAAGCACTTGAATGGATCAAGAAAAATGCATCCTGGGCAGATGTAGCCTGGCTCTCCTCGGATCGGATAAAAAATACGACTGACCCCGTTACACTGTTTGCGAACAAGTCGGATGTGTGGCATTTGGCGGAAGGCTTTTATAACGAACTTGCAGAGAAAAGTCAATCGTTCAGAATTACAAAGGTTCTTGAACTGCTGGAGCTGATTTCTGCGCATATCGGAGAAACGAAGCCCGTTGCCTATTTTCCGCCGGCTGTTACCAAAACGACTGAGGATATTTACAGCTATCTTTCCAAGAATCCTACAAAAAAGATCACGGTTGATGAACTGTGTTCCATGTTTGCCATATCCAAAACCAGCCTGCAATGCTGCTTCAAATCCATTTATGGAACAACTCCCGCAAGCTATATCAGAAGTGAACGAATGAAATATGCTGCTCAGCTTATCGTGTCCGAGGCTGATAAAAGTATTGGAGAAATTGCTTCGGAAATCGGATATGACAATGCAAGCAAATTCTCAGCCGCATTCCGTGCAGTTATGAACGAGTGCCCGTTGGAATACCGCAAACGGAACATCTGCAATCAATGCGGAAGCTGCAGCTGCTCCGAAAAAACGGAGTAAAAGAAAGTTGATTTGGAGTAGAAAAACAGAATTTTTCATAGTATAATTTATGGGTGTGAGTTTTAAAACTCATACCCATTTTGTTTATCAGCCTGAAATGGCTTTTTTCTAAGGATGTAAGTTAGTTTCTTCTAACTATAAAGGTGAATTATGAAAAGATACATTATAAAACGAGCAATATCATTTATTCCCGTGCTGATCGGAGTAAGCATACTCTGTTTTCTGCTGATTGCATTTTCAGGGAAGGATCCTGCGGAAGTAATCGCAAGACACGGAGATATGAATGCGACGCCCGAACTGATTGAACAGGTGCGTGTGGAAATGGGGCTTGACGGAAGCCTGCCTGAACGTTACCTGAAATGGATATCGGGATTTTTTACAGGTGATTTCGGATTGTCGATCACCTCTTATCGTCTGATTTCTGAGGATATAGCGGAGTATTTTCCTATAACAGCGGGTCTTGTGGGAATGTCGCTGTTATGGACGCTTGTTCTTTCCATACCGTTTGCTTTGCTGTGTGCAAGATTCAAAAACAGCATTTTTGACCATCTTACAAGAGGCATTACTATTTTCGGAATGTGTATACCGACCTTCTGGCTTGGATTTATGCTTCTGATCGTGCTTGCGGTGCAGATGAACTGGTTTACCGTTCTTCCTGAGCCGGGAATAAAAGGATACATACTTCCTTCACTGGCACTTTCGATACCAACAATTTGCGGAATTATAAGACTGTTCCGTTCATCGCTTTTATCGGAGCTGTCCTGTGACTATGTAAGATACGCAAAGGCGAGGGGACTTTCTTCAACAAGAATACTGCTCTGCCATGTTTTCCGCAATGCTCTGCCGCCGATTGTAACGGTGTTCTGTCAGTATCTCGGCACGCTTATTGTAGGAAGTGCTGTCATGGAGGCGGTATTTTCCATCGAGGGGATAGGCTCCTATCTGATCAGTGCGGTTCTTTCGGCTGATTCCACTTCCGCTGCAACCTGCATAGTGATCATCGCAGTTGTATTTATTGCTGCAAATTTTGTCGGTGATATGATAAACAGATTTCTTTGTCCGTGGATAGCAGGTGAGCATAATGATACATAAGATACTGAAAAATCCGCAGGCAGTGATCGGGCTTGTTATCATAGCCGCTGTACTGCTCACGGCGTTAATTGCCCCTCTTCTTGCACCAAATGATCCTGAAGCTGTTGATGTGATGCTGAAATTCGGCAAGGCAAGCAGTGACTATCCAATGGGAAATGACGCTCTCGGACGCTGTGTGCTGTCCCGTCTGCTTTATGGTGCAAGATACTCTATGGGAGTAAGCCTGCCCATACTCGGCTTACTGTCTGCAATCGGACTTTTTCTCGGCACGCTCAGCGTTTGCGGCGGAAGGGTTATGAACACTGTTCTCGATTTTATCTGCGATATATTTATTTCACTGCCGCAGCTTGTTGTGGGTATTGCGATTATCGGAATGCTGGGAGACGGATTTGTGAATATTGTCATTGCGATCATTGTCGGAATGTGGGCGTGGTTTACCCGAATGGTAAGAGCCTATGCACAGGTAGAAATGGGCAAGGACTATATCCTTGCGGCAAGAATTTCGGGATGCGGCAGATTGAAGCTTGTGTTCCGCCATCTGATACCGAACATTATGCCGCAGTTTATTGTGTTCATCACAACAAGTATTGCGACCACGATTCTTATGATTTCAACCTTTGCTTTTCTCGGACTCGGTCTGCCTTCAGGTACTTCCGAATGGGGTGCAATGCTCAAGGACGCAAGCTCCTGTATTTACAATCACCCCGAAATGCTTGTCTATCCCGGCGTGTGCATACTTGTGACTGCAGCGGGTTTCAACCTTTTCGGTGAAGCGTTAAGAGATATTCTTATGTCAGGTGAGGATACGCTATGAGTAAACTGATTGAAATCAAACAGCTTGAAATTATCATAAAAAAGGAACAGCATACTGTTGTCAGGAAAATAGATTTCTCGCTTGATAAAGGCAAATCGCTGATCATTCTCGGTCAGTCGGGCTGCGGAAAAACGATGACCTGTCACTCTATGATGGGACTTCTTGACCCGAAGAAATTCAGCATATCGGGCGGTATTTTTTACAACGGCACAGACCTGCTGACGCTCTCTGCAAAGGAGAAAAGAAAACTTTACGGCGGAGAAATCGCATTTATTCCGCAAAACCCTATGACAGCTCTTGATCCGTCAATGAAGATCGGAAAGCAGATGCTTGAAACCCTTTCGCTTCATATTGATGTTTCGAAAAACGAAAGGAAAAATGCCGTACTTAACGCGCTCAAAAAGTCTGGACTTGGTGACGCTGAGCGTGTTTATCACAGTTTTCCGTTTGAGCTTTCTGGCGGTATGCTTCAGCGTGTGCTGATTGCAATGGTGCTTATGGTGAACGCAAGGCTTGTCATTGCCGATGAACCTACAACCGCACTCGATGTCGTCCACAGAAACGAAACCATCGAAGCATTCCGACAGCTTCGTGAAAGCGGTACGGCGGTGCTTATGGTTACACACGATTTTGCAGCGGCTGTTCAGCTTGGCGGAGATATAATGATCATGAACGAGGGCGAAATCATCGAAACAGGAAAGGCGTCGGAAATCCTGACTGCACCGAACCACAGCTACACACGAAGTCTTATTGAAGCCAGTGTACTGACTGCAAATATCAGGGAGGTGTCGGAATGAAGCTTACTGTTCAGAATATTAGCAAGATCTACACCTCCCGTGACAAAAATCAGAATAAGCTGAATGCTTTGAATGATGTCAGTTTCACAGTAAACAGCGGTGAATTCTGTGCAATCGTCGGCGAGTCAGGAAGCGGAAAATCCACGCTTTCTCAGATCATTACAGGGCTTATTCCTGCCACAAGCGGAAAGGTCTTTTTTAACGATGTTGAGTTAGCGTGTTCTAACAGCAAAAAGCAAAAAGAACTGTTCAGAAAGGTTCAGCTTGTACTTCAGGACGGCAAAAGTGCACTCGACCCGCATTTCAGCATTTATAACTGCATTGCCGAGCCGATACGGAATCTATGCAGGATGAGCCGGAATGATGAGAAAAACCGAGTCTCGGAGCTGATAAGGCAGATGGAATTATCAGAAGATATTCTGCAAAGAAAGCCCCACGAATTGTCGGGCGGTCAGCAGAAAAGAGTATGTATCGCAAGAGCACTTGCGGTAGATCCGGAAATCATTATTTTTGACGAGGCAATCAGCGGTCTTGATGTGATTCTGCGAAAAAGTATTCTTGACCTGCTCAAAAGAATACATAAGGAAAACGGCTGCACAATGCTGTTTATCACACATGATATGGACGTTGCACTTTATATGGCAAGCCGTATCATCGTAATGAAGGATGGCAGGATCGTCGAGGATACAGCATGCAGCGGTAAGCCGGGCTGCCTCACGCATCCATATTCAAAGATGCTTGCAGCGGCTATGCTGCCCGAAATCGGTAATAACGCAGATGCGTGATTATACAATTTATTTTCAGGAGGACTACTATGAAAACTAAAAGAATTACAGCGGCTTTAACAGCAGCTATGCTCTGTCTCAGTCTTGCGGCTTGCAGTAACGAAACAGCGGAAAACAGCGGTACTGAAGGTGATGCACCAAAGACGATTACACTTACCGAAAACTGGGATTTTGAATCAGGCTTCTATCCTGTTATTACTCCCTCAAATACCACAAACTATGGTATCATTTACTGGACACACAATTTCTATGATACTCTCGTCAAGTACACTCCCGAAGGTGAGCTTGTAGGCTCTCTTGCGGAAAGCTGGGAAATCAGCGAGGACGGTCTTACATATACTTTCAAAATCCGTGAGGGTGTAAAGTTCTCTGACGGTACGGTGCTTACCGCAGATATGGTAAAGCAAAGCATTCAGGCTTCCATCACAAATCTTGGAATGTATAACGGTACATACGGCAGACTTACAGCACTCATCGCTTCAATGGATGCTCCTGATGACAGCACTTTTGTGATGACACTTTCCACACCTTACTACGCAGCACTTAACGATCTTTCTATGAGTTGTCCGCTTGCCATTGTTAATCCCAAGGCTTTCGAGGGCGGAGATGAAAATGCTTACTCAATTCTTTCCGCCGCAACAAACGGCACAGGTCCTTATATGTACGCAGGCGACTATGACGGAACAACCTATACATTTGTCCGCAATCCTAATTACTGGGGAGAAGCTCCAGAGGTTGACAGCTTCAGCATTAAGGTGATTCCCGAAAATGATTCAAAGGTGCTGGCTCTGAGAAACGGAGAAATTGACGGTATTGTCGGTTCTTCACGTCTTGGCTATGATTCGTTTGACTCTCTCAGGGGCGACAGTGCTTACGGTACTTCTATTGCAGAAGGCTCTACTTTAACAAGACTTCTCGGCTTTAATATGAATACTGCTCCCTTTGATCATGCAGATGTAAGAGAGGCAGTCGCTTATGCGGTTGACCAGCAGGCACTTGAAACGTCCATCTTCAACGGCATTGAATCCGCTGCTGAAACGCTGCTTCCCACAAGCCTTCCTTATTGTGATGTAGAAACAACTACCTACGCCACCGATATTGAAAAGGCAAAATCACTTCTTGAGGGTGCAGGCTGGGTTGACTCTGACGGTGACGGTATCCGTGAAAAGGATGGCACAAAGCTTGAAATCGTGCTTACATACACAAATGAGTTGACTGCCGTTGAAAACGCCGTTCTTGCTGTAAAGGCACAGCTTGAAGCGGTTGGCTTCTCTGTGACTGCAAAGGGAGGAGATATGATGACCTGGTACGGCGATGTTATGGCGGGTACATACAATCTCGCCCTCTGGAAAACAACAGGCGGTGCTTATGACCCGAGTACAGTGATTACAAATATGAATCCGAATAACTCTGCTGACCCTGTTATGGCACAGTATGCACCCTTCATCGGTCAGGAGCTTCTTACAGAGGTAGACAGCACAGCTGATCTTGCAAGAGTAGAAGAAATCTACAAGACAGTTCTTACAACAATTGCTGATGAAAATCTTGCTGTTCCGCTGAGCTTCACTCACGAAACCTTTGCATACAATGCGGAGAAGGTTGCAGGCTATACCTACGGCTACGACAGTCAGTATGTTGATGTTGCAAGCATTGATATGAAATAAGTGATTTTGGGCACGGCTCAGTCGTGCCCATTTATTCTCTTGAAAGGAGTTTTTTGCTTTGTTTAAAAAGGCACTTGAATACACAGGCGAATACCGCAGAACTACATATAAAGCTATGATAGTCTTGTTTCTTGCGGTTGCAGTAAACGCTCTGCCCTATCTGTTTCTGTATCAGCTGATCTGTCCTGCACTTGGCTATGGTGAGATCGACAATGTGGGAATCATTTGGCGTGCTGCGGTGATAGCAGTCTGTGTCATTCTTTATTCCGTTTTATATGTAAAGGGTCTTGTTTTCTCGCATATCAGTGCATTCAACACGCTGAAAAATCTCCGTGCCTCATTACAGGGGAAGCTTGAAAAAATGCCTCTCGGCGTTATCCAGGAAAAGGGCACGGGTACGATAAAGAAGATGTTCGTTGAGGACATTGAGGCATTGGAACTTGTACTTGCTCACGCTATGCCTGAGGGCTTTGCCAATATTGCGATTCCTGTGATAATGATTGTCGGTATGTTTGTCGTTGACTGGAAGCTTGCACTTTTAGCACTTCTTGCACTTCCGCTCGGTATGCTTGCGATGAAGATGATGTATGCTTCGGGAACAGGCAAAATGGGTAAATATTATGCCTCTGCACAGAAGATGAACAACACCATTGTCGAATACATCAACGGTATGGAGGTCGTCAAGGTATTCAACCGTGACGGCGAATCTTATCAGCGTTATGAGACAGATATAAAAAGCTATCGTGATTTTACTCTTGCGTGGTATAAGGTCTGCTGGCCGTGGATGGCTGTGTATAACAGCGTCCTTCCCTGCATTGCGTTATTTTTGCTGCCTTTCGGTGCGTTTTTTGTCATGCAGGGCTGGTCTGCGCTTCCTGACCTTGTGCTGACTTTATGTATGAGCTTTGCGATCGGTACACCGCTTCTGCGTGCGCTCAGCTTTGTGCCGACGCTTCCGGTCGTAAGCTATAAGATCGGGCAGCTTGAAGCACTGATGGCTAACGAGCCGTTAAAGCAGACAGATGCACCATTCAGCGGAAAAGACCACTCAATCAGCTTTGAAAATGTACGCTTTGCTTATGAGGCAACTGAAGTCCTGCATGGCGTTTCTCTTGATGTAAAGGAAGGTCAGCTTGTTGCACTTGTGGGTGAATCGGGAAGCGGTAAATCTACTCTTGCCAAGCTGCTTGTGCATTTTTATGATGTGACGGATGGAAGCATAAAGATCGGCGGTCAGGACATCCGAGATATGAGCATTGAAGCACTCAACAACGAGATCTCCTATGTTTCGCAGGAGCAGTTTTTGTTCAATATGAGTCTGCTGGAAAATATCCGTCTTGGCAAACCCGATGCATCAGATGATGAGGTCATGGCGGCGGCTGAAAAGGCACAGTGCGGAGAGTTCCTTGCACGTCTTGAAAAGGGTCTCCACACTATGGCGGGCGACGGCGGTAAAATGCTTTCTGGCGGCGAGCGTCAAAGAATTTCCCTTGCAAGAGCGATTCTGAAAAATGCTCCCATTGTTGTACTTGACGAGGCCACTGCATTTATGGACCCTGAAAACGAGGACAAAATGAATCGTGCAATCGCTGAAATTATCGCTGACAAAACAGTCATTGTAATTGCGCATAGGCTTCATTCGATTGTGGGAGCAGATAAAATATGCGTGATGAAAAACGGTGAGCTTGTAACAGCTGATACGCACGAAAATCTGCTGAAAAGCTGCGCAGAATATCAGCAGCTCTGGCAGGCGGCAGAGGGAAGCGCAAACTGGAATGTTGCATCTTCAAAGGAGGCGAAGGTATGATTTCACTGATCAAAAGAATACTGAACACTTCGGGAAGATACAAAAAGAATATTCAGCTTGCCATGGTGTTTGCATTCCTCAAAACTTTCATAGCAAAGGCTCCGATTATGCTGTCAACCATTGCGATCATGTCCTTTGTTTCGGGTAAGGCAGATGTAGGTCTTTGTATCGGTCTTGGAATTGCAATGGTCGTGTGTCTTGTATTGCAGATAATATTTCATCACATCACAGACAGACTTCAGTCTGCGGCAGGCTTTATGGTATTTTCCGAAAAGCGAATGGAGCTTGGCAGACATCTCCGCAAAATGCCCATGGGATATTTCACAGAGGGCAACATCGGCAAGATCAGCTCCGTACTTTCCTCGGATATGGTTTTTATCGAAGAAAACTGTATGAATGTTCTAGCCGACCTTATGAACTACATCTTCTCGACGGCGATATTCGTTGTGTTTATGATGTTCTTCAATGTCTGGATAGGACTGCTTGCGGCGGCAGTTGTTTTCGTGCTGATTCTTATCGGCAATGGAATGAAAAAAGAGGCTGTTGAGGACTCACACCATCGTCAGCAGCAGAACGAAAATCTCACCGAAGCAGTGCTGGATTTTACTGAGGGTATCGGCATTATCAAGACCTACAACCTGCTTGGCGAAAAGTCAAAGGAGCTGACTGACAACTTTCAGAAAAGCTGTGATGTAATGCTGCATTTCGAGGAAGCGCATACCCCCTGGCAGAGAGCGATCAATCTTGTAAGCTCCCTTGGCAGCGTGGCGGTCATGGCACTGGCTGTTCTGCTGCATTACAACGATATGCTCGACACAATGGGCTTTATCGGACTTATGCTGTTTGTATTTGAAGTTTTCGGACCGCTCAAGGCTCTGTATGCACAGAGTACAAGACTTACTGTTATGAACAGCTGTATGGACCGAATTGAGGAGGTATTCCGCGAGGCTGAGCTTAATGACAGCGGCACAGAAGTCCTTTCCGAAACAGGCAGAAATGAAATCGAGTTTGAAAATGTAAGTTTTGCCTATGACAAAAAAGAAGTGCTTCACAATATCAGCTTTTCACTTGAAAAGAATAATATGCTCGCTCTTGTGGGACCTTCCGGAGGCGGTAAATCTACCGTTGCCAATCTTCTTGCACGCTTCTGGGATGTGAAATCCGGCAGTATAAAGATAAGGGGAACTGATATCAGAAATGTTCCGCTGTCCGAGGTGATGGATCATATCAGTATGGTGTTCCAGAGGGTTTATCTGTTCCAGGATACCATCTATAACAACATCATCATGGGCAAGCCTGACGCAACCGAAGAAGAGGTTTATGCCGCAGCCAAAAAAGCTCGCTGTTATGATTTTATCATGGCTCTTCCTGACGGATTTCAGACCGTAGTCGGCGAGGGCGGTGCAAGTCTTTCAGGTGGAGAAAAGCAGAGAATTTCTATTGCACGCTGTATCTTAAAGGACGCTCCCATAGTGATCCTTGATGAAGCGACAGCAAGCGTTGACGCAGACAATGAAAGCTATATCCAGCAGGCAATCAGTGAACTTTGCAAGGGTAAAACACTGATTGTGATCGCCCACAGACTGGGGACGATCAGAAATGCTGATCAGATCCTCGTGATCAAGGACGGCAGTATTGCAGAGGAAGGAAATCACGATATGCTTATGAGCAAAAACGGAATTTACCGCAATTTTGTTACAATGCGTGAAAATACGATTGGCTGGAATAGTAGAAAAACTAAAGCGGAAATTATTTAGGTAAACAATAATTGCTAACATAAAGCCAGCCCTGCAGCATTGCGCTGCAGGGCTGGCTTTTCATAGTCCGCTGTATTAAGTTTTATACGATGTTTGTGAAAACTTCTGTATCGCTATACACCTAATGCCTGCGGAGGTTTTTATTATCCCCTTACATCGGAATCAGATTCGATATGCGGATCAGCCATTTCTGAGCGCACGTTTCATAGCGCAGAGGTCAAGTGCGTTCAATTTTTCATCCTTACACAGATCGCCTGCATACCAGTCGGTGATTTCTCCGATGTTCAAAATCCATTTCTGAAGCATGACAGCATCCGCAACAGAGAAAACACCGTCAGCATTCACGTCCCCCTCGATCAAAAGCTGCCATTCAAATACAGGATAGCCATCATTGAGCGTGGAATAGGGATTATCCACATAAGGGCTGCCGAGGTCGGCTGCGATCGTTTTCAGCTGGGAGGAGATCAGACTCATACAGCCATGCTGTTCTGTGCCGCTGGATGCAGAGTTCAGATAATAGCTGTTATGGATCGTAAGTGCTGCCGCTGCACCGTCATCAACTACTGTCTGTGCAACCACGCCGCCATTGACAGAAGCATTGACCTTGCCTGCGAAGCAGCAGTTCTCCACTGTGATAGCAACCGTATCGTCCGTTGCGTTGATCTGCGCAATACTCAGAATACCGCCTGCAATACCCTCTTCAGCGGTGGCAGTTACCGCTGCATTTGCATAACAGCTGCTGATCGTGCCGCCTCTGTAGATTTTACCTGCAATTGCACCAACATGGCATTCTCCTGTTACTGTACCGCTGAAATCACAGTTGCGGATCGTACCGCCATGACCAAGCTCACCAATAATGCCGCCGGCATACCAGGTGGATGAAGCAACAGTACCCTGTACGCTGAGATTTTCAACCACTGCATCTCCATTGACTCTGCCGAACAGACCTGCATATTTTTTTGCATAGTCCATTTTCAGATTTGTGATTTTATGATAGTTGCCGTCATAATGGCCGTAGAATGCTGCTCTGTTGTCCACCGAGGTCGCTTCTTCATTTGCATAGAACCATCCGATCGGCTTCCAGTCATACAGACCCAGATCAATGTCCGCTGTCTGCTTGTAGTATGCTTTGCCGTAGCATGGATTTGCAGCAGTGAGATTGACCATATCCGCAAGGTTTTTCAGATCTTCATCCGTACCGATCCGATACGGATCAGATTCCGTACCGCTGCCCTCAAAGAGATCCTGTACAGTAATGTCCAGCGTTGTCGTTTTATCCTCGTAGGTGACAGTGAGTGTATGTGTGTTCGTATGATATTGAGCAACATAGCCGGTGGTGAGGGTTTTTGTCGTACCGTCAGAGTAGGTTGCTGTCAGGCACAGGGTTGAAAAATCAAAGGGACAGCCTTCCTCATAGATCGTACCAATGGAATCAGGATCGATCGCAATGGAAGAAAGTGTGACATCTGCTTTTTCCAGTGTCCAGATCTGAGAAGCAGCACCGGTATTGGTTGTGACATTTACATTGCTGCCGGATACATTGAGTACCAGATTCTGATTCCACTTGTTATGGATGATATAGCCGCCGTCCACCGGTTCGAACAGCCAGTACTGCTGACCGTCCGTGGTCTTGTCGTAAAGCGTGACGTTCGTTCCGCTTGTCGGTGTGGTTGCATAGGGATTTACTGCACGGGTACAGCCCTTGGGAACGATATAGTGACCCTGATCCGGGTCGCCGGATTTGATGGGTGTGATCACCATCTTGAAGGCATCCGTTTCCTGCTTGGCTGCTGCGCCGATGTTGGATTTGTTGGCGTCACTGCCCTCCAGGTGCATGTAGGTGCCGGTGGATTTGTTTTTCAGGTAGTAGGTGCCGGAGAATGCTTCATAGTCAATATCCGCAATCGTACTGTCAGGATGCTTCCAGACGCCGTTGAAGCCCGGACCCAGAAGCTCGGAAACCGTTTTAAGATTGTGATCTCCCCAGAAAGTACCCCAGTTGATCTTACATCCGACTCCGCCGAAGCACTGTGCTACATAGACTTTTTCGCCTTCTATCTTCCAGATCATTGCAGAATGGGAATTATAGTCAGAACGAATAATGTCACCGGGCTCCAGTGTTACCTTGCTTGGGTCGGTAATTGCTGTCCATCCATTGCTGACGGTTCCGAGGTCCTCCGCCCAGGAAACGCCGTATGCCGGATACGAACCAAAAACCTCCAATGCCATTTGACGTGCAAAAGCAAAGCACTGTGAACCGCTGTACAGTTTATTACATGTATAACCGTTTGTTCCGCAGGGGGTGCTGCTGACTGAAAATCCATCATAATCCTCACCAGAAACATGATTCCAGTATTTCCCGGCAGGATACTTTGATTGCAGTGCGGTCATCTTTTGCGTGATCTCGCTGCTGGTGAGTGCGGATGCCTGAATCGGTTCGCTGACTTGTGGCAGTATGATTCCGATCGTCATGATCAGTGCCGCTGCTGTGACAAAAGAAATCGCTTTTTGCAGGAATGTTTTTTTGTTCATCATTTCTGATATCTCCTTTATAATTGAATTTATGTCAGCTGCTGCATATGCCGGCCCTGAAGGATCTGCCCTTTCAGGTGCAGCAGTATAACACCTTTGTTTTTCGTGTGTGTATTCAGTCTTGTATCTGTTTGATATTATAGCATCTGCCACCGTTTTCTTCTTGCCTTGGGGGGTGAAAAATAATCGGATTCGTCAATCCGGATCAATATGCGCAGCTGGCGTATGCCTGCCTGAAAATCAGTTGATTTTTCATAGCAGATATGATATAATGAATGAAAAGTTTTCATCAGCTGCCTGATGCATATGGTGCTTCTGAATAAAATGAGTTGAGGTAAGTGAAAAATGAGTCGTTATGGCATTTTTATCAATCATAGACATGATCACAGGCATCTTGCAGGGAGGATCTATGATTATTTCAAAGCAAAGGGTATGAATCCTTTCCTGGATGTGTACTCCCTGCGGCAGGTTGAATATGAGGAAGAGGTGCTGAACCAGATCGCTCAGATCCCCTATTTTCTCTGCGTTCTGACAAAGGGGTCGCTGGATCGTCTGGATCCATCCGACCCGGATGATCTCTATTTCAAGGAACTGAAGGCAGCATTTGAAAGCAAAGCAAAGATTCTGGTAGTGGAAAGTGATGATTTTGAGATGCCGGAGGTTCTGCCGAAGGAAATTCAGAAGCTGCTCAGACTTCAGCGGTATCCGCTTCAGAACAGCATGCGGAATTTCTTCGATGAGATGGATCGTCTGTATCAGACTGACATTGTGCCGGATGATCTGGAAGGGATAAACAACTGGCGGGAGGAGATATGCCGGAAATCGAATGTGCTGGTTACTTCCCGTTGGGAGATGGAGCATAATATCGCAACTCTGGAAAGACGGTTCGGAAAAGAACTGATCGACTGTGTGAAGCGAAACGTACCGTTTGAGGGTGTGAATCAGATCAAGCACATCAATATGTCCTGCTATGCGGCGAGTCTGTTGTTTGCACCGGATCGGGATATGGTGGATTATAAGGTTTATGATGCCGGGATGATGTTCCATATTTTATCCAATCTGTTTCAGGATAAGGATTTTTCAATGGTACTGATTGCCAATGCGCCGGATTCATTTGCCGCAAAGGATTCGATTACAAATTATAAGCTGGGGAACAGTTCCTTTGAAGAGAATCCGAAGGCTGTTTTTTTGAGTTCCTATGCAAGTCTGAATCAGCTTTTTCAGATCGATCCCTATAGGACTGCAAAGAAGGAGCGGCGTTTTAAATACTTTTTGACAGAGAATGTACTTCCCTTTGCTTATTTTCAGATCATATACAAGGATGCATGGCGGGAATTCAATCACATAAAAATTGATCTTTATACAGAAGGACTGAATTCCAATTCGGAACGAAGAAGCATGCTGTTCTTTGAAAAGGACAATGAGGAGAATTACCGTTTTCTGGAAAAGCAGTTTGAGCATCTGAAAGAAAGCGCAATGCGGCAATCCAGTCAGCTGGTGCAATCCAAAGGCAGCGCATGGCTGAAGGAATGGGAAGATTATTGGCGTGAAAACAAGTCAGGAGGTTTGTAATGGAGATCATCAGAAAGTGTGCGCTTGACTATGCACTGGAGCAGGAATACAGACAGTACCTGACCGGACATCTGTCCAGACCGCAGCCTTTTTTACAGCATGTGGAGGATGATATTGAAATCGGCATATCCCATTATCGGGAGTTTACGGCGGATACGCCGCATATGCATCCTGCAGCGACCGAGCATGCCTATATTCTTCAGGGCAGCGTAAAGGTGAAGCTGCTGGATGGAAGCGCAGCGGAGTATGAATTTCATGAGGGCGATTTCTTTGTGCTTCAGCCCGGAATTGCCTGTGCAGCAAAAAACAAGGCGGATACCAAGGTGCTGTTTATCAAATCCCCGGGGGTAAACGATAAGACTGTTGTAGAGGTCGATGAAGAAACTGAAAAGTGGCTTCGTACATGGGAGTAAAGGCGGAGCTGCTCTTGTGAAGCTGAAGAATCCGCAAATGATCTTTGTTTCAATTTCCCGACCGCAAGATTCAGACAGAAAGAGAGGGCTTTATGGAAGTTGTAAAAATCGAGTGTCCCGGCTGCGGTGCAGATCTGGAGGGCGGCAAGAAGACGATGTATTGCAGGTTCTGCGGTGCAAAGCTGATGCTCAATGACAATGCACAGAATATCAATTATACCTATAAAAAGATCGATGTGGCGAAAATCCGGGAAAAGGATCTGAGTGCCCGGCTTTATATGAAGGCTATGGAAAATCAGGAGAAGGAAATGGAACGAAAACGCAGGGTAAACAAGCGTTTTCTGATCGTCCTTGCTGTGGTTCTGGCGGTGTGTCTGCTTGTCTGCGGGCTTGTATATGCCCTTACAAGACCGGGAGACCCGAAAGCCGACGAGGTGCAGATGATCTCCTCAGCGGAGGCGTATAAGGGTGCTTACTATGAACAGGTGAAAATTGAACTGGAAAATGCGGGCTTTACAAATATAGAACTCGTTGTACAGGAGGATCTGATCACAGGCTGGATCACAAAGGATGGTTCTGTAGAACGCGTTTCAATCAACGGAGAGGACGATTTTCATAAGGGCGATATTTTTCCGAAGGACGCAAGTGTACTGATTACATATCATTCATTTAAGCCTGTGGAGACTATAATTCTGCAATAGTATGCAGTCCGGATGACAGAACCGGTCTGACTATTATAATGATATCTGAGAAAGGATGATTTCTATGAAACACAAAAAAACCATTACAGCGGCAGTTGCTGCTGCTGTGAGTTCCGTTGTGCTGATTTCAGCAGCAAGCGGAGCGTATTCGTACACTCTTTCCGATCTGCAGCAGCTTCAGGGTTCACTGGTCGGAAAGAATGCACTGCGTACCGGAGATGATGTCAACGGTGACGGCAGCGTCAATATCTTTGACCTGAGCATCTTGAAACAAAGACTTCGTGCAGATACCGGTGAAGTGACAGAAAGCAGCTATCCTACAACAGCGGAATATGTAAAGCTTCAGGGCAGAAATCTGCAAAAGGACGGCATAACATGGCTGGTGCAGAGCGGCAGTGCGGCGGAATTTACAGTAACAGGTACATCTGCGGTTCTTTCTCTTGCAGGGGACGGCGGTGTGAATTCGGACCCTGACTATCGTCCGAGATATGCAGTCTATGTGGATGACACACTGATTCTTGATAAAACTATGGATGCAGCATCGGAAACCGTTACGCTCTTTGAGGAAGGCGCGTCACGCACGGCTAAGGTGCGGGTCATGCTTCTTTCCGAGGCAATGTACGGCGGTATCGGCGTCCGTGAGATCCAGGTGACATCCTCTGCGGCAGTTCCTGTAAAGCCTGCTGCAAAGAATGATCTGTGCATTGAGTTTATCGGTGACTCCATCACCTGTGCATATGGCGTAGAGGGTGCATCCAATTATGAAAGCTTCAAGACCACAACGGAAAACTTCAGCAAATCCTACGCCTATCTGGCAGCACAGCAGCTGGGTGCGGATTACAGTGCAGTCAGCTACAGCGGTCATGGTATCATTTCGGGATATTCCTCAGGCGATAAGAATACAGACAGCCTTGTTCCGGATTATTACACGCTCACAAGCAAACAGAGCGATTATGCCGTGCCGTGGGATTTCTCTGTACGTACAAATGATGCAGTTGTCCTCAATCTGGGTACCAATGATATCAACTATGTGACTGCGGAGTTTGAAACACGTTCTGTCGAGTTTACGGAAGGATACCTTGCATTCCTCAAGGTGATCCGTGAGAATAACCCGGATGCGTATATTATCTGTACGCTGGGTACCATGGGCGGCGAGGACCTCTATCCGCTGATTGAAACCGCAGTGGACACCTTCCGCACAGAGGTGGATGATAAAATTATGTGCTACGCCTCTGCCGTACAGAACGGCAATGCAGACGGCTACGGTTCCGACTGGCATCCGTCTGCGGTGACGCAGCAGAACAGTGCCTATGTGCTGGCGGATAAGATCTGTCAGGCACTTGGTATGGAATCCAGCCAGATCGGTCTGGACGTAGCTGCTGACGGCGTGTATGATGTCACCATGAATACAGAAGCCGGCGCAAATGCAGCTTTTTTTGTAGGCTATGACAAGTCCTTCTGGGTGAACATGGTGGAAGGCGGGGATTCTGCGGATGATATCGAAGCACTCATCTCCGGTATTTCTCTGAAGGCAGACGGCACATATCGCCTGCAGTTTGATTATACCACGAATGTAGATGTTGAGATCCCCGTGCTGGTAAGAGGCAGCAAGGAATATTTCAGCAGCAGCGTTGAAGCCGTTGCTGACAAGCAGCACTTTGAGGATACATTTACCGTTTCCCAGACAGATGCGGATGCAGAGATCGTATTCCAGCTGGGCGGACTGGATTATTATAATGTGACCCTTTCCAATGTGAAGCTGGTGAAGATCGGGTAACAGCATCGCAGGAAGAAGACGATGAGATTCATTTGCGAAGAAAGAAAAGTGTTGATTTTCAGGATTGTATAGAGGAAGAATAATGATTGATACTACGAAAAAATATTGGACAGGTGATAGTGCCGAAGATGTAGATGAATATCTTCGGCAGTATTCTGAAGATGACAACATTGATGTAAAGCCTGTTATCTGTCGTTCGTGTGGAAATGATTTTTTAGAATTGAGAGTAGACCGAAACGCGGCAGCAATACAGGTAAAATGTCCGGAATGTGGTGCGAAGAAAATTCTGTTGGATTGTGATGAAGTCTGGCAAGAGGCAAAGCCGAGATTAAGAAAATGCTCTGTATGCAAGAATTGCAAACAGTATAATGTAAGAGTTGGTTTTATTCGCAGAGATAACGGAAGCGCAAAATGGGTTTATATTGGTAACCGCTGTACCAATTGCGGAACTTTAGGCTCATATCTGGACTGGAAGATTTGTTATGAACCTACAGATGAAATGGAGCAGAATATATGATCCCAACCGCTCACCATAACAGAAACGGAGGTATCCACCATGAACAAACCGCATATCATCTGCCATATGGTCACATCCATTGACGGTAAGGTAACCGGAAGCTTTTTGCGGAGCGAAGCCTGCAAGGACGCAGCAGAAAGCTATTACCAGATCAACCGGGATTATTATGCAGACGCCTTTGCCTGCGGACGCATCACCATGGCGGAAAGCTTCACAGGCGGATTTCAGCCGGATCTTACACCCTTTTCCGGTGCGAAAATTTCCCGTGAGGATTACATTGCCGAGGAACGGGAAAGCTATTATGCAGTTGCATTTGACCGCAGAGGAAATCTCGGATGGACGGCGTCTCATATTTCCGATGAGGACCCGGGCTATGACAATGCTCACATTATCGAGGTGCTCTGCGAGGATGCCGGCAGTGCCTATCTTGCCTATCTCAGAAGTATTGGTGTATCCTACATATTCGCCGGAAAGGATGAAATGGATATCCCGCTTGCCCTGGATAAGCTGTACCGCCTGTTCGGGATCCGGCTGCTGCTTCTGGAGGGCGGAAGCGTCATAAACGGTGCCTTTGCCCGTGCAGATGTCATCGATGAACTGAGTCTTGTGGCAGCACCCGTCGTTGCAGATGCAGAAAGCAAGCCGCTTTTTGCTGAGAGCGTGATGAAGGAATATCATCTGAAGGAAGCAAAAGTGCTGTCTGGTTCGGCGGTATGGCTGCATTATGTGAAATAAGGCGGATGGATTCGGAAAAACTGTTTTTCGGAATCAATTCCCCTCTGAAACTTACGAAAATTCGATTTTCGTGAAAATTTTGTTTTTTATTGACTTTTGAGGTCGTATCCCTTATAATGATAGGGAAATTTGATGATTTCAGAAGCCCTGCACAATTCGTTCCGTGCAGGATCTTAGAATGAAAGGGACGTGTTAAATGGAGAATATTATCAGTCTGAAGAACCTTGTTGTTGAATTTGAGGATGGTGAGAGAATCCTCAAGGATATCAGTCTGGATATCAAGGACAAGGAGTTTGTAACGTTTCTCGGTCCGTCAGGATGCGGAAAAACCACGACGCTGCGTATTATCGCAGGCTTTCTGGAGCCTACGAGCGGTGATGTTTTCTTTGACGGCAAGCGCATCAATGGAGTTCCGCCCCACAAACGCAATGTGAATACGGTTTTCCAGCGTTATGCGCTGTTCCCGCACCTGAATGTCTATGAGAATATTGCCTTCGGACTGAGAATCAAAAAACTCTCCGAAAAGGAAATCGTACGGCGTGTTGGAGAAATGCTGGAGCTTGTCAACCTCAAGGGATTTGAGAAGCGTTCTGTGCAGCGCCTTTCCGGCGGTCAGCAGCAGCGTGTTGCCATTGCGAGAGCACTGGTCAACCATCCGAAGGTGCTGCTCCTGGACGAGCCTCTGGGCGCGCTGGACCTCAAGCTCCGTAAGGAGATGCAGACGGAACTGCGAAAGATCCAGCAGGCACTGGAACTGACCTTTGTCTATGTAACCCATGACCAGGAGGAAGCCCTTACCATGTCGGATACGGTTGTTGTCATGAACAATGGTATGATCCAGCAGATCGGCTCTCCGACGAATATTTACAATGAACCGGTAAATGCTTTTGTTGCAGACTTTATCGGTGAGAGCAATATCATCAACGGATGTATGCCGGAGGACTGCGTGGTAGAATTTACCGGCAGACGGTTCCAGTGTGTGGATAAGGGCTTCAGCCCCAATGAAACCGTTGATGTTGTCATCCGTCCTGAGGATGTAAAGGTGATTCCTGCAGATCAGGCAAAGCTTACCGGTATCGTGGAATCTGTCGTGTTCAAGGGCGTACATTATGAAATGGTGGTAGACGGCGTAGACCATAAATGGATCATTCATTCCACAAAGGCAGAACTGGTAGGTGCAATGATCGGTATGGATTTCGATCCCTTCGATATCCACATTATGAAGAAGTCGGAGGATGGAAACGGATGAAACAGCTGAAGGTGCTTTCCCTTCCGTATCTGGTATGGATGGTGATTTTTATTCTGGTACCGCTTCTGATGGTTGCGTTTTTTGCCTTTACCACAGAGGACGGATCCTTTACGATCGAAAATGTCTCCGATGTGGGACAGTATGCCAATATTTTCGTGCGCTCAATCTGGCTGGCATTGCTTGCAACAGTGATCTGCCTGCTGCTGGCGTATCCGCTGGCGTTTATCCTTTCCCGTATGGAAAAGCATAAGCAGGGCACGATGCTTTTGCTGGTAATGCTTCCCATGTGGATGAACTTCCTGCTGCGTACCTATGCATGGATGACGCTGCTGGGGAATAATGGTATCATTAACAATCTCCTGGGCATGGTGGGACTGGGTCCGTTCAAGCTGATCAATACCTCCGGTGCAGTTGTGCTGGGTATGGTATATAACTACCTGCCCTTTATGATCCTGCCGCTGTATTCGGTTATGGAGAAGATCGACAAGAGTGTGATCGAGGCCGCCAGCGATCTGGGATGCAGCTTCCGAAGCACCCTTTTTCGGGTGATCGTACCCCTGAGCCTTCCGGGCATTACCTCGGGTATTACGATGGTGTTTGTGCCGGCAATTTCCACATTCATCATTTCCAGAATGCTGGGCGGCGGTTCCAATCTGCTCATCGGTGACCTGATCGAAATGCAGTTTCTCGGAAACTCCTACAATCCCCATCTCGGGGCGGCGATCTCTCTGGTGCTGATGGCGATCATTCTGGTAATTATGACCGTCATGAACCAGTTCAGCCCCGATGACCAGGTGCTTATATAAGGAGGTGCGCACATGAAAAAACTCAGCAAGGTATATGTCGGATTGATTCTGATGTTTCTGTATGTGCCGATCTTCGTATTGATCGTATTCTCCTTCAATGAGACCAAGAGCCGTTCTGTGTTCAGCGGATTTACGCTGGACTGGTACGCAAGACTGTTCAATAACGACATCATTATCTCATCCCTTGTGAATACGCTGATCATTGCGATTCTGGCAAGTATTGCGTCTACCATTCTGGGAACTCTTGCTGCAATCGGTATCAATGGTATGAAGAAGGTTCCCAAGGCTGTGATCATGAATGTCACCAATATGCCGATCATCAACCCGGAAATCGTAACCGGTGTATCTCTGATGCTTCTGTTTGTATTCTTTGCAGCAAGAATGCATCTCGAATTTGGTTTTGTGACACTGCTCATTGCGCATATTACCTTCGATGTTCCCTATGTTATCCTGAATATTATGCCGAAGTTCAAGCAGATGGATCCGCATCTCTATGAGGCGGCACAGGACCTGGGATGCAGCCCTTTTCAGGCATTCAAGAAAGTGATCCTGCCGGAGATCATGCCCGGTATCATCAGCGGATTTCTCATGGCGTTTACCTATTCACTGGACGATTTTGTAATCAGCTACTTTACGAGCGGCTCCACATCCCAGACGCTGCCGATCACGATCTACTCCATGACAAGACGTAAGATCTCCCCGGAGATCAACGCTCTGTCTACGCTGATTTTTGTGGCAGTTGTAGTCGTTCTGATCGTGAAGAATATCATTGAAAACAGACAGGCAAAGAAGCTTGGACTGTACAGGGGGAAGTGAGTATGAAGAGAACATTTTTATCATGGCTTCTGCTTCCTGCTGCAATGCTGAATCTGCTCTGCGGCTGCACCTCCTCTCAGGAAGCTGTCGAGGAGGAAGAAGAGGAGATCACTGCCCAGACGCTGACAGTTTCTGATCCGGAATATTATACCCGTTTTAAGGATGATGGTATTTCCATCAATGTGTATAACTGGGGTGAGTATATTTCCACCGGAGCAGATGAAGGTACTCTGGATGTGAATTCTGAGTTTGAAAAGCTGACCGGTATCGAAGTTAATTATACCAACTATGCCACCAATGAGGAACTTTATGCGAAGCTGAAGGGCGGCGGTGCGACCTATGATATTATCATTCCCTCCGACTACATGATCAGCAAAATGATCCGCGAGGAAATGATTCAGGAACTGGATTTTGAGAATATCCCGAATTTCAGCTATATCATGGAGAATTTCCGGAACATGGACTATGACCCGGAGAATGCATACTCCGTGCCGTATACATGGGGTACAGTGGGGATCATCTATGATGAAACCACGGTTGACCTGAACGAAGAGGATATCGACTGGGATCTGCTCTGGGATGAAACCTATGCGGATCAGATCCTCATGTTTGATAACCCCAGAGATGCCTTTGCCATTTCAGAACTTCTGCTGGGATATTCCATCAACACGGAAGATCCGGAGGAACTGACGGCTGCTGCGGAGAAACTCAAGGAGCAGAAGCGCATTGTGCAGGGCTATGTCATGGATGAGATCTTTGATAAGATGGGCGCCGGCGATGCATGGATCGCGCCCTATTATGCCGGTGATGCTCTGACCATTATGGAGGAGAATGATTCTCTGAACTTTGTGGTTCCCAAGAGCGGCACCAATCTTTTTGTGGATGCCATGTGTATCCCGAAGGGTGCTAAGCAGAAGGAAGCGGCAGAAATGTACATTAACTTTATGTGCGAGCCGGATATTGCTTATGCCAATATCGATTATATCTGCTACTCCACACCCCATTCAGCAGCCTTTGATATGCTGGATGAGGAAGTGCAGAATGATCCTATTTCTTATCCGGATGAGGAACTGATTGCGGAGCGTACTACAGTTTTTGTGAATCTTTCTGACGAGGCAAACAAGCTGATGCAGGATCTGTGGACAGAGATGAAGTCTGCCGAGGATGAAATCACCAACCGATGGCTCATGCCGGCGTTCCTGGTACTCTGTTTGGCTACCGTTGTATTTGTGCTGATCAGACGGCATATCAAAAGCAAAAAAGATATTTTCTGATGCAAAAAAGGCAATTGCAGTAATGCAATTGCCTTTTTTGCTATGCGGATATCCGATATATGTTTCCATTCAAATCGTTGGTGTAAATTGTAGTTTATCGGGTGAACTACAATTTATATCCCCCACTTTTCAAAAGGAACCTCTTTTGTTTGGGGGAATCTATACTCTTCCGTAAAGGGAAGTAAGATGCAGAATATCTGCCTGAAGCGTTTCAGTGAGAGCCTCTTTGGTGACGCGCCAGCGCCAGTTGTGACCTACTGTTGACGGCTCATTCATACGGCAGCTGTCATCGTATCCCAGATAATCCTGCATGGGGATCACACAGACATTCGCACGGCTTCGCAGAATCAGGCTGATGAATACCCGGTGCAGTTCTTCTTCCGGAGTATAGGCATCGCAAAGATATGCTCGTGCCATGCTGCGCTCTTCATCGGAAATCGTATCCCACCATGCGGCAATGGTCTGGTTGTCGTGTGTTCCTGTATAAGCAACGCAGTTTTCCGTGTAGTTGTGCGGCAGGTAATCGTTCCGGCAGCCTGTATCCCGGGAATCGAAGGCGAATTCCAGTACCTTCATACCCGGAAAACCGCTTTCCTGTACCAGCTTCCGTACAGAATCTGTCATATAGCCCAGGTCCTCTGCAATGACCTCCCGCTTGCCCAGTGCATTTTCTATTGCACGGAACAGAGCCATGCCCGGTCCTTTTTCCCAATGACCGCCTCGTGCATCCTTGTCGCCGTAGGGAATGGAATAGTATTCGTCAAAGCCTCTGAAATGATCAATGCGAACCACATCATAGAGCCGGAAGCAGTGACGGAGCCGTGCGATCCACCAGCTGTAGCCGGTTTTGTCATGTGCTTCCCAGCGATAAAGGGGATTGCCCCAGAGCTGACCGGTTGCAGAGAATCCATCCGGCGGACAGCCTGCTACGGCTTCCGGGAGATTTTCCTCATCCAGCTGAAAAAGTTCTGGATTTGCCCACGTATCTGCACTGTCAAAGGCTACATAAATCGGGATATCTCCGATGATCTGAATGCCCTTGGATGCAGCATAGGTTTTCAGCTGATTCCATTGACGGTAGAAATAAAACTGGAGGAACATGTGAAAGGCGATCTCTTCCTGAAGCTTCTGACGATAGGCGTCCAGTGCAGCAGGCTTGCGCAGACGGATGTCCTCATCCCATTCTGTCCAGACCTGATCCTCAAATTGCTTCTTGACCGCCATAAAGAGTGCATAATCGGGAAGCCATTCTTTATGTTCCGCAAGGAAGCTGAGATATGCATCGGATTCTGCCCCCTTCCAGCGGCTGAATGCTTTTCGCAGCAGGGGATAGCGGCTTGTATAAAGCTTCTCATAATGGACCGCAGCTGCATCCTCACCAAAGTCTGCCGCATCACATTCCTCCTGTGTGAGCAGCCCCTCTTCTATGAGGGCTTCCAGGCTGATAAAGTAGGGATTTCCTGCAAAGGTAGAGAAGGACTGATAGGGAGAATCACCGTAGCTTGTGGGACCCAAGGGCAGAATCTGCCAGTAGGTCTGACCGGACTCAGAAAGCCAGTCTACAAAGTCATATGCACTTTTTGAAAAACAACCGATGCCGTATCTGGACGGCAGACTGCTGATGGACAGCAGGATTCCTGCACTTCTCTTCATGATAATACCTCCTCATCAAGTGTTACAAGTACGCCATAGTGGTCAGATACCACCGGCTCATGAATTCCATTAAACAGAACAGAAGAACTTCGGACAGGAACAGCCTTGCTGCACCAGATCTGATCAATACGCATGCCTTCTGTTTCGGTGATCTTTTCACGCCAGCCGTCGATCACTGTGCCAACGGTCAGACCGCAGTCCTTTTCCTTCGCAAGAAGATAGCTGTCATGCCAGCCGTCTGCGGTGATGCGGTCGTAGCCTTCGGAACGCACCTCCGCCGGATTGTTGAAATCTCCCATGAGCCATACACACGCAAGCCCTTTGGTGCGTGTTTTGATACGCTCCCACTGAGGGAGGAAGGGTTCATCGGCATCGTCCCACCAGCTCATATGCACACTGTAGTACCAAGTGCCGTTTTCCGTGCAGATGCCCAGCGCCTTGCGGGTTTTCCAATTGTGGTAATCATCTGTACGGCTGAGATGTATCACATCCACATTGGTGATTTTTTTTCGTGTAAGAATGGCAAGCCCCTCGTCATACCAGTCATAGCCGATTTTCAGAGGCAGCCATGTCCATTGATAATCCTTCAGCACCTGTGCGATGCGGTAGGCATGATTGTCCTGACGAATGGGAACCCCATGCTGACAGGGGAGATATCCTGTCAGCCTATGGGCGGAAGCTGCTGCACTGTCCCGTGACTGGTTGACCTCCTGCAATGCAATCACATCCGGCTCTGTACGGCGGACTGCATCGATGAAATCTGCAAGCTTCTTTTCGTAATTCTCTTCCACAAGACTATGGGTATTCAGTGTCAGCAGCTTCATAGGATTCCCTCCTGTATTATAAGATATCGTTAATGTCGGATTTCAATACGTCTGCCTTGGGTCCGTAAATTGCCTGAATGCCTGTATCTTTCTTGACAAGCCCCAATGCGCCCTCTGCCTTCCATGCGTCAGTATCCGCAACAAGAGATGCATCCTTTACAGTAACACGCAGACGTGTCATGCAGGCATCGACCAGAGTGATGTTCTCCCGTCCGCCCAGCAGTGCAATGATGCGCTCCGGCTGGGAATTGCCGCCCTGTGCAGTCTTTGCAGTGCCATCGGAGACAGCAGGATCCTCTGATTTTTCATCGGTGTAGTTTCCAAGACGTCCCGGCGTTGCGAATTTGAATTTCTTGATCATAAAGTAAGCTACAAAATAGCCGATTGCGAAGAATGCAGCAACAGCGATGATAAAGTTGATGATATCACCGGCAAGACCTGCCTTTAAGGACATGGGGATACGTGTCAGCAGTTCCAGGTTGCCGAAGGAGTGCAGTCTCAGGTCGAAAATGCCTGCCAGTGCGAATGCACAGCCCTGAAGGATTGCATATACAATATACAGCGGCAGTGCGCAGAACATGAACATGAATTCCAGCGGCTCTGTAACGCCGGTGAGGAATACTGCCAGACCAGTGGAGATGAACATAGAACGGTAATTCTTTCTCTTATCCTTATCTACTCTGCGGTACATAGCCACTGCAATACCCAGCAGCAGACCGGTTGCGCCGATCATCTGACCAACCTTGAAACGAGCCGGAGTAACAGTTTCCAGAAGTGTGTTGTAGGATGCCAGATCGCCTGCATCCTTGAAGCCGATGAGGTCGGTCACCCATGCCAGCCAGAGGGGATCCTGACCAAATACAGAGGTACCCATATTTGCGCCTGTCTGGATGATATATTCGCCGCCGAAGGATGTGTAGTTCATCGGAATGGTCAGCATATGGTGCAGACCGAAGGGCAGCAGCAGACGTTCCAGTGTGCCGTATACGAAGGGTGCCAGTACCGGAGAGGTGTCGGAGGAATTTGCGATCCATACACCAAAGGAGTTGATGCCCAGCTGAACGATCGGCCATACAACTGCCAGTACCAGGGATACGATCACTGACCAGAAGATCACAACCAGCGGTACGAAACGTTTGCCGTTGAAGAAGGACAGTGCATCGGGAAGTTTCCGGAAGTTATAGAATTTGTTGTAGACGATACCGCCTACAAAACCGGAAATGATACCGACGAACACGCCCATATTCAGAGCCGGTGCGCCCAGTACAGAGGTAAAGTAGCCGCTGACTGCAATTTCCTGCCCGAACAGCGTGTGGGTTACTGCGTTTGCATCATTCAGCATGTCGTTTGTTACGCCGAAGATTGCGCCGGTAATGTTGTTGATGAGTATGAATGCGATCAGTGCAGCGAATGCGCCGCCTGCCTTCTCCTTTGCCCATGAGCCGCCGATGGCAACTGCAAAGAGTACATGGAGATTGTTGATGATCGCCCAGCCGATGTTCTCCATAATGCTGCCAATGGTAAGAACTGCCTGCATGTCTCCGCCTGCCATAGCGACCAGCTTACCAAGGCTGATCATCAGACCTGCTGCCGGCATAACGGCAATAACTACCATAAGCACCTTGCCGAGTTTCTGGAGTGTGTCAAAGTTGATCGGGAATCTGCGCTTTTTCGGTTCGGGAGCAGGTGCTGTCTGCATCTCTGCCGGTGCTGCATCAGCAGCTGCTTCTGTCTCCTCGCTGAGTGTAAGCACGGCTGTCTTTCCGGCAGTAACCTCGCCGTCATAAACCTGCATGTTCTTGTCATCCGAACCGTCACAGATGAGAACCGGTGTGATCGTGTTGATGCCTTCCTGCTTCAGCAGTTCCATGTCAACTTCTGCAACGAGATCGCCGATCTTAACAGAATCTCCCTCCTTGACATGAGGGGTAAAGCCTCTGCCCTTCAGTGCAACGGTTTCCAGACCAAAGTGTACCAGAATGTCCAGTCCGTCCTCAGACTCGAATCCGTATGCATGGTTTGTTTCTGCAACAGATGAAACAATACCATTGACAGGACTGTAGATTTTTCCGTCCTTGGGAATGATGGCGCAGCCGTCACCCAGTACCTTTTCAGAAAAGACCGGATCCGGAACCTGGCTGAGGGGTACCGTCTTGCCGCTCAGGGGCGCAATGACGCTGCATACGTTTTTAACTCGTGTGCGTTCCATAAATGTGTCCTCCTTCGTGATATGTGATTTAAATAGTATACCCGTGCAAACCGTGTGCAATTCAATGCAACATTTGCGTTATCTTATGCAACTATTATACAACCGTTTGCATGGAATGTCAATCGGTTTTTGCGAAAAAATCCCTGGAATGGTGAAGTTTGTGAATCTGTCACAAATTACACGCTCTGAATTTGTCGATATAGCGCAGGAATTTTTTCGTTTGATTCTGCGGAGGATGTGGTTTGCGCAACTCTTATGCAAATTTGTGCAAACGCATTGACAAGATTATGAAAATGGTTTATAATATAAGAGATGAAACATGCGGAAAGGAGCATGCATATGGCAGTGACAATCAAGGATGTTGCGGCGCTTGCGGGCGTATCGCCGTCTACGGTATCCCGTACCTGCAAGAATCATCCTTCTATCAGCAGGGAGACAAAGGAACGTGTGCGCCGTGCCATCGAGCAGCTGGGCTATGAGCCGGGCTTTCAGGCGGAGCAGACGGAGGAACCCATATCCCGGACCATCGGAATGATACTTCCGCCGTCTTATCGGGAATCCTTCGAAAATGCCTTTTACCTGGAGGCGATCCGTGGGATCAGTCAGTTCTGCAACCAGCACGGCTATATCAATACCGTGATCACCGGGCAGGATGACAAGGAAATCCTTGGCGCAGTGACCGCAATGGTAAAAAGCGGAAAGGTAGACGGATTTATTGTAATGTATGCCAAGCAGAATGATCCCATAGCGGAGTACCTTTACAATGAAGGGCTGTTATATGTAGTCATCGGGAAGGCGCATAAATTTGCCAACCAGACAGTCTATATTGACAATGATAATGTGCTGGCAGGTCAGGAGGCAACGGAGTACCTGATCCAGCTGGGACACCGGCGGATCGCTTATCTGGGCAGTGACAGCAACCTGATCTTTTCTGCGGACAGAAAGAACGGCTATCAGCTTGCGCTCATGCAGAATGGGATTCCGGTAGAGCCCCGGTATATTGCAGAAACGCAGTTTTTGCCCGAGGAACTGGGCATGCAGATTCACGACCTGCTGGAAGGGGAAGATCGTCCCACTGCGATTCTTGTCAGTGATGATCTGTTTGCAGTTGCGCTGGAACGTGCCTGCATTGAGGCAGGGCTTTCCATCCCGGGGGATCTGTCCATTATCTCCTTCAATAATTCTCTCATGGCGCGCCTGACCTCACCGCCGCTGACTTCGATCGATATCAACTCAGTTCAGCTGGGATATGAAGCAGCGTCTCAGATGATCAATCACATTGAAAATCCCAATCTTATGGCAACGAAGATCATCGTTCCTCATCGTCTTGTGGAGCGTCACAGCTGTCGGGAATACAAATGAAAACAGGGGCTGAAGCATTATTGCTTCAGCCCTTGTTTTATGATATAGGAAGGTTTGACTTATATGCGGATAGAATTTCAGTCGAGATGCCAGATATCGTTGTTGTATTCAGCAATAGTTCTGTCGGAGGAGAAGTAGCCTGCCTTGCTGATATTTACGAGCATCTTCTTTGCCCAGTCCATTCTGTTTTCGTATTCCTGGAAAGCAAGTTCCTTGGTTTTGATATAGTCCTGGAAATCCGGGAAGGTCATGAACCAGTCCTTGCCGATGAGTTCCTTCTGCAAACGGGTGAGATGCTCCTTGCTTCCCACTGCCAGAAGCTGCTTGCTTGTAATGAAGTCCACTGCTGCCTTGATGTCCTT